>JAMWZG010000465.1 GCA_024304855.1 Paracoccaceae bacterium
GATGCTGATGGGCCTTGCCGCACCCGATACCGGGCAGGTGCTGGTCTTCGGCCACCCCGCCGGCAGCGCCCCCGCCCGCCGCATCACCGGGGCCACGCCGCAGGCGGCGGATTTCCCCGACCAACTCACCCCGCGCGAGATCCTGACCTATGCCGCCGCGCGCTATGGCGTGCCGCTGCGCCCGGATGACATCGTGCCGCAATTCGGCCTCGGCGCGCTGATCGACCGGCGGCTGGCCGGGTTCTCGGGCGGCGAGATGCGCCGCGTCGCCCTTGCGCTGGCCTTCGTCGGTCGCCCCCGGCTGGTCTTTCTGGACGAACCCACCACCGGGCTGGACAGCGCCGCCCAGGACGGGTTCCGCACCGTGGCACAGAACTATGTGGCCCAGGGCGGCACGCTGATTCTGACCTCGCATCACTGGCCCGAGATCGAGGCGATCTGCACCGCCATCACCCTGATCGACCGGGGCGAAACCGTGCTCTCGGGGCGCATCGACACGATCCGCGCCCAGACCCGCATCACCCGCATCGGCTTTGCCCTGCCGCAAGGCACGACGCCCCCCGACTGGCTGGCCGCGACACCGGACGGGACGCGCTGGCAGAGTGAGAGCACCGACAGCGACGCCCTCCTGCGCCGCATGGTCGCCGAAGCCCTGCCCTTCCGCGACCTGACGCTGCAACCGCTCGACCTGAAAGACCTGATCCACCGCCTGCGCCACAAGGAGGCCCGCCCATGATCCGCCATCTGACGACTGAGATTACCCTGACCCTGCGCATCCTCTTCCGCCAACCGGGGTTCTGGATACCCACCGTCCTCTTCCCCGCCATGCTCTATGCCTTTTTCGGGGCCAACAGCGGCGGCGGGACATGGGCCGCCAATGCCATGGCCTCTTTCGCGATCTATGCCGTGCTTGGCGTGGGATTCTTCCAGTTCGGCGTCAGCGTGGCACAGGACCGCGCCACCGCCTTCGCCAGATGGCAGCGCAGCCTGCCCGGCCATGCCGCCCTGCCCTGGGTCGCGCGGATCATGGTCTCGGTGCTGGTCGTGACCATGGCCGTGGCGCTGGTCGTGGCCGTGGCGCAGGCCATGGCCGACATTACCCTGCCGGCCCTCGCCTGGGCACGGCTGGGGGCCGCCTGCCTCATGGCCTCCGTCGCGGCCACGGTGATGGGCATCGCCCTGGGTCATCTCGCCTCGGCCCGCACAGCGGTGCCGCTGGCCAATCTCGTCTATCTGCCGCTGGCCTATCTGGGCGGGCTCTGGGTGCCACCGATGCTCATACCCGAGGCGATCAACGCCCTGTCGGTCTGGGTGCCGACACGGGCGATGGGCGAACTGGCCTGGGCCGCCATCGAGGGCCGCCCCTTCGCCCCGCGCGATCTTGGCCTGCTCGCCGCATGGACGCTCGCCGCAGCAGCTCTGACCCGCGCCACGCAGATGCGCCACCACCGCCCGCGCCTGCCGCGCCCAAACCGCGCGGGCGGATGACACCCCCGGCCAAGGCCTGCACGGCGCAGGCGACCGCCCCTCCCGCACATCGCCATATGGCAACCCGCGCTCTCACCGCAGACCGATCATCCTTCACCCCACCCGACCCGCATGGACACGCGCCACAGCAGCTCTGACCCGCCTCACGCATGGGCACCACCACCGCCCGCGCCTGCCGCGCCCAACCCGCGCGGGCGGATGACACCCCCAGCCAAGGTCTGCACGTCGCAGGCGACCGCCGCCCCCGCACATCGCAAGATGGCAACCCGCGCTCTCACCGCAGAAAGATCATCCTTCACCCCACCCGACCCGCATGAACGCGCACCGAAGCAGCACTGGCCCGCCTCACGCAAAGGCACCACCACCGCCCGCGCGGGTTGGGCGCGGCAGGCGCGGGCGGTGGTGGTGCCCATGCGTGA
>JAMWZG010000466.1 GCA_024304855.1 Paracoccaceae bacterium
GATGACCCACCCGCTCTTTCTGCACCACCACGGTAACGCGCCCGATCCCGTCGTAAAAGGCGCGGGCGCGGGCCATGCAGTCAGGCTCCGTGGCGCGTCCGGCCACCAGTTCCACCAGCGGCACCAGATGCGGCGGGTTCATCGGATGCGCCACAAGGATGCGGCCGGGATGGCGCGCGCCGACCTGAATGTCGCTGGCCATGAGGGAGGAGGTCGAGGAGGCGATGATGGCATCCGCGGGCAGGGTCGTCTCGATCTCGGCCACGATCTGCCGCTTGATGGCGATCCGGTCGGGCCCGCATTCCTGCACCATATCGGCCTGCGCGCAGGCGCTGGCGATGTCCTGCGTGGTGCTGAGCGCGTCGAAAGGCGGGGCGGCGGCGATGTCGTCCAGCTGCGCCAGATCCGCCCAGGCGGTCGTGATGAAACCGGGCAAAGCCGCCAGCGCCGCCTGCGTCGGATCGCTGACCGTGACGCGCAACCCCTTGGACAGGAAAAGCGCCGCCCAGCTGGCCCCGATCAGACCCGCCCCGATGATGGCGATATGCCGTGTCATGCGGGCATCGGCGGCAAGGGTCAATCCACCGCCCGGATCAGCTTGCGTTCCAGCACATGCAACACGGCCCGCAGTTCGTGCCCGCGTTTCAGCACCTGCCCGTCCATCCCGATCACCGCATAGAGCCCCTGCTTGTTGCGCAGCTTGGGGCGTTTCTCGATCCGGTAGATCGGGTTCTCCGCCGTGCGCCGGAAGATCGAGAACACAGCCACCTCGCGCAGATGCGAGATGCCATAGTCCCGCCATTCGCCCAGCGCGACCATCCGCCCGTAAAGCGTCAGGATCTGGCCAAGTTCCGTGCGATCGAAGGCCACCTGTTCGGGCGCCGTCGCATGACCAAGGGGAATGGGGGGTGGCACTGACATGCTGCCAGAGTTGCGCCGAACCGGGGCGAAATCAAGCCCTATGCGGGCAAAGCCAGATGGAAGCGGCGGTGCAGGCTGTCATCCGCAGGCGGCATCGCCGCTATCTCGCCCTCGACGCTGTCCAGCCAGTGTTCCGTGGCTGGGGTCAGATAGCGATAGGCGGCGGCAACACGCGCGCGCGGATCATCGCCCCCCAGATCGCCGGGCAAAAGGTCGCGCGGCAGGTCAGGATAGCGCAGCACGATCCGCCGCCAGCGATGGATCAACAGCGTCCGCGCCGCCGCATGGGTCAGCGGATCGGCGGGCAAGGCGGCAAACCGCTCCAGATCATCGCGCAGACGACGCAGCGCCGTCGCATGGTCCGCACTGATCAGACTGTCGCGCATCACGGGGGCCAGGTCTGTCAGCCGCCCCACAAGGCGAAAGGCGGGTTTCCCCGTCTGCGGCGCATCCGCAGGCGCCAGCCACAGCCCGCCCAGCGCCAGCGCCGTCTGCGGCGTGCCCTCCGAGGAGAGTGACCACATCTCGACAGGGGTCTGGCGTGGCGCGGCATAGATCCGGCTCGTCGCTTCGGTGAACCGCGCAAGGCCCGAAGGGCTGAGCCGGTAATGGCTGAGCCGTCCCTTGCGCTCGCTATCCACCCAGCCATCGCGCCCCAGCCGCGACAGGGCCGTGCGCAGCGCGCCGGGTTCCACCCCGATCCGCCCCAGCAGGCGGCCCAGCCGCACGGTCGAGATCGCCCCGCCGCGATGCTGCACGCAATCACCGAAGACGGTGATCACCAGCGACCAGACGCGCAGGCGGGATTCGGCGTGCAGCGCCGTGATGACGGGATCAAGCGGGTCCATGGCCGCCTGTTACACCGATTGCGCGGCCAACTGAACCACTTGTCTCGACCTGCGCGGTCGGATGGATATTTGGGGCAAGAAGAAGCATCAACCGCGCGAATAGGCCACCATGGTCAAAAGCTCGTATTGCGC
>JAMWZG010000467.1 GCA_024304855.1 Paracoccaceae bacterium
TGATCCTGCGCACGGTCGAGGGCGGCGTGGAGGTCAGCGCGATTGATCCCGTGGCCTCCATGCAGGCGATCGAGAACGCGCAGTTGATCGCGGTGGCAGCTGACGTGCGCGACCTTCTGGCCAAGGCCATTGCGGCGATCTGACATGACCCCTCGGACCGCTACTGTCGTTGGACTTGCGCTCCTTGGGGTCGCTTTTGTCGGTCTCTGGCTGTTCGCCCCTTCGGTCGTCTCCGAAGTTGGCGGGCTACTGGATGGTGAACGTATCGACAGACTGGTGGCGGAAGCTGGTCTCTGGGGGCCGTTCGTGATCGTGACTTTGATGACGACCGCAGTCGTCGCCAGCCCGATCCCCAGCGCGCCCATCGCACTGGCGGCGGGGGCGGCTTATGGACATATCTGGGGCACGGTCCTCATCGTGATCGGAGCCGAGCTGGGGGCGCTCATCGCCTTCGCACTGGCGCGGGTTCTGGGGCACGACGTCTTGCGGCGAGCGTTTGGCGATAGGCTTGATGCCGGGCTTCTGGGCTCTCAGACCGCCCTGACGGCCACTGTCTTCGCCAGCCGCCTGATGCCCTTCGTTTCCTTCGATATGATCAGCTATGCTGCGGGCCTCAGCCGCCTTCACGCGTGGCGGTTTGCATGTGCCACCTTGGCCGGCATCATTCCGGCCAGCTTTTTACTTGCGCATTTCGGGGGTGAAGCCGTGAGTGGAGATCTGAGTCGGGCAACCTGGGCTGTGGCTGGCCTTGGGCTTGTAACTGGAGCACCGCTCCTGTGGGTGGCGCTGCGGAGAAAGCCACAAGAAGGTGCCGTCCATCGCCCCTGAGATTGTGTGAGCATGACGCGCTGTTGGGGACGTCGAAAGTGCAAACGATCTTGATTTCCAGCGCTCCTTCTCGGGAACCATAGAGCTTGCATTCTGGTTATAAATTGTAAGGAAATCTATAGAGGAGACCGACAATGATATCTCGGCATAACCCTGCCGTGGATTCACACGGCGTGCATCAGCATAGAAGTAACGGTGGTTATGGCAGGGTCTTTGCCATGATCGTGACCTCGACGGTTGTTATGTATGGTCTTATGTATTTCAACACTTACGCGCTCAATCACGTCTTTTTTTCGCAGACCCGGATGTGGATGGCGCTCTACATGGGCGGGATGATGGCAATTATCATGCTCGCCTTCATGCTGGGCATGTATTCTAACCGAAGAAAAAACATCGCGATCTTCGCAGGTGCAGCTATTGTATTTTCCGCCGGACTTTACTTCGTCCGGTCGCAAGACACAGTGGGAGACGTTGCATGGATGAAGGCCATGATCCCCCACCATTCCATCGCAATCCTAACCAGCGAACGCGCGAACATTTCCGACCCGCGAGTCCGTGAACTCGCTGATGCTATTATTGCAGCGCAGCGGAACGAAATCTTGGAAATGCAGCGATACATCGAAGACATTGAGGCCAACGGCGACGCAGCTCCCGGCACTCCAAGAAATAAACCCTGAGACAAAGCAGGCCGTTTGCACGCAGACGTTTGCTCAGCATCGGCCAAATGTAGTTTTGTCCACACTAACACCCTTTAGTCGTTCCGTATTCTAAGCAATGCATGAATGGCCGGTTCGGTGAAGCTGCAATGCAGCTTTCAAACCCACCACGAATGTCCGGTCTGGGCCGGGTGTGACGATGTCCCAACCATGGAGGAAGGGCGGAAAGCGGACCTTCGCTGGATACTGAACCAAGGTCAGCCACTGAAGAAAGGCGCGACTTTAGGGCCTATTTCGCTTGCCCAGCTCTTTACCGTTCGAGGTCGAGAGATCCTCAAGACTGTCATGCAGCAATTGCAGCAGGTAGCGCGGGTTGTGCACGAAGCCGCCGGGGTCCTTCTTCGCCACCTGATAGTT
>JAMWZG010000468.1 GCA_024304855.1 Paracoccaceae bacterium
CCCGCCCATCCCGCGCAAGCCCCCGCCGGATCAGCGCGTCGTCAACGTCTCCAGCAGATATTGCACGGCCCGCTCCTCGCGCGTCAAAGGCTCGCGGTAGCGCCGGTCGCGGTCATAGTAACGCTCGCGCTGATAAGCGTCGCCGCGCCCGTCGCGATAGCCCTGCTCATAGGCGTCGCGCCCACGGTGGCGATCCCGGCGCGAGGGCCGCGAGTATGAGGGCCGCGATTTGCCCGAGGCATGGGCCGGTGTCAGTTGCAGCATGGTCGGGGCCACATAGGCCACGCCTGCGGCCAGACCCAGACGGGTCAGCAAACGGCGGCGCGTGGGGTCGGGCGTGTCATCCCTGGGCATGATGAATTCTCCTGTCCTGTGCATGTCAAAATCATTGTCTTGTCATTGCAGAACGTTGCCGGGACGAAAACCTTCCGTCCCTTCACAAAAAAATCATCGGCCGAAACAGGCGGCGAACCGCCAAGCGGGCGCTCAGCGCGCCATCTCCTTCATCGCGCGCTCGATCCCCGACAGAGTCATCGGCACCATCCGGTCCTCGAAAATCTCGCGGATCATCTTGATCGACTGGGTATAGGACCAGTATTTCTCGGGCACCGGATTGATCCAGACGTGATGCGGCCACTGCTCCCGCGCGCGCTGCAACCAGACTTGCCCCGCTTCCGCGTTCCAATGCTCGTTCGCCCCGCCCGGATAGGCGATCTCATAGGGGGACATGCTGGCATCGCCCACGAAAATGCACTTGTAGTCAGAGCCATAGGTCCGCAGCACCTCCCATGTCGGGGTCTGCTGGTCCCAGCGGCGGCGGTTGTCGCGCCACACGCCCTCATAGAGGCAGTTGTGGAAATAGTAATATTCCAGATGCTTGAACTCGGTCCGCGCGGCGGAAAACAACTCCTCCACCACCTTGACATGCGGGTCCATCGAGCCGCCCGCATCCAGAAACAGCAGCACCTTGACGGCATTGCGCCGCTCGGGCCGGGTCTTCACATCCAGATAGCCCTGCTCGGCGGTCGAGCGGATCGTGCCATCCAGATCCAGCTCCTCTGCCGCGCCGTCACGTGCCCAGCGGCGCAGCCGTTTCAGCGCCACCTTGATGTTGCGCGTGCCCAGTTCCACCGTATCGTCCAGGTTCTTGAAATCGCGCTTGTCCCAGACCTTGACCGCGCGCTGGTGGCGGGACTTGTCCTGCCCGATGCGCACACCCTCGGGGTTATAGCCATGCGCGCCGAAGGGCGAGGTGCCGGCCGTGCCGATCCATTTGTTGCCCCCCTGATGGCGGCCCTTCTGCTCCTCCAGCCGCTGCTTGAGCGTCTCCATCAGCTTGTCGAACCCGCCAAGGCTCTTGATCTCTTCCATCTCGGCGGGCGTCAGGTGCTTCTCGGCCAGTTTCTCCAGCCAGTCGGCGGGGATATTCACCGCCTGCAAGACATCCTCCAGCCGGATCTCTTCCAACCCCTTGAAACTTGCGGCAAAGGCGCGGTCGAACTTGTCCAGGTTGCGCTCGTCCTTCACCATGGCGGTGCGCGCCAGGTAATAGAACCCTTCCACGTCATAGGTCACAAGACCGGCCGACATCCCTTCCAGGAAAGACAGGTATTCCCGCAAACTGACCGGGACGCCGCCTGTCCTGAGGTTGTCGAAGAAGGGCAGGAACATCGGATCAGAGCGCCGCGCGGTGGATGAACAGCGTCGCGAACAGGCCGATCAGCGCAAAGGCGATGGCATAGCCCGCCGCATATTGCGCAATGTCCAGCTTGGCCCCCTTGCGGCGCGCCGCCGTCATGCCACCGATGATGGCGCCCAACAGCGCCGCGCCCAATACGATCATATCCGCCCGTTTCTCCTGTTCAGCGGGCTGAGGGCGCTGATTTCGCGCAGTTTGG
>JAMWZG010000469.1 GCA_024304855.1 Paracoccaceae bacterium
ACATAAGGAACCCGGGCGATGAGCTTCAAGCCGACCGATTACCAGCCGTATGATTTCGCCAACCGCCGCCACATCGGCCCCTCTCCGGCCGAGATGAGCGAGATGCTCAAGGTCGTCGGCGCCGCCGATCTGGGCGCGCTGATCGACGACACGCTGCCTGCCGCGATCCGGCAGAAAACCCCGCTGGAATTCGAACAACCCCGGTCGGAACGTGAACTGCTCTATCACATGCGCCAGGTCGGCAAGCGCAACACCGTCCTCACCAGCCTGATCGGCCAGGGCTTTCACGGCACCGTCACGCCCCCCGCGATCCAGCGCAACATCCTCGAAAACCCGGCATGGTATACCGCCTACACGCCCTACCAGCCCGAAATCAGCCAGGGTCGCCTCGAGGCGCTCTTGAACTACCAGACCATGATCAGCGACCTGACGGGGCTGGAAATCGCCAATGCCTCGCTACTGGACGAGGCGACAGCGGCGGCCGAAGCCATGACCATGGCGCAGCGCGTTGCCAAATCCAAGGCCACCGCCTTTTTCGTGGATGAGAACTGCCACCCGCAGAATATCGGCGTGATCCAGACCCGCGCCGCCCCCCTGGGGATCGAAGTGATCGTGGGCGCGCCCGACACGCTCGACGCCAGCCGCGTCTTCGGCGCAATCTTCCAATACCCCGGCACCTACGGCACGCTGACCGATTTCACCGCCCAGATGGACGCGCTGCATGACGCGAAAGCCATCGGCATCGTCATCGCCGATCCCATGGCGCTCTGCCTGCTCAAGGAACCGGGCGCGATGGGCGCCGACATCGCCGTGGGCAGCACGCAACGCTTCGGCGTGCCGCTGGGCTATGGCGGCCCGCACGCCGCCTATATGGCCTGCCGCGATGCGTTCAAACGCGCCATGCCGGGCCGGCTTGTCGGCGTGTCGATCGACGCCAATGGCAACCGCGCCTATCGCCTCTCGCTGCAAACCCGCGAACAGCATATCCGGCGCGAGAAAGCCACCTCCAACGTCTGCACCGCGCAGGCGCTGCTCGCCGTCATGGCCTCCTTCTATGCCGTGTTCCACGGGCCGGAGGGGCTGAAAGCCATCGCGCAGCGCATCCACCGGAAGACCGTGCGTCTGGCGCGCGGCCTGCAAGAGGCGGGCTTCACCGTCGAACAAACCCATTTCTTCGATACGATCACCGTCGATGTCGGCCCGCTGCAAGCGGCGGTCATGAAATCGGCCGTGGATGAAGGCATCAACCTGCGCGCCGTGGGCAAGACCCGCATCGGCATCACGCTGGATGAAGTGACCCGCCCCGCCACGATCGAGGCCGTCTGGCGCGCCTTCGGCATCACCCGCAAGGACGAAGGCATCGCGCCGGGTTTTGCCCTGCCCGATGCGCTGGTGCGCCAGACCCCCTACCTCACCCATGGCGTCTTCCACATGAACCGCGCGGAAACCGAGATGATGCGCTACATGCGCCGCCTCGCCGACCGCGATCTGGCGCTGGACCGCGCCATGATCCCGCTGGGAAGCTGCACGATGAAGCTGAACTCGGCCGCCGAAATGATGCCGCTCAGCTGGCCCGAATTCTCGGACATGCACCCGTTCGTGCCGCTGGATCAGGCGGCAGGTTACGCCCATATCGTCAAGGATCTCAGCGAGAAACTCTGCCAGGTCACAGGCTATGACGGCATGTCGATGCAGCCCAACTCGGGCGCGCAGGGCGAATATGCCGGGCTTCTGACCATTGCCGCCTATCAGCGCGCGAACGGGCAGGGGCATCGCAACATCTGCCTCATCCCGATGAACGCCCATGGCACCAACCCCGCCTCGGCGCAGATGGTGGGCTGGACGGTGGTGCCCGTGGAATCCTCGGCCAATGGCGACATTGATC
>JAMWZG010000047.1 GCA_024304855.1 Paracoccaceae bacterium
AGGCTTTACGCATCCTGCGCAGTAGCCTTCGCCCCCGCCGAAGTGCCATTCGGCAAGGGCGCGGAGGCGTTTCCCTCATCGGCCAGGATCAGGCCTTTGGCGACATAGTCGGTCTGGAAGCGCTGGAAGAGCGGGAAGAGGTCCAGCAGTGCGGCAACCGCTTCGGGCGTCGGCGGCACAGGATAGCCCTCGGCATTGCCGACGCCTTCCCAGTCGAGGATTGCGAGCGACCCGATCGCCTTGGCCAGGGCAACGGCCACCTGATCGGCCGGAGCGTCTTCGAGCAGGCTCGCGACTTGGGCGTCGCTGCGGGCGGCGCCGATCAGGGCGGAGGTCAGGGGGGCAAGGCGCAGGCGAACCCCGCCGCCGAGGTCGAGCCAGGCCGGTTCAGGGGAAAGGTTCAGGCGGATCATGGAGGGGCTCCTCAATAGCTGGTGGTCGTGTTGATAAGGACGGCGGTGCACATGCGGGCGGGCGAGGTGGCCCTCGCCGCTTGCCATTCGAAGGTGGCCTGCACGCCCTGCGGCCCGTTGATCGGGATGCGGGGGCGGGGCAGGTAGGCGGCGTGCACGGTGAAGGTGAGGGAGGCGGTTGCCCCGAGGCTCCACGCGAACACGAGTTCACACGGGTCACCGGCGATCGCTTGGTTCACCAAAGTTAGATCGGCAAAGCGGGCTTCGATCGATCCCGTGAGAGCGGCCATCGACGGGTCGAGCCCTTCGAGAAGGCCATCGTTGCGGATGGTCTCGATCCGGTCGAGGTTGTTGGCATAGGACACCTGCGCCGAGACGATATTGCCCAGCGCCGCCCCGTTCCGCGTGATCGACCCCTGAAAATTGCCGAAACGCTGCAAGGGCAGGGTGGCATCGGTTAAGGTTCCGGCGGCCGTCGTGGCCGCAACCGTCTCGCCCCGGCCGATCAGGCTGACCGTCGCCGTCAACAGCCCAGAGCGCTGCGATTGCCACTGGATGCGATCGGCGACGAGGCCGGAATACATCGCAAACCGCGGCACATCGGGCATCTGCGTCTCGATCGCCATGCTGGGCAGCGTGAAGCCGCCCGACTGAAACGTGTGCGTCCGCGGCGTGGTGCCGGTGGCCGTGGGCTGCCCGAAGATTGCCTTCAGCCAGAAGCCGAGGTTCTCGGCATCCATCGGAATGACGACATCGCCGTCCACATTGACCGCATCGCGGATCGGCGCCTGCGGGTCGCGGCCGTAGCCCAGAAGCTCGGGCGACAAGAGCCCCTGTTCGGAGCCGAGGGTCGTCGTGGCAAAGGGCATCCGGCGATAGCCGCTGGCGGGCGGCGTGCCGTAAACGGATTCAAAGGCGAACGCGACTTGCTTCCGCGCGCCGGGCTGGCGGGCCATGGGTCAGTCCTTTCGGGGTGGGGTCAGGTCAGAGAAGCGGGTCGGTCGTGGCATAGGCGAGGATCACCGGGATCACCGCCGCCTTGAGACCCTCGTTGCCGTCGATCGCCAGCAGCACCGGTTCCGGCGCCTCGGGCGTGATGTAGTCGCAAAGGCCGCCCAGCGTCCGGTCGGCGGCCAACGCAGCGCCGATGGCAAGGCGCAGGGCGTCGAAGGCAGCATCGCGGACGGCCGGGGTGCCATCGACCACCACTTCGATCTCGGCCCGGTGTTCAAAGTAATAGCCCGGCGGAGAGAGCCACACCTCCGGCGGCCCCGGATCGCCATCGCGCATGATCACCACCCCGGCAGCAGGCACTTTCTCCGGCAGGATCGCGTTGCGCAGGACCTTGGCCCCTGGCGGCATTGCGCCGGATAATAGGCTATGGAGCGACGCGAGCAGGCGCTCGGTCGTGGATTGCGTGGGCATGGGCGGCTTCCGATAGGTCTCTTGGGCCAGAGGGCTTTGCGCGTGGCATTGACTTGTCGATTGGACTACTCAGTGCTTGGCGGCTACGTTTGCACGAGAGGGTTCAACTGCTTGTATGGGATAGCGAATGCACGTTTTCGATCTGCCTCCGGCCATTGCCGACTTGGTTGCCGCCCGAAACCATGTCCGCGACTACTACAAGGACCTGCTCGCCCGCGGCGGCCACGAGGTCAGTCTCGAGTACACGCTGGACGGGAACCTTGTGGGCGATATCGGAGAGGCGCTGGCGGTCGAACTTTTCGGGATCAAGCTGGTGAGCAACAAGTCTCATCCAGGCATTGATGGTCGTAGCCCTTGCGGAAAGACGGTGCAGGTCAAAGCCACCGGCCGCGGTTTGGGGCCAGCATTTCGCCCGGTTGAAACCCGGGCAGATCATCTTCTGTTTTTCGATCTCGATTTCGACCGCTGCAAGGGCACCGTTTTCTACAACGGGCCCGAGCATCCGGTGATCGCGACGTTGCCCGCATCGTGGGTCGGCCAGCGCCTCGTTTCCAGATCCCGGCTTCTTGCATTGAACCAGGCGCTCAGCGACGAAGACCGATTGCCGGTGATTGGGCTTAAGTCGCCAGATTAGGGTTCGTCGCGGCGCGGTGAGGCCAGCTTCACATCGGTCTTGCCGAAATCGTCCCCGACGAAAAGAAGGGGGCAGTTTCGTTCCGCCGCCAGCCCATAGGCAAAGCAATCACCGAAATTCAGCCCAGCTGGATGGATACCCTTTCCCCAAGTCCGATAGGCAGCAGCAACGGCATCGGCCCCTGACTGTGTCACGGTTACAATCTCAATTCCCAGCCCTTCGATCAGCTGTTGCATTTCGGCGCCCACCGATCGGCGATCGGCGACGATCATGGCCTCGGCGAGCGTTCCCGCCGAAATGCACAGGGATTCCGCTTCATCGAGAACCTGCATCACGATGTCGGCGTCTGGCTCGCCCAGAAGGATTGCCATCAAGGCCGAGGTATCAACGGCGATCACTTCGGCAGGCCATCGTCATCATAGAGGAAGTCCTGGCTGCGGGCGGCACTCGCCCCAGCCGTGATCTTCGCCATAGCGCTGCGCTGGGCAGCTTCCATGACCGCGCGGCGGCGATCGCGTGTCACCGCAGGGACGACGGGAACCAGCCTGACGGCAGCTTTGCCATGCCGTGTCAGCACAACTTCATCTCCCGCCTCGGCGCGGCGCACAAGTTCGGTCAGATGGCCCTTGGCCTCGGTGATGGAAATCTGCATAGCGGCCTCCCGTGATGGGCATAATATGGACTATCATATGGTCCAAATCAAGCCGTCACGCCTTCCACGCCCCCAAGATCGCTCCCGGCAGCCGCGCCGTCGCATCCCGCGCCAACCCATTAAGGTCCAGCTTCTTCGGCATCTTCACTTGCCGCAACAGCAGGAACACCGGCACGGTTTGCGCCCCGGTCAAAACCCCATCCCGCCGCCGTCGCCCGCCCTTGGACGCGGCCAGCCCCCGGTTGTTCAGCCGCGCATCATCAGCAACCAGCAGGCTGGGCCCGTTCCGGCGATAGACGAAGCGCAGGCGCATGCCGGTGCGCTGTTCCCAGCGCCAGGGCGTGATGCGCTGGCGGCCGAGGCCGGTGACGCCAGCCGCGGGCAGGGGGATCGCCAGCCAGAGGCCATCCTTGCCGCGGATCAGCACGCCGCCGTCGAAGGCGTGCAGGATGTCTGGCGCTTTGGTCCATACGAGGCTGGCTGCGCGTAGGCTGGTGCCCGAACGGGGGAAGTCGGCCTGCCGGACAGAGTTGGCGAGGCGCGACCCAAGCCCCGATGCCCGAACTTGCCCCCGCCAGTCGTCGCGCAGGCCCCGCCCGGCGGCAAAGACGCCGCGGGTGACGGCGGCTTCGGCCTCTTGCAGGATCTCGGTGGCGATCGCGTCCAGATCGCCGTCGATGCTGGCGCCAAACTTCTTACTTCCCGCGCCTCGGCCCTCCAGACGTGACGCAGGGCGTCGCGCAGGGGTTCGCCCCAGACCTCGTAAATCACGCCACCGATTTCGACGGTGTCGCCTGGGGCAACGGCGCCCAGCGCGGCGCATTCGACATCGATCATCACGCTGTCGGTGACAAACCGGCCTTCGCCAAAGCCCGTCACCGCATCCGAGCGCCGCAGCACGACGCGGACGGCGACCGGTGCGCCCGCCCCTCCGGATCGCCAAAGCGCATCCTGCGCGAGGTTCGGATCGTGGAAAAGGGCGGCCGTGGCGTTGGCGAAGGCCGACATCTCAGGTCGCGCCCCCGTTCAGGCGCACGATCCCGGTCGTATCACCAGCACCACCTGGCACGGCCTGCGTCGCGATGCCGATCCGGGTGTTGCCGGTCAGGACGTTGGTGGTCCGGCTGTTGGCCGCATCCCAGTAGATCGTCTGGCCGAGGGTCCAAGCCTGCGAGGGCGCCTTCGGCAGCGAGAACACGCCCACCAGCCGGATCACGGCGGTTTCGCCGATCGCCGCCGCTCCTTTGGCAACGCCAAAGATGCTGCCGACCAGCACGCCCTGGCCGGAGGCGATCACGGCCGCCGCGGTGATGTTGATGGTTTCGCCATTGGCGATGAAGTTTTTCATCGGAGTTCTCCTTCAGAGGTGGGGTTCAGACGCCCGCGTTGCGGAAGAGGCCGCGCCAGTCGATGGCTTTGGCGGCGAAGTCGTGGCGGGCCTTGATCTCGATCCCGTCCACCTCGAAGCCCGAACGGGTCTCGGTGTAGACGCCCTGCTGGCCTTCGAGATAGGCGAACTCGATCGTGTCGATGCGGGAGGGATCGGCCGCGAGGAAGCAGGGGTCCGGCCCGGCGGCGGGGATCAGGCGGGCCTCTTCGATCGGTTCCAGGCGGTTGGCGAAGGCATTGACACCGGCCACCGCGTTGGGGGTGGTGGCGGTGACATTCTTGCGCGCTTCGACCGACCGCACGCCGGGCGGGGTGATGATGTAGCGCGGCAGGACGCTGATCTGCCGCCCCTCAACGCCCCGCTGGTTGCCGAAGAGGCGGTAAGCCTCGGCGAGGGTGGTTTCCGAGATGGTGCCCGCCGTGCCGAGATTGGCGTGGGAGGCGTGGAAGAGCGGGTTGCCGTCGGCCATATTGGGGTTGGTCGAGAAGATCGAATAGACCAGATCGCTTTCCAGATCGGCCGCGGCGGCGCCGAAGGCCGAGGGGATGCGGGTGAAGGCGTCGAGGTCGTCGTTGATCAGGGTCTGGCGGGTGATCCCGACGATCCGGCCATAGGTTTCAGCGCGTAGACCTCGCGGCTCTCGCCGATGGTGCCATAGGTGAACTCGCCCGATTCTGGCACGCGGAGAAGGTCCGGTGCGCCGCCCAGCTGGTTGCGGGCCACCGGCTTGAAGTCGGTAATGACGGCCTGCCGCGCCCAGGCGGTGAAGGTGCGGGGCGTCGTGTCATAGGCTGCGCGCAGGGTCTTGTTGGCGACATTGGCAAGGATCAGGGGGAAGTCGCTGGTCGAATGCATGCCGGAACGGCCGATCAGGGCCTCGGTGGCGAGTTCCATCTTCGAAAGGCCGCGGGTGGCGATGCCGCGGCGATCAAGGACATGGCGGGCCAGTTCCAGGAGCGTCAGGCCACGGAACTCGCGGGCCCGATCGGTCAACTGGGCCCGGCCGGGGTTGTGGCGGTGCAGCAGGGCCTCGGACATGGCGTCGCGATAGGCGGCATCGGCCGCCCCGGTCCCGCGGGCAGTGGCGGCCACAGGTTCCGATCCCCGGGCGGCCGGTGCATCTGTCTCGGCCAGCTTGTCGAGGATCGCGGCGCGAGCGGCATCAAGCGAGAGCCCGCGGCGGATTAGATCGGCCGCAAAGCCCGTGCCCAGCGCGTGACGCTCGCAAAGCGCCAGCATCTCAGCAGCAGCGCGGTTCGCCTCCGAGCGGATTGCGTCGGGCGAGGGATCGGCGGCGGGCGGCGTGATGGGCGCGGCGCGGGTTTCGACGTTCGCTTCGGCTTCAGACGTTTGGGTGTCGGGCATGGTGGTCCTCGTCTGGTTCGGGGAAAGGGCGGGCGCATCGGCCCGGGTGAGGAGGCAGGGGGTCAAAGTTTCAGAGCGGATGGTGCCGATCGCCGTATCGGCACTGCGGATATGCGCGCCAGGATCGGCGGGCATGGCGACGGCGGAGATTTCCATCGGCTCCCAGTCGACGGCCCGCCAAAGTTCGCGCTGCCCCTGGGCTTTGGTGATGTCGTAGCGGTGGACGCGGTAGCCGACGGAGACGGCCGAGACCGTGCCATCCATGATCCGCTGCACGATCTGGGCTGCATCGGGCGCCGAGGTGAGCCGGACCCGGGCAAAGCCCTGGCCGCCCTCGATCCTGGCCGTGCCGGGCAGGACGGCGCCCACGACGGACTCTAGGCCCCAGGACCGGTGCGAGTCGAGGAACGGCGCGCCTGCATTCAGGCGGTCCATCCGCACGGCGCCGGGCGTGACGACCAGTTCCTCGTCATATTCGACGACATCATCCCAGCCCTCATAGCGCCGCCGCTGCACGGTGGCGCCGGTGGTCCAGATCACATCGATCGTCATGTCGTCACCCTCGCCGCGGACAAGGCGCAGCGAGGCCTCCCGCGTGATCAGCGGGAGGTTCAGGGTTTCCGGGGGCATTCGGGTTACCTTTCGTCGGGGGGCGGACTGCCGCCTGTGTCCACGGCTTGCGCGAGACCCGCGCGGCTGACGCGGCGCGGGTCGGCATCGAAGATCAGGCCCAGCTGATCGAAGAGGGCGGCGTATTTCTGCCACTCCTCCACGACCTCGCGCGGGTCGTAGCCGCGTCGAGCGATCTGCTGGGCCGGGGTGGAGAACCCGGCGCGCACCTCCATCAGATCAGCGGTGACGTCCTGCAGCGGGTTCACGCTCTCGAACCGGGGTGGCGCCCATTCGACGGCAATCTCCGGCTGGGGCAGGGCACCTGCCGTCCAGGCGGCCTCCATCACCCAATCCCAGATGCGCTGGCAGAACATCGGGATCACGACCTGCCACTGGACTGCCTCGACCATCCGGCGGAACTCATGAAGGCCCACGCGGGAGGAAGCGAAGTTCACCTGACTGAGATCGCCGGTCATCAGCTCATAGGGCACCCGGAACCCGGCCGAGATGATGTGCTGCTGCACCCGGTTCCATTCGTAGATGCCCGAGGTCGAGGCGGGCGTGTTGAACTTGATGTCCTTGCCGTTGCGGACATAGCCGATCAGGCCGGGTTCGAACTGCTCGATCCGATTGCCATCGGCATCCTGCACCACGGGAGCCATGGACTGCTGATCCTCGTCGGCGCCGAAGACGAAGCCGACCATCGAGGCCTCGATCTTCTTCCGCACCAGTTCGGCGGTCTGCCAATCGCCCAACTCGCCCAGGGCCCGCATCGCAGGGACGCCCCAAGGCACGCCGCGGTTCTGCACCCGCTGGCGTTCGAAGAGATGCGCCACGCCTTCCGCGCCGATCCGCAGCGACTCAAACCTGCGGCCAAAGACCGGCATCGCATCGCCGGGGTGGTCAGGAAACATCCAGTAACCTCGGCGGCGGCCCAGCGCGTCGTATTCGATGCCCTGGACGATCCGGCCACCGTCGGGCCGGTTGTCGAACTTGGCCCCATCGAGGTGATCGGCCTCGTTAAGCTGGATCTGCACCGGTGCGGCGAGGCGGTCACTGGCCCGGCGGCGACGGCGCAGGGCAAAGACTTCGCCGCCTTAGATCATCTCGCGGACGGCGAGGGCGGTCAGACCGTGGAAGTCGGTGTGCCCATCGGCATCGGCCCGCGGCGCCCAGCGCTTCCAAAGATCATCGGCGAGCTTGTTCAGCGCCGGATCGGCGGCCGCCGCGCGGGGGCGAATGCCTGTGCCGACGATGTTCGACACCAGTACTTGCACCGCCTTGGCGGCGAGGGGATCATTCCGCACCAGATCGCGCATCCGGTCGCGCAGGGCGCCGCCCGCGACGGCGATTTCCGCATCAGCGGCCGTGCTGCCCGCGCGCCAGCCATCCGTGCCACGGCCACGGGCGGCGGCGTCATAGCCGCGCCGCAGATTGGCGATCGCCACCCGGGCGGCATAGCGCCGTGCGGCCGTGCGGGGCGCGACAGTGGCCACGATCCGATCGATCACACCCCAGGGTACATCGGGCGGGGTGGGTTTCATGTGCGGCCTCGGCTGAATTTGGCCTTGCCCGCGACCGGGCGAGACCCGCCGGAATTGGTGGCCATCTGGCCTTCAATGAAGCGAATGCGGGCCAGAAGATCGGCGGCATTGCCATAAGTCAGCCGCCGCCCGTCATATTCCACCACCAACGCACCTGCGGCATAGGCGCGGCGCAGTGCATCAAGTTCAGCTTGCGAGAAGGACATCAGAGCCATTTTTCACGTCGGGGCCCAAGCCAGCCGGTTGGCCGCTTTGGGGCAGATTGCGGTTGCGGCCGGTCAGGTTGACCGGCGGGGGTGGTGGCGGGCCTTGCGGGCCCGATCTGTTCTTCCAGCGCTTCCCAGCGCGCGTTGTCCCAGCGATCGATCCCCATCAGCCAGGCGGCGGCGCGGGCATAGACCCGGCAATCGAGGGCCTCGTTGCGCCCGCGGGTCTGTTCCCATTTCAGCTTCTGATAGCCGGTGCGGGTTTTGCGGGTTACCAGTTGCTCTGATGTCAGCTGCTTCACCCATTCGGCAGTGGTGCCCTTCGGGATGTGGACGAAGCCTGCGGGCCAGTCGGCCCCTGCGGCCCGCTCTTCATCGGTCGGTGCGGCCAGACGCAGAAAGCGATAGGTCTCGGCCTTGAAGACGGCCCCGGCGACCTTCCAGAGCCGGACACCGCGGCGGAGTTTGCGGCCGCCTTCGGTGGTTTCGACATAGGTGGGGCCATCGACCGGCGTCGACCGGTCGAACCCGGCCACGCCCTTGATGGCGATCACCTGCCCATGCCCCGCCTGGCGCACCCAGGCATAGACCGCATCGGTCGTGGCCCCGTCGCCGGAGTCGATCGCCACCCGGGCCAGTGCCATCCGGGCGCCAGAGGCATGTTCCCAGGTCATCCCGAGGAATTCGTTCAGATCGGCCCAGACTTCGGCACGGGCGGTGTCGCCCTCGAGGACGACGTGATCGACCAGCCAAGACCGCAGGTTTCGCCCCCAGCCCCAGACATCGATCTCGATCCGGTCGCGCTGCACGTCGATCCCGGCGGTCAGGATCAGCACACCGGCAGGAGCCCGGCCCAGCTGCCAATCCTCACGCCGCTCATAGAGGCGTTGCCAATCCGGCGCCTCGCCGCGTTCGGCCCAGGTTTCACCGAGGACGGTGTTTTTCACGGTCTTGAGGGCAGAATCGTTGCCCTGCGCCTGATCCCAGCGCCGGGCGATTTCCTCCCACGAGAGCCATCCGAGCGGGGAATAGAGCCCCGAGATGTGGAACCCGATCACGCCCGCAGTTTCGGCTGAGGTCTGCACATCCGGGGCGGCCGTCGGCAGCCAATCCGCCCCGTTCTCCTCGTCCATCATCCATGTCTTGTGCCGTTCGGCAATCGGCGCCTCGCAGTGTTCGCACAGGTAAGCCGCGGTCTCCGGTCGCCCCTTTTCCCAGCGCAGCCGCTCGAACTTCAGCCATTGTAACCCGCCGCAATGTGGGCATGGGACGTGGTAGCGGCGCTGGTCAGTCAATTCGAACTCCCGCTCGATCCGGCTGAGGCCCTTGATCGTGGGCGTCGAGGCCAGGAAGATTTTCTTGCGGTGGCCGAAGCTGTCGGTGCGGGCTTCAGCCAGCGCCACCGGATCACCTTCGCCCTCAAGGTCGCCCGGATAGGCATCGACCTCGTCCAGAAAGAGCCAGCGCGCGGGCATCGACCGCAGGCCGACGGCCGAGTTCGCGCCGGTTAGGACCAACTGGCCGCCGGGGAAGCGCTTCGCCAGCACCGTGTTGCCCGCGTCGCGCGACCGGGCGGGCAGGACGAGGGCCCGGAGGTCCGGGCTTTCCTCAATCAGGGGCTCGATCCGCTGCTGGCTCAGGCGCTTGGCCAGATCGGTCGTCGGCTGCACCGCCAGGATCGGCCCCGGCGCGCGATGGATGCAGAAGCCGATCCAGTTATTCCCGGCTTCGGTCGCTCCCACTTGGGCGGATTTCATAAACACGACCCGTTGGGCGGGGTTGTTGGGCGACAGGGCCTCCATGATCGCCTTGAGGTATGGCGTCCGGCTGGTGCGATAGGGCCCAGCCTCCGATGCCGCCCGCGAAGACAGAATGCGGTGCCGGTCGGCCCATTCCGCCACAGTCTGCGCCGGATCGGGGGCCAGACCCCGCGCCCAGGCGATGGCGATATCCTCTGCCCCCTCAAAACTAGCGAAGTTCAACTTTGACCTCCGACATTTCGGCAAGATGGCGGCGCAGGTAGCGCATCAGCACCTGTTCCACGGCGTGGGGCTCCGCCCCGAGTTCGGCGGCGATGTCGGCCGCCACCCGCGGCGGCCAGTTCAGCCAGGCATCCCGCTCCCGCCGGGCCAGATCGAACACCATCGCCGTGGCCCGGGCGCGATCGACGACCTCGCCCTTCATCTTCTGCAACCGCACCCGGGCGGTCTGGGCTTTCAGCACCTCATTCGCCATCCGCGCCTTGACGAAGGACACCTCGCCGCCGTCACCCGCGGCCGCGCCCGGATCGGCCCCGGCCTCGGTCAAGGTTTCCGCCACGGCCGCGAACGCCTGCCGCGGCACCGCCTTGGTGCCCGCCACAGCCCGTGTCGCGGCCGCCGTGCCGCGCCCCAGATCCCGGGCATGGGCGCCGCGTTGCTTGGCCGGATCGGTCGAGGCGTCCCACATCGCATCGGCCTTCGCGGCGTCGATCGTGCCGTCGGCTTCCGTCGTGATCCGCCCCGAGGCTATGGCCTTGCGCACCGCACTTTCGTGCACCCCGCGCAAGGCCGCATAGGCGCGCCGCGACAGCCCCATCTTGCGACATTCTCCAATTAAGTCAGTGATTTGGACTTGCTCTTCGGGCGGTCTCCGCAATGTCTGCGACACCTTGAAACGGAGGTTTCCGATGCCCGCCAAGACCCACGCCATCACCGGCCACGAGGCCAATTGCCTCGCCGCCGCTGACCATTTCATCGCCTGCCGCGGGTCCAAACCCGCGACCCGCATCCGCGCCCGGTTCGACCGGATCGATCAGGCCAAGGCCTTCGCCGCGACCTTCGGCGACAGCCGCACGATGATCTACGCGGTCACCGCCGAAGGCCGCTCCGCCCACATCAAGAACGCCTGAAGGAGGCCCCGATGTTCACCAATTTCTCCGCCGTCCAGATCAACCGCCTCGCCCAGCACCTGAGCGCGGCCCCCTTGGGGCGCAGCGCCAGCGTGGCCGCCGCCGCCGAACGGTTCGAACGCCTGCTGGCCGCCAAGATCGGCGCCGATCGGGCGCCGAAAGCTATCAAGACGATCCTGACCGCCCCCGGTTTCGAGACCGCCGAGGGGCGGCTGGTCGCCGAGATCGACGCCTGCGAGCCGGACGGCCCTGCTGAACCGGCGGCGCCCCCGGCTGCGCCGGAACAGGCCGCCGAACCGGCGCCCGTTGTCGAACAGTCCGCCGAGCCCGCCCCGGCGCCCAGCTCCCCGCGTCGTCGCCGGGATGCCGACGTCGAAGCCAAGGCCCGGCAGGGCGAATTGCCTCCCGCGCCCGACTTCTCCGCCCCGACCCACGCCCGTTTCCGGGCCAAGCTGGCCGCGCTGGTGGAACTGGCTGGAAAAGCGGATGCCACTGGCCTGCGCGCTATCCCGATCAACCCGGTCTCGTCCAGCCCCAAGGCGCTGGCCCGCTACCGCGACCTCGCAGTGCTGGCGATCGAAGCCCGAGAGGGCCGGGCATGAAGATCATCCGCAGCTTTGAACCGGGTGACCGCTATCGCTTCGACTTCGATCTTTGCTCCTGCGCCCGGGGATGGGCGCAGGTTGACACGGCACAGGATGCATCATGGTTCGGCACATGGGCCTCACCCGCCGAGCGCACGATCCTCAACTTCGCCGAGGGCGATGTTACCCGCACCGTCTGCGACACCGACGAGGAGTTCGCCGCAGTCTTGCGTGAGATCGATCGCTGGAACCGTGATCACGGCTATGGCCCAGCCCGCATCGATCCCGGCATCGATCCGGCGCTGAAGGCGGCGTTCGAGACGCTAGGGCTGGGGGAAATGCTGGAATGACCTCCCCTTACAGAGAAGGCTAAACCTCAATCACTCTGACCATGGTTTGGGCGTGTGACGTGCGATCGGAAAACATTCGTTCCCATGCGCCTGCATCAATGTCCGCCTCTTTGCGAGCGTAAATGATAAAGAGAAGGAACTGAACATTTGCATTGTGGGTGTAGAAGTGCTTTAGACCTTCAAGCGTCTTTTGGATTTCCCTCTTGTCGTTCTTATCTGCCGCATACTTCATTTCAATAATGAATCGGGAGCTTGCGACGCTAAAATCGGATTTCTTCTTTTGTCCGTCAATGACGACTTCTGTGACTTCCCGAAGGATGCTAGAAACCCACGGCTTTGCGCACACCCAGAAGATATCCTGATAGTCATACTCACTTGAAGGACTGATTAGAAAGCTTTTCCGCGCATTCCCGCTTCCGGGGAAGTCTCTTAGTCTGAAGCTTGCTGCCTCTCGCGCAACCCTCAATAGCCTATCTGCGATTTCAGGTTCAGTCTCCCCTACCACTGGATCAGTTGGTAGGCCTCGTTGCCCTAAGCTACGCTGTAGGTCAGAGTATGACATCTGGATAACGATGTTTGGCATCACCGTTTGTCGGAAGTCAACGTGTTCGGCAAATGATTGGTTTGCAAAAACCTTTGCGCCCTCTTCAAATCCTGAACCGGCGCTCCACACTCGAACTGCGTCGCATCTGGAAATGATAGCCTCATTGTCGAGCGCGGAAATATAGCTGTCGTTGACGACGCTTCGCGCAGTGCCTCGCTCTAGTATGAAGAAATCTAGCGCTTTGCACCTATTGGTGACCTCTGCGCGCAAATCAGAAGGGCGTATATTCTCGGTTGGAATGACCAGCAGATCAATATCTGATCGCAGGCTTCCCGTTTGGTGGCGGCGTGATCCGAAAAGGTAAATCTCCGAGACTGGAAATCTTGATCCAAAATCCGTGCAGTAGGCCTGCAGGTCAAAATCAATCTTTGTCCAGCTAACGACTTGTTCCAAATTCTGCCCTCGACGATGCCATTTCGCGCAGAGATTGTACCACGGCTCATTTAACTGCAAGCATGTTCACCCCCGCGCCAGCGGCGCCACGTTCCAGAACAGCACCCGCCCCGGCCCGCGCTTGGCGAGGCACAGCTCCCAAGCCTTCGTCTCGTAATGCGGATCGGCCGGGAAGGGTGCTGCCAGCGCGGCACGGTCGCTGAACTTGCGAGGGTGGACGTGGATCGTGGCCCCGCCGACCTCGCGCGGGGTGAGATCGCGGCCGATCTGGACGACGTGGCGGCGGGCTTTTGGCCAGGCGGCGGCAAGGCCGCGGGCGAGGACGCCGGACCCGGCGGCGCACCAGACCTCTTCGGGATCGAAACCGGCCAGGCGGGCTGCGGCGGCGATCGCTTCGACTGCGCCGGGGATTTCCGCGCCGAAGGGGATCAGGCTGGCGCCGGTGTTGCGGCAGTATTCCCGAGCACGGGATTGCACGACCGACAGATAGCCCGGGCTGATTGGCACGACCTTGGCGCCCAGGCGGGCAGCTTCGAGCGTGCGGGGATGCGGTCGGGTTCGGGCGGCAACGAAGATGGTCGCGCGCTTGCCAAGGCGCCGGGCGACCGTTGCGATGGCGGTCTGGGCCCCTCCTTCGGGCGGGCTGGCATAGACCGCCTCCTGCACTCCGTCGAAGACCTTCGCGATGAAGCGCGCCTTGGTGCCGCCGGGGAAGAGGTCGTCGCGCACAACGGCGATGCCTTGGTGCATTTCGAGGATCGGGGCAGTCATTGGTCGTCCTCCGGATCGGCTTCGTCGTCGGTGTCCGGCCCATCGATCTCGCCGAACTCCACCGGCCCGCAGGCCTCGGTCGCCTTGCGGGGATCGCCCTTGCAGAATACCAGCACGTTCTGGTGCGTCCGGCCGAGCTTGCGGGCGGCGGTGAACTGGCGGCCTACACGGATCGGCAGGGAACCCACGGCGGTGACGAGGATCGCGTCGTTGTAGAAGTGGGCACCGGCGGCCTCAAAGGCTTCGACCGTCAGGCCCGGCAGGTTGACGAAGAAGCCGTCAGCATCGCGGACATCGCCGATGACCCAGACGGCGAAGCGGTTCGGCCGGAGGCGGGCGACGGCCTGGGCGATGATCTCGCCCTGAGCCTTCAGGAAGTCGGCCAGTGGCATTGTGGAAAGGTCCGAGGGGTCATCGGAATAGCGTTCGAGGTTCCAGTAGGGCGGACAGCTGAACACCAGATCGGCCTCGATGCCAGTGGCCAGCCGGGCGAGATCGCGGGAGTCCCCGGCAATCCAGCGCGGGGCGGGATCACCCGCCAGATCGGCCTGCGCCTGGTTCGCGGCCACCTGTTCGGCGCGGAGTTCGATCCCGAGGTAGGGGCGGCCAAGGCGGGCTGCGACGATGCCGCGGACGGAACCACCCGCGAAGGGGTCCAGCACCGTGCCGCCCGGCGGGCAGAACCAGCGATAGGCGATCTCGCAAAGGACGGGGTCGAAGATCGACGTGCCCGAGGCGGTGGGGGCGTCCGAGGCTGCGTAGTGATCGGCCAGGAATTCCTCGGTCGTCAATTCCCGGCCGAGCTCAGCCTCCTTCGCGCGCTTCTTGGAGTAGAAGGACGGATCGCCCGAAGTGTGTGACGGCATCAGCACGCCGCCATTCTGCAGGGCGGGCTGCCCAGCGCCGACGACATGCTCGCCGCGCATCAGGTCTTGCCCGAAGGTGCGGGCGGGGCCCTTAGCCATGGGCGGCCTCCTTCCGGGCACGCTTGCCCTCCTTGTGGCGATAATGGTCGATGTCCTTGTGGATCGGCGCCGGGTCCGCGGTGCCCATGCCGGGGACGGCGGGGAAGGATTTCTCGCCTGACCAGCCACGATCGAGGGGGCGGGGCGCGCCGCCCGGTGCAGCGCCGCGGCCGAGTTCGGAACGAATACCCAGATCCAGCCAGGCGCGCTTGCGATCCTGCCACCAGCCTTTGCGGGCCTCGAAGACCGAGAAGGGCGGGATACCGAAGCGTTCGGCGAGGTTCGCCGATGGGGCCGGGGCCGCCGCGCCGCCGCTGGCGCCTTCGCCATCGGCATCGCCGTCACCGCCGCCCATGCCAAAGCCTTCAAACCCGGCCATGATCTCGTCGAGTTCGGTTTCGTCGAAGCCGATCAGGTCCAAATCGAAATCCGCCTCGCGCAGCGCCGCCAGTTCTGACCGCAGGAGGTCGTCGTCCCACCCTGCGTTTTCGGCGATGCGGTTGTCGGCGATCACCAGCGCCCGGCGCTGGGCCTCGGTCAGATGGTCCAGCACGATCACCGGCACTTGCGGAAGGCCCAGCGCCTTGGCGGCCATCAGGCGTCCGTGGCCCGCGATGATCACCTCGTCCTCGCCGATCAGGATCGGGTTGGTGAAGCCGAACTCGGCGATCGATGCCGCGATCTGGGCGATCTGATCCTCGCTGTGGTGTGGACCTTGAATCGCCATTGAGAGGCAGAGTCTCTATTGCCCCCCTAAAGGATACGAGGCTTTCCGAGCTTGCCCAATTGGGCCAATGGAAAGTTTCAACTGCTGTTGTCGTCGAGGGTTTGCTGCGACTTTTTTCAACAAATCCGAAGCGTGATGCTCAAGCAATGCTTACTCCATCGCGTTCGAGCCGATCTTCACTAAAGGGTGGCCGAGTGGATCGTTCACCTCTGCGATCGTACTTTGTCGATGGCAATGACCATCTGATCTATTCGCTCGCTTTGAACTTCCTGCGGGCTTGTCAGAATGTGTTCTGGTCGAGGGCGGGGGAGGGTTCCTTTATCGTAAAGACGGTTGGCATCCAGGCGCTTTTTGATCTTCTTCGGAAGGAGCTTGTCGTTCGGGCACTCGAAGAGAAAGACTTGCGCGTGGAATTTTTCGAGGCCCATCTATCCAAGGCATCACAGATCGACTTCGGTTCGGCACCGTTCAGAGATGCCTCGGGCTCGGGGCGAACGCGGATACGGCAAGCGTTGGAGCGGGCGATCTTTCCGTCTGCGGGTCAACAATAGGTCAACCTGTCGACCTGCCTCGTTCACGGTTTGGGCTACAGGCGCATCCGCCGGTTGCGGTTGAGAGCGGCAAGGTAATCAAGCGAGATCAAAGGTTTGGCGCGTAAGTCATTGAAATATAGGGGTCCGATGTTCTCCTTTTGGTCCGCCTCATAACCTGAAGGTCGTAGGTTCAAATCCTACTCCCGCAACCAACTTTAGCGAAAATTGCACCAGATACGGCGTCGAGTTCACTCGGCGCCGATTTGCGTAGCATCTCCAACAGTTTGCCACGGATCTCAAGCTGATGCGCACCCAGATTCGCATCCCAGGACACCACAGCAGCAACGGCCAGCGCGCGCAGCACATCGCCCGCGTGCAAGGCTACCGCTTCGTCAAGAGGCCGCGCGATGAGCGCGACCCGGAAGCACGCGCTAGGAGGAGGGGCATTCCTTGGGGAGGAGGAGGACGCAAGGCGCCCCCTGCCGCTTCAGCGGGGCTGGCGCGGGCGGGGGCGTGTTTG
>JAMWZG010000470.1 GCA_024304855.1 Paracoccaceae bacterium
TTCATCTACCGCGATCTGGACGTGCGCCGTCTGCGCCGGGTGATGCTGGACGGCATCAGCCAGACCGGCGTGGTCATGTTCCTTGTCGCCACCTCTGCCGCCCTCGGCCTCTTCCTGACGCAGGCGCAGGTGCCGCAGCAACTGGCGGCGCAGATCACCGAATTCACCACGAACCCGCTGGTCGTGCTGGCGCTTCTGAACCTGCTGCTGTTCGTGCTGGGCATGTTCCTGCATGGCGCGGCCGCGATCATCCTTGTCGTGCCCATCGTGTTGCCACTGGTGCGCGAGGTGGGGATCGACCCGATCCATTTCGGCATCATCGTGACGCTGAACCTCGCCATCGGGCAACAGACCCCGCCTGTGGCCTCGGTGCTGATCACCGCCTGTTCCATCGCCAAGGCAGGCATCTGGGAAACCACCCGCACCAACCTGCCCTTCATCGGCGTGCTCGCCTTCATCCTGCTTCTGGTGACTTACGTGCCATGGGTGTCCCTCGGCCTGACGGAGTATCTGCAATGACCGACCCCAAACCCCGCCTGATCCTGACCCTGGGCGATCCTGCCGGGATCGGCTCCGAACTGGTGGCGAAACTTCTGGCCGACCCCGTGGCGCGCGACATGGCCCATGTCCTGATCCTTGGGGACGAGGACGAGTTGCAGGACGGCATGGCCATCGCCGGGACAGACGTCCCATACCACCGCATCAGCGATCCCGCCGCTTTGGGGCAATCCCCCGATCTGCCGCTGTTCCTGCCCAAGGGACGACCCGCCCCCAAAAGCGGCTGGGCGCGGGCCGAGGCTACGGCGGAGGGCGGGCAGCATTGCCTCGATACGCTGGGCTACGGTCTGGATCTGGTGGCAAAGGGCCATGCCGATGCGCTGGTCTTCGCACCGCTCAACAAGGCGTCGCTCCACGCCGCAGGCATGACACAATCGGACGAGCTGCACTGGTTCGCCGACCGTCTGGGTCACAACGGCACCCTGTCCGAGATCAACGTGATGGAAGGCCTCTGGACCAGCCGTGTGACAAGCCATGTCGCCCTGCGCGACGTGGCCGATCTGATCACCGAGGACAAGATCATCGAAGCCGCCCGCCTGATCCATGCCGCGCTGCGCGAGGCGGGGCATGACACCCCGCGCATCGGCGTCTGCGGTTTGAACCCGCATAACGGCGACAACGGCAATTTCGGCACCGAGGAGATCACCATCATCGGCCCGGCTGTGGAACGCGCCCGCGCCATGGGTCTGCCGGTCGAGGGGCCCTATCCCTCCGACACCATCTTCCTCAAGGCCGTCGCCAAGGAGCTGGATGCCATCGTGACCCTCTATCACGACCAGGGGCAAATCGCGATCAAACTGCTGGGCTTCTGGCAGGGTGTGACGGTGCAGGGCGGCCTGCCCGTGCCCATCACCACGCCCGCCCATGGCACCGCCTTCGACATCCGCGGCCAAGGCAAGGCGCATGTTGGCCCCACACGGGCCGCCTGGACCATCGCCTGCACCATGGGCCGCCGCGCCCGTTCCTTCAAATCCTCATAACAAGTGGACTGACCCATGAAGATCAAATCTGTTCGCACCCGCGTCTGGAACTGGACCGGCCCGACCGTCCCCCCGCAGGGCAATTTCTGCACCAACGCCTCTGACGCGCTGTGGCTCAAGGGCGATGCCATGTCATCCTTCCGCTTCCACCAGTGGCTGACCTGCGAGGTGGAGATGGAAGACGGCACCATCGGCATCGGCAACGCCGCACTGGCCCCCACCGTGGTCAAGAAAGCCATCGACGACTGGTTCGCCCCGCTGGTGATCGGCGAAGACCCCTTCGACTACGCCTATATCTGGGAAAAGATGTATCGTCGCAGCCACGCCTGGGGCCGCAAGCTGTCTCT
>JAMWZG010000471.1 GCA_024304855.1 Paracoccaceae bacterium
GGGAACAGCTCAAGGAAGGTGCGGATCTTGAGCCAGCGCCCATAAAGCCCCATCGGTTCGAACAGGATGAACAGGATCAGGATCACCCCGAACACCCCCGACTCCAGCCCCGGAATGGCCACGCCACGCCCGAACAGATCGGTCGTCATCGACAAGACCTGAGGCAGAAAGGCAATCACCACCGCCCCCAGAAACGCCCCGTGGATAAAGCCAAGCCCACCTACCACGATCATCATCAGCAACTGGATCGACAGCAGGAAATTGAACGTCTCGTTGTTGAACGCGCCTGCAAACAGGCCCATCAGCGCGCCACCCAGCCCCGTGATGGCACAGGAAATGCCAAAGGCCAGCGTCTTGGTCTGCGCCACGTTCACACCCATCGCCTGCGCGGAAATCTCGCTGTCACGCACGGCAGCAAAGGCCCGGCCCAAAGGCGCGCGCAGCAGGTTGCGGTAGAACAGCGTCACCGCCAGAACCACGACCAGCACCAGATAATACCACTCCACCGGGTTGTTCCAACGGTTGATCTCATAGCCGAAAAGGTCGATCGGCGGCGACATCTTGCCATTCACCCCGTCGGTCCAGTCCTTCAGCAGCACGATGATATCATCCGCCAGAATCGCCAGCGCCAGCGTGGCAATCGCCAGATAGACCCCGTGCAGTTTCAGCGCCGGAATGGCGATCAACGCGCCCACAACCCCCGTGATCACCCCTGACAGCACGAAAGCCAGCACGAAAGGCACATTCGCCTCCATCATCAGCACGCAGGAATAACACCCCAGCGCCATGAAGGCCGAATGCCCAAGGCTGACCTGTCCGGTCTGTCCGGTCAGAAGCATCAGCCCCAACCCGGCCACCGACCAGATCAGCACATTCGTCGCCTCGCCCAGAAAGAACGGATCAATCAGCAAGGGCAGCGCCAGCGCCAGCACCAGCAAAGCGGCATAAAGGCTGAAATTCCACCAATCCGGGAACAGCCGGATGTCCTGATCGTAATCTGTCTTGAAATGAAACTTCATCGCATCACACCTTCTTCGCTCGGACCTGCGCGAACAGGCCGTGGGGGCGGAACAGCAGGACCGCGATCAGCAGGGCATAGGGCGCAATCTGGCTCCAGCCCGGCGGCAGGTAGCGCGCGGCAAAAGGCTCGATCACGCCCACGATCAACCCGCCCAGCAGGGCACCGGGCAGACTGCCGAAACCGCCGATGACCGCCGCGGCAAAAGCCTTGATCCCGATAAAGCCCGCCGTCGGGTCCAGCGCGCCCTTGGAGGCGTAAAGGATACCCGCCACCGCCGCCACGATCCCCGCCAGGGCCCAGACCAGCCCCTGAATCCGCTTGACCGGAATGCCCATGTAATAGGCCGCCATCTGGTTCTGACTGGCCGCCTGCATGGCCAGACCCATCTTGGTGCGCTGGAAAAACTGCCACAGCAGAAAGGTCATGATCAGCGTCACGATGATCACCGCAATATCCGCCAGACCCAGCACCAGATCCCCGATCCGCACATCGCCCAAGGCAAGGGGCGAGCGCAGGGATTGCGGTTCATGCCCCCAGATCTCGCCCACCGCAAAGCGGATCACGAAACCCAGGGCGATGGTCACGATGATCACCGCCACCTGACTTTGCCCGAACACCGCCCGCAGCACGACCAGATCCAGCAGGTATCCCAGAACGCCCATGATGATGAATACCAAGGGCAACGCCAGCCAGAAGGGGATGCCCGCATATTCCGGGTTGACCAGCCCAAGGGTCACGAAAGCCCCCAGCATCATGAAATCGCCCTGCGCGAAATTCACCGCCTCCGTGGCCTTGTAGATCAGCACAAAGCCAAGCGCGATCAGGCCGTAAAC
>JAMWZG010000472.1:0-384 GCA_024304855.1 Paracoccaceae bacterium
ACGAGACGCAACCGTGATCATCCCCCGCCACGACAAGCACGCCTCCCATCGGCGACGATCCATAGGCATTGCCATGTTTCAGCGCGTCACCGGAACGGTCCACGCCCGGCCCCTTGCCATACCACATCGAGAAAATGCCCTCGACCTCGCATGCCGGATCAAGCACCGCCTGCTGGGCACCCAGTACCGCAGTCGCACCCAGATCCTCGTTCACAGCCGGAAGAAACTCGATCCGCGATTCGGTCAGGCGCTTTTGCTGCCGCCACATCTCCATATCCAGCCCACCCAAGGGCGAGCCACGATAGCCTGACACAAAACCTGCCGTGTTCCGCCCGGCCGCACGGTCGCGCCGTGCCTGATCCAGCATCACCCGCACAAGTGCCT
>JAMWZG010000472.1:394-900 GCA_024304855.1 Paracoccaceae bacterium
GAGATGTGTATAAGAGACAGCTGTCAGGGCATAACGGTCGTCAAGGTGGTAGGTGGCGAAACGGCTGCCTTCAGCGGTCATGATGGACTCCTGTTTGTCTGACAGGATCGCACGGCGCATGTGAAAATACTGGTCAAAATAGTTGCTAATTACGGCGCTATGTGGAATTATTTTTCTAATTATTTCATTTTTCTGGTATCTCATGTCAGCACTGGACGCAATCGACCAGCGGATTCTTCAAACGCTTCAGGAAGACAGCCGCATTTCGAACGCCGATCTTGCCGAGAAGGCAGGACTGTCAGCCTCGTCCTGTTGGCGCAGGGTCAAGGCGCTTGAGGAAAGCGGTGTCATCCGCCACTACACCGTGGCGCTCGACGACGAGAAACAGGGCCTTGGCTTCGGGGCCATCGTCCATGTCCACCTGACGCGCCACGACCCGGAACAACTCGACGCCTTCATCCGCGCTGTCCAGAACCGCCCCGAGATCCGCGCCTGCTACGCAACCA
>JAMWZG010000472.1:910-1584 GCA_024304855.1 Paracoccaceae bacterium
CAGGCTGATTATCATCTGCATGTCGTCTGCGCGGACATCGAAGCGTATAACCAGTTCCTCGAACGGGTTCTCTTTCGCATCCCCGCTGTCGCCAGCGCCCAGACCAACGTCATCCTGCGCACGATCAAACGGTGAGTGGGGGGTGTAGTCGCGCAGTCGGCAACCGCGGTGTTCCATTAACTCCGATCGTAATGGGATGGGCAAATGATCCAAGAGATTTGATCGGCCAAGCGGCCCGAAGCTGTAGTCTTATTTACACGCATAATCTTGATTATGTTATTTTTGGAAATTGTTACGACTTGCTGCCGACGGAAAATTTATTACGATGATCTAATATATTTTAAGCCACTACATCCCCTGGCCATCTGAAATAATCGCTTTAAAACATGATTTTAGGCTAATTCTCTGGCAGTTGTTTGACAAAACCCTCCGGGTTACCGTAGCCTTGCAGGATATTTTACTTAGATTGCCGAATGACTCTGCAGTCGCCGCTCAACCACGGGGATGCGTGGGCTGGGCCAACAGCGAAAGAGAGGATGACATGACAACACTCAAACGCTTTCTGACAGGTTCGGCGGCTCTGGTGGCCCTCACGGCCAGCATGACGACCGCCCAAGCCGACACATGGCGCTATGCGTTCGAGGAAGCCCTTGACGAGGTGCAAGGCGTGTTCG
>JAMWZG010000472.1:1594-1849 GCA_024304855.1 Paracoccaceae bacterium
TTGAGCGGACGCGCGAGAGGACGGTGCCCCGCCTGACCGAAGAACAGCGGACCCCGTTCAAGGAAGCAGCGGCATCGGTCGAGGCCGCCTTCATCGACATGACCGGCGACAGCGGTCAGGAGATTCTTGAGCAGATGAAGGCCGATCTGGCCAACGTTGCGGACTGATCCGCACCAACAATAAAGGGGCGTCCCGGTCAGACGGGCCGGGCAGGGTGCTGACATAGGGGCCGAGCGGAGCGTCATCCGTTCCCGT
>JAMWZG010000473.1 GCA_024304855.1 Paracoccaceae bacterium
AATTCGGCATGAACGTGACCACGCTGCTTTTGCCGCTCTTCGTGATGATGGAAGTGGCCAAACGCACCATCGCGCCGGGCACGGCCTATGTCGATCTGCGCTATGGTCAGGTGTTGAAAATGTCGCTGGTCTATCAGGGCGGCATCGTGTCATGGGTCGCGTTCTGGGCCATCTATGGCCAAGGGTTTGGCGCAACCGCCGGAATCGCCTCGTTCGGACTGGCGTATATGACCGTGGTCTTGCTGGAACCGCTGGTTGATCTTGCCGTTCTGGCAGCCGCCAAGGGTCTGCGGGGCAAGGTGCCGACGGGGCTTGTGACTGGTCGCCTTTATGCGGCAGCCTGAACTGTCGTAAGGTCTGGAAAGGCGCGGTCCGCAGGGCCGCGCCTTTGTCATTACAAAGGGCTAGCATGATTCAGCTTACGCTTATCGGTATCGGCACGGGCAATCCTGACCATGTGACACTTGAGGCGCAGAAGGCCATGAACAGTGCCGATCTGATCCTTGTACCGCTAAAAGGCGAGAACAAGGCCGATCTGGCAGGTTTGCGTCTGCAAATCTGCCGCACCTGCGTGACAAACCCAGCGACGCGGATCGAGACCTTTGACCTGCCTGAGCGCGATGCGGCCAAGCCCGATTATCTGGCGCGGGTGAACGACTGGCACGATGCCATCGCCACCCGATGGGAGGTCGCGATCCGCGCCCATCTGGCCGGGGGCGGTGGGCCGCAGGTGGCGCTGCTGGTCTGGGGCGATCCTTCGCTTTATGACAGCACCCTGCGCATTGCCGCGCGGGTGGGCCAGCGCATCCCGCTCACGCTTGAGGTGATCCCCGGCATCACCGCCATCCAGATGCTTTGCGCTGCCCATGCCATCCCGCTGAACGATCTGGTGGGGGGCCTATGTCGGTATGGCGGAACAGATCCTGCGCGCGGCCTGTGGTGATGGTGACCGGCGCGGCCAGATCGTTCAGCGGGATGGCATGGGCAGCGCAAAGCATCTGGATGGCGGTGATGCCGGGGATCACCTCAAGCGTGAGCGGGATGCGCTGGCCCACCCGCGCGGCAATGCGCAGGGTGCTGTCATAAAGCGAAGGATCGCCCCAGACCAGCAGCGCCACCTGCGGCCCACCGCCCCCGGCCAGATGGGCGCGGATCGCGACCTCCCATCGGGTGGCGATGGCATCGTGCCAGTCGTTCACCCGCGCCAGATAATCGGGCTTGGCCGCATCGCGCTCAGGCAGGTCAAAGGTCTCGATCCGCGTCGCTGGGTTTGTCACGCAGGTGCGGCAGATTTGCAGACGCAAACCTGCCAGATCGGCCTTGTTCTCGCCTTTTAGCGGTACAAGGATCAGATCGGCACTGTTCATGGCCTTCTGCGCCTCAAGTGTCACATGGTCAGGATTGCCCGTGCCGATACCGATAAGCGTAAGCTGAATCATGCTAGCCCTTTGTAATGACAAAGGCGCGGCCCTGCGGACCGCGCCTTTCCAGACCTTACGACAGTTCAGGCTGCCGCATAAAGGCGACCAGTCACAAGCCCCGTCGGCACCTTGCCCCGCAGACCCTTGGCGGCTGCCAGAACGGCAAGATCAACCAGCGGTTCCAGCAAGACCACGGTCATATACGCCAGTCCGAACGAGGCGATTCCGGCGGTTGCGCCAAACCCTTGGCCATAGATGGCCCAGAACGCGACCCATGACACGATGCCGCCCTGATAGACCAGCGACATTTTCAACACCTGACCATAGCGCAGATCGACATAGGCCGTGCCCGGCGCGATGGTGCGTTTGGCCACTTCCATCATCACGAAGAGCGGCAAAAGCAGCGTGGTCACGTTCATGCCGAATT
>JAMWZG010000474.1 GCA_024304855.1 Paracoccaceae bacterium
ACAGTCCCACATCAGCGAGACGCCCTGAAACGCAGCCTCATGCGTGGCGCGTGACACGCCTGCGGCGCGGGCGCGCGGCCAGATGGTATCCTCCAGCCATGTCCGGAACTGCCGGTCCACGGCGGCACGATCCTGCGCCATGGCGGGCAGGGGGGACAGCATCACAAGCAGGGCAAGGATCAGGGCGCGCATCGGTCTCTCCTCTGGGTGGAGAAAGCCTAGCATGGTGCGGCGGGCGGGTCAGCCCTTGGGGTGGTCTGCCTTCGCCCCTTTGGGGCGGTCGCCCGTCGCCTCGCGCCAATGGATGCGGCAGAGGCTCTCATAGCTTTCGTTGCCGCCGATGAAGACCTGCGCACCATCGGTCAGCGCGCGGCCATCCGGTCCCTTGCGCACCACCATCGTGGCCTTTTTTCCGCAATGGCAGATCGTGCGGACCTCGCGCAGCTCATCCGCCAGCGCCAGCAGGGTGGCCGAGCCGGGGAAAAGCTCGCCACGGAAATCCACGCGCAGGCCATAGCACATGACGGGCACGCCCAGATCATCGACAGCGCGGGCCAGATCCCAGACCTGGGCGGGTTCCAGAAACTGCGCCTCGTCGATGAAGACGCAGGCGATGGGGGCGGCGGCCAGACGATTGGCCAGCCGGGAGAACAGATCATCGCCGGGGGCGAAAGTATCCGCTTCCTGCCCGATGCCGATACGCGAGGCGACGCGGCCATGACCGGCCCGCCCATCCACCTGCGCGGTCAAAAGATAGGTCTGCATCCCGCGCTCGCGGTAGTTATGCGAGGCTTGCAGCAGGACCGTGGATTTGCCCGCGTTCATGGTGGAGTAATGAAAATAGAGCTTGGCCATGGCCGCGATCTAGCCGCCGGAGGGGAGCAAGGCAAGCCATCGCGTGCCTGCGCCACTTGCACAATCCGTCGCGTCTTCTGCCCTGACGGGCCTCATCCCCTCCGCCGGGATGAGAACGCGACGGATGTAAACACACCCCGCCGGAGTTACGGGGCCACTCGCACAAGCCGCGCCGGAACGCAGCATGGAGAGTATATAACCATTGGTGGAAAAATCGTGAACAGTTATCTGCCGATCTGACAACAGTTTGATCCCGACGCGCAAAAGCCACAGGCCCGTTCCGACCATGCGGGATGGTCGTGAAACGCCTGTGGCCCTTGGCTTGGCGGCAATCGGTCAGCCTTGCAGCGGCATCACCGTGAAGTCACCCTCTTCCCGCGCGCGCATCGCGAGGGCGGCGGCATGGCTACCCGCTGCGGTTGTGAAGTAGGGGATCTTGTCATAGAGCGCCACTTTGCGGATCTCGCGGCTGTCTTCGACCGCCTGCGCGCCCTCGGTCGTGTTCATCACCAGCGTGATGCCCCCATCCTTGAGCATGTCCACGATATTCGGACGCCCCTCATAGACCTTGTTCACCACTTCGCAGGGCACGCCATTCTCGGCCAGCCAGGCGGCCGTGCCACGGGTGGCCACAATACCAAGGCCCAGCGTGGTCAGGATCTGCGCCGCTTCGACCATGTCGGCGGTCTTGTCGGCATCGCGGATCGAGATGAAGACCCGGCCCTCGCGCGGCAGATCGGTGCCGGCCCCCAACTGCGCCTTGAGGAAGGCCAGCGGGAAGGACACGTCCCAGCCCATCACCTCGCCGGTGGAGCGCATTTCAGGCCCCAGGATCGTATCGACGCCGGGGAAGCGGGCGAAGGGCAGCACCGCCTCCTTGACCGAATACCAGGGCATGTTCGGGTCGGCCAGCGTCATCGGATCGGCCAGCGGCAGGACGGTGTCGTAATCGGCATCGGCCGGATAGGGCGCGCGCATCGGGAAGCTG
>JAMWZG010000475.1 GCA_024304855.1 Paracoccaceae bacterium
CCTGTCCAGTGGGTCAGCTCATGCGCCAAGGTGCCGTAATATCCTGCGGCCCTGTGAAAGGTCGCGATCGGCGGCAAGTGGATGCGGTCGGTCTTGATGTTGTAATAGGCGCGCGGCTCCTCGGTGCTGTCGATCTGCGCGCCGGTCGCGGCAAAGAACGCCTCCAGCTTGGGGTCGGCCTCGGTGCCAAGATCACGGGGCGGATCGGGCAGGATGTAGAATTCAGCAGACAAGCCCTCGATCTGATCAGTGTTGAACACGCGGTAGGCTCTGGCATAGGGAATCTGGCGCTCTTCGCCGTTCTCGTCCTCGCGCTCAACGGTGCCGTATTTCACGACGGTTGCGGATTTCTCACCCTTGCGGACATGGCCCCCAAGCTGCTTGGCTTGATTGAACGTCATCCAGCGAGCTGAGCTGTAATCCTTGGCCATCGCCGTGGCCCAAAGCATCAGGATGTTGATGCCCCGATAGGCCTCCCCGTTGAACCGTTCCGGCAAGCTGACCGATGCCCCGCCGCCAGTCCACGGCTTGCGCCAGGGCGGTGTTCCCGCCTCGATCTGGGCGATGATCTGGCTGGTGACATGGGAATAAACGTCAAACTTCTCTGCGGTCATTTGTGACCCTCCTTCGAGTGACGCGGTCCGGGTCTCTTCCCCCTTTCCGCCGATGGGCGGGCCTTCCTGTTCTGATCTTTGGAATGCCCATGCATTCCGAAGGGCAGAGCAGGTAAGGGCAAAGCCCGTCCTGCGGCCTGGCGGGGCCGTGACAACCGGGTGGAGGGCCTGAATTTGGGAGGGAACCGCGCGCCTGCGCGTGGGAGGAACCGGAATTCAGGGCCGGAACCGACGCCACAGGCGGCGCTTGCCGGTTTTCTCGGACCTGCCAGGATGGCAGGCGGATCAACAGAATTTGGAAACTGTCAGGGTTGGGGTGAGCGGGCGTCAGCCCGTCGATCCCCTTGCCTGTCTATCGCTCAAAGCGATACCGGCGCACTGCCGGGATCACTGAACTCTATCGAGCCATATCTAACTCGATAATATACGATTGATGCCTTCGTTAGATTCAGGCACAAGACGACCATTATTGTTTCTGTTGGTATGCGCGATGAACCAGACGATTGACCTCGAACTAAACGTCACCACCGAACAAGGCCTTCGGGGACTTGCTGAGGAGGGACACACGGTCGAAGTGCTGTGCAAAACCGATCCTGAACGCAAGGGACCAAGCTGGTACGGCCTGTGGATCATGCGGACGGTTGGGAGTGATGGGCAGGAGAAAATCCTTGTCACTGCCAGAACGCGCGTGACGCAGAATGCGATCAGGGTGCGCGAATTCAAGACGGCAACCGGTGTGATTTCATTCCTTGTTGGTGTCGGGTTCTCTCAGGCAAGCATTCCCATGAAGAATGGGGAAACGACCTCTCATCGCCTCGTCAGTGACTGAGACCTGGATCACGGTCGATGTCCCTATCCTTCTCGACCTCCTGATCCTTCTCCTGGTCGCGCTCGTCCTCGATCTCCAGCCGCTCGCGCGGCTTATTCAGCATATCCTTCAGCCGCTCGTTGACCGACGGCTTCCGCCCATCGCGTCCTGTGTCTTCACCCAGATCATACTCGCTGTGACCATCCAGCTTGTGAACCGCCGCCTGGCCGTCGCGCCCGGCGTCCTTCTCCATGATTTCCTTCAGACGCTCCCGCGCGTAATTGCGACCTTCCGGCTTTGGCGTGTCGTCTTGGTCCCGTGACCGGCCCACGACCTGCGACAACCGCTCACGGATATCGTCCGACGTGCGCCCGTCGCGTTCTTTCGACGTCGCGGCCCGGAGTGCCGTCAGACCGGCGG
>JAMWZG010000476.1 GCA_024304855.1 Paracoccaceae bacterium
GGGTCGCGTTCCACGCCACCTCGCCATAGGTGTCGGTGCGCCGCGTCTTGCGCTTGCAGGTCAGGGCCACGCGGATGCTGTCGCCCGGGCTGACAGGTTTCTGGAAGCTGAGCGCGTTCAGCCCCGTATTGGCCAGAACCGGTCCCGGATCGGGCTGCACGAACAGCCCCGCCGCAAAGCTGAGCAAGAGATATCCATGCGCCACGCGACCGGGGAAGAAGGGGTTCGCGCGCGCGGCCTCCTCATCCATATGGGCATAGAAGGTGTCGCCGGTGAAATGGGCGAAATGTTCGATATCCTCGAGCGTGACGGTGCGGGGGTCTGTGTGGATCGTCTCGCCGATCTGAATTTCGGTGAATGTCCGCTGGAACGGATGGGTGGCGTTGGTGGTCTGCGCGCTGCCATTGACCCAGGTGCCTGTGATCGCGCTCAGCATGTCGGGGCTGGCCTGAATGGCCGTGCGCTGCATGTAATGCAGTACGCCCCGGATACCGCCCAACTCCTCGCCGCCGCCGGCCCGGCCCGGCCCGCCGTGGATCATATGGGGCAGGGGAGAGCCATGCCCCGTCGCCTCGCCCGCCGAGGTGGCGTTGTTGATATAGATGCGCCCATGCCAGGCGGCACTGTCCAGCACGATCTGGCGCGCGACGCTTGCGTCAGCGGTGAAAAGCGAGGACACGAGCGACCCGCCCCCCCGATTGGCCAGCACCGCTGCATGGGCCGTGTCGCGGTAAGGCATCAGGGTGGAGAGCGGCCCGAAGGCCTCGACCTCATGCACCACGCGCGCGGCGTCGGGATCGGCGCAGGCCAGCAGCATCGGCGGCAGGAACGCCTGATCGGGGTCCGCATCCACCAGCGTCATCTGGCCGGGATCACCATGGATCAACCGCGCCTCACCCTGCAACTGCGCCAACCGCGCCAGCACATCCGCCTTCTGCGCATGGGACGCCAGCGCCCCCATCCGCACCCCCTCTGCCGCCGGATTGCCCAGGGTGATCGCCGCCAGCTTTTCCGACAGCGCATCGCCCACCGCATCCATCATCCCCGCAGGCACGATCAGCCGCCGCGTGGCGGTGCATTTCTGCCCTGCCTTGGTCGTGATCTCGGCCACGGCTTCCTTGATGAACAGCGCAAACTCCGCACTGTCCACCCCCGCATCCGGCCCCAGGATCGAGGCGTTCAGACTGTCCTGCTCCGCCATGAACCGCGTCGAATGGCGCATCAACGCGGGGTTCGACCGCAGCATCAAGGCCGTATCCGCCGACCCGGTAAAGGCCACCACATCCTGCGCGCCCAGCCGGTCCAAAAGATCGCCCGTCCGCCCGATCACCAGTTGCAACGCACCCTCGGGCAGCAGACCGCTGTCGATGATCAGCCGCACGCAAGCCTCGGTCAGGTAGCAGGTCTGCGTCGCGGGTTTCACGATCGACGGCACACCCGCCAGCAGAGCAGGGGCCAGCTTCTCCAGCATCCCCCAGACCGGAAAGTTGAAGGCGTTGATCTGCACCGCCACGCCCTGCAAGGGCACCGCGATATGTTGACCAAGGAACGTCCCCTTCCGGCTCAGCGCCTCAACCTCGCCGTCGATATAGACGTGACCATCGGGCATCTCGCGCCGCCCCTTGGCCGCAAACAGGCCCATCGTGCCGATCCCGCCGTCAATATCCACCCAGCCATCCCGCCGCGTCGCCCCGGTCAGCGGGTTCAGCGCGTAAAGCTGTTCCTTATGCGTATCCAGATAGCCCGCCAGCGCCTTGATCATCCGTGCGCGGTCGTGAAACCCCATCGCCCGCAAGGCCGGCCCGCCCACCAATCGCGC
>JAMWZG010000477.1 GCA_024304855.1 Paracoccaceae bacterium
GCGCCCTCGACTTCGACTTCATGCCCGTCGATGATGATCTTGCGTAGGTCAGCCATTTGATCTCACTTCAGTCTCAGGAAGGCGCCGATCTGGCTGCCCTTCGCGATTTCCGCCTGACCCAGCTTGCACAGGTCGGCGTCGTTTTCAGGGTTCAGGCCGTGGCTGCGGACATAGGCCTCGCCGCGCCCGCGCATCCGCGCCTTCTCGGCGTCGCTGTCCACATAGGCCTTGATCTCGGCGTTGGAGTAACCGAGTTTCTGCGCGTCGGAGCGGATCGACCACAGGTAATTCAGGCCGCGCACCGTGCGCGGGTCGATGCTCTCGCAGCGGTCGCTGATCTCGAGCGCCAGCGCCACCCAGAGCATCCGGTCGTCGATCTGCGCCGCATCGCGCAGCGCAGGCTTGCCCGCTGCCATCGCAGGCGCGACCAGAGAGAGGGCCAGGACAGCGGCCATCAGGGTTTTGCGTCCGGGACAAGTGGTCATACGCATGTCATCACTCCTTCCATGCCGAGGGGGTGGCGCAGCGCAGGCTGCCGCCCTTCCCACTGGCACAGAGGGATGCGGGCTGCATTGCTATGCAATAGCAACGCCCCTGCCCGATCCGCGTTATGACCCTCTCCGGCATCATCCCTCGCAGCGCCCCGTCAGGACCAGCGCGCCACCATCGAACACCAGCGCCTCATCCGGGCTGTCGGGGCCGACGGACCAGACAGCGGCGGAATTGCCGAAATATTCGATGCAATGCTTGGTCGCCTCATAGCGGCCCGCTTCGCGCGCGCCGGTCAGCGATTTGGCCGCATCCTGCACACGCACGACAAAGGCGGCGGGCGCGTCGCGGTCATGGGCCAAGGACGCGCGGAACATCTGACCGTCAAAGGCCTGACGCCCGGACCCGGTGATCCGGTCGGTCACGTTCGAGATGGTGCCGCAGCCGGTCAGCGCCACGACGGCCCCCAGGGCCAGAAGGGATGCGCGCGCCATCATTCTGCGGCCACCGCAGAGACGCGGCCGGTGCGCTTGTGCTTGATGCGGTCCTCGATCTCGTCCCGGAAATGCCGGATCAGGCCCTGAATGGGCCAGGCCGCCGCATCGCCAAGCGCGCAGATCGTGTGGCCTTCGACCTGCTTGGTCACGTCCAGCAGCATGTCGATTTCCTCCACCTCGGCCTCGCCCTTCACCAGACGGTCCATGACGCGCATCATCCAGCCGGTGCCTTCGCGGCAGGGCGTGCACTGGCCACAGCTTTCGTGCTTGTAGAACTTGGACAGCCGCCAGATCGCCTTGATCACATCGGTGGAGTTGTCCATGACGATCACCGCCGCCGTGCCAAGGCCCGAGCGCTGCTCGCGCAGATAGTCGAAATCCATGATCGCGTCGCGCATCGCGTGGCCGGGGATCATCGGCACGGATGATCCGCCGGGGATCACCGCCTTGAGGTTGTCCCAGCCGCCACGGATGCCGCCGCAATGGGTCTCAATGAGTTCCTCGAAGCTGATCGACATCGCCTCTTCGACCACGCAGGGGTTGTTCACATGGCCCGAGATGGCGAAAAGTTTGGTGCCCGCATTGTTGGGGCGGCCAAAGCCTGCGAACCATTCGGGACCGCGCCGCAGGATCGTGGGCACGACCGCGATGGATTCCACGTTGTTCACCGTGGTGGGGCAGCCGTAAAGGCCCGCACCGGCCGGGAATGGCGGCTTCATGCGCGGCATCCCCTTCTTGCCTTCCAGGCTTTCCAGCAGGGCGGTTTCCTCGCCGCAGATATAGGCGCCTGCGCCGTGATGCAGGTAGATGTCGAAATCCCAGCCCGACTTGCT
>JAMWZG010000478.1:0-641 GCA_024304855.1 Paracoccaceae bacterium
GCCTGAAATCGATAGACGCCCTCGTAAACGGCTTCGGTCTGACGTGGGCAGCCGCCACGGAACTACAACGATGTGCTCGGTCTTTAGCGCGACAGGGCATGAACCTAACCCTAGCGCCGTGCAGCCTCGTCTAGCAGTGCTTTTACTTGTTGGCGCAGAAACGACAAATCGACCGGTTTTTGGAGAGCCACTACGGAGAGTTCGGTAAACTCCTCATACTTGTTGAGTGCGTGTGTGTGTGCGCTTATCAAAATGATCGGTGTGTCGGAAGTCGAAGCGCTATGCCTGAGTTTATGCACTAACTCTAACCCACCCATTTTAGGCATTGAAATATCGGAGTTCCAGCACGCCCCAAAAATGGGCGACATCATTACTTTTTTGGCTCCATCGCTCAGTTGCTCGCAAAAATAGTTGACAGCTAGAAGCTCTCATTCAAGAGTGTACACAAAATTTGTATACAGTTTTAGGTGTCCCCCCTTTGTTGTGTCATGAAAACGGAAAGAACAACGTCACCCCGCATGCTTCGACCCGGAAAAGGGACAATGACAGCTGACATGCGCGAGTGCCCTGGAGTGCCCCCACTGAAGTGGTCCACCAACTGGGATAGTATGATCCCGTTTCAGGAGGACCAGAGATGGCTG
>JAMWZG010000478.1:651-1319 GCA_024304855.1 Paracoccaceae bacterium
AAGATGTGTATAAGAGACAGAGATCGGCGTGACGGTTCAGACCTATTACCGCTGGCGCAAGGAGTATGGCGGCATGAGCCGGGATCAACTCAAACGACTGAAGGAGCTTGAGGCGGAGAACCAGCGGCTACGACGCGCCGTGTCGGATCTGACGCTGGATAAGATGATCCTGACCGAGGCAGCACGGGGAAACTTCTGAGCCCTTCGCGCCGTCGCTAATGCATCGATCATGTGCGGCAGGCCCTCGGCATATCCGAGCGCCGGGCCTGCCGCACACTCGGGCAGCATCGGTCGACACAACGCAAGGCTCCATGCGGCACAGCGGACGAAGAACGGCTGACGGACGACATCATCGAGCTAACGCGCAGCTACGGGCGCTATGGCTATCGGATGATCACCGGATTGCTGAACAACGCCGGCTGGCATGTGAACCACAAGCGTGTCGAGCGGATCTGGCGACGCGAAGGGCTCAAGGTTCCACGGAAACAGGCCAAGAAGGGACGGCTCTGGCTGAACGATGGCTCCTGTGTCCGTCTTCGGCCAGAACGCCCAAATCATGTCTGGTCCTATGATTTTGTGCAGGACCGGACGCATGACGGTCGGCTGTTTCGCACCCTCAACATCATTGACGAATTCACGAAGGAGGCGCTGGTGATCCGTGTCAGTCT
>JAMWZG010000478.1:1329-1811 GCA_024304855.1 Paracoccaceae bacterium
ACAGATCTGTTCATCCTGCGAGGCCCGCCCGACTACATAAGGTCCGATAACGCTGAGTTCATCGCCAAGAAGGTGCGTGCCTGGATCGGAGCGGTCGGTGCCAAAACGGCTTTTATCGAACCAGGATCGCCTTGGGAGAACGGCTATTGCGAGAGCTTCAACGCCCGGTTCCGGGATGAACTGCTGAATGGCGAGGTCTTCTCCCCCCTCAGGGAGGCACAGATCCTGATCGAACGATGGCGCCGCCACTACAATACCGTCAGGCCTCACAGTGCGCTGGGGTATCGCCCGCCCACACCGGAAACCTTCGTCCCGATAGACCAGAGACCCACGATGCACTAACTATCAAGCCGGACCACTCGGTGGGGGCAGTCCACACCCTGAACAACACCTATCCTGTTGATTTCATGATGAAAGGCGGTGGTTTTTCTCGCACTGACCTGCAAGGTTTTGTATGATCTTCATAGAAACCTTGCAATTTG
>JAMWZG010000479.1 GCA_024304855.1 Paracoccaceae bacterium
GTGCAGGTCGGCCCGCCCCTGGAGGGGCGCGAGCATCCGGTCCGTTTCACCCTGACGGCCGAGGCCGGGTTGAACGACGGTCTGGCCTTTCCCTTTGTCTATCTGGGGCTGATCATCGCGGCGCAGGGCACGGACCCTTCGGTCTGGCTGCTGGAATGGGTGGCGCGGGACGTGATCTATCGCATCGCTGTCGGGGCGCTGGTCGGTGCCTTGATCGGCTGGCTGCTGGGGCGCAGCCTGTTTTCGTCCTGGGGCCGTGCGGCGATCGAGAAGAGCGGGCCCGGCGTTCTGGCGCTGGGGGCTGTCTTTCTGTGCTACGGGCTGGTCGAACTGGTCGAGGGCTATGGGTTCATCGGGGCCTTCATGGCCGGGCTGGTCTGTCGCCGGGTGCAGGAGAAGCATCATTTCCACAAGCGTCTTCATGCCTTCAGCGAGGCGGTGGAACATGTGCTGACGGCCTTTCTGCTGTTGCTGCTGGGGGCCGTTCTGCCCGCGCTCTGGCCGGTTCTGGACTGGAGCCATACCTTGATCGGTTTCGGTCTGATCCTTGTGATCCGGCCCCTGCTGGGTTGGATCAGCCTGTGGCGGACGGGTTTGCCGCCGGCGGACCGGATGATCGTCAGTTTCTTCGGCGTGCGCGGGATCGGGTCGATCTATTATGTGGGCTATGCCACGGGGCACATGGAATTCGTGAACGAGGATCAGCTTTGGGCCTTGGTCGCCTATACGATCTTTGCCTCGGCGCTGATCCATGGCGCGTGCAGTTTCATGGTGGAGCGTCATAGCTCGCGCCTTGCGTGATCCGGGTGGGGGGCTGTCCTTGCGGGTGATCCTTTCGCGCGGAATCAAGGCCGCAGGCCGCCGCGTGATCGCCGACCCGCCCCCCGGGGCGGCGATTTTGCGAAGGGTGCCGCAGGTCGTGGCGGCAGACGACTGGGCGGGGATAAAGTGGCCGCAACTTAGGGAGCATCGCCACCCCGCGTGTCGGCGACCGCGCGGCTGGAATGGGGATTCTGGCCGTCCTATGGCATGAGGCGTTGCCCTTGCGGGTGATCCTTGCGCGCGGAATCAAGGCGCGGCACGCGCCGCCGCGCGTCTCAGTGACCCGTCCCCCGGGGCGGCGATTTTGCTAGGGGTGCCGCAGGTCGTGGCGGCAGACGACTGGGCGGGGATAAAGTGGCCGCAACTTAGGGAGCATCGCCACCCCGCGTGCCGGCGACCGCGCGGCCGGAGATGGGGTGGGGTCGCAGACCCTTAGCCCATCCGTTCCGAGGCATAGCTGCCGGGGCTGGCCGGGAACACCACCGTCTTGTTGCCGTTCTGGAAGACGCGGTGGTGGATATGGGCGTGGATGGCGCGGCTGAGCACCTGTGCCTCCACGTCGCGGCCAAGGCTGACGTAGTCATCCGCGCTTTGGGCATGGGTGATGCGGACCGTGTCCTGCTCGATGATCGGGCCTTCGTCCAGATCGGCGGTGACGTAATGGGCGGTCGCGCCAATCAGTTTCACGCCGCGTTCATAGGCCTGTTTATAGGGGTTGGCCCCCTTGAAGCTGGGCAGGAAGGAGTGGTGGATATTGATGATCCGGCCCGACATTTTCTGGCACACGGCATCGGACAGCACCTGCATATAGCGCGCGAGCACGATGAGTTCGGCGCCCGAATCCTCGACCAGGGCCATGAGGCGGGCCTCGGCCTCGGGCTTGTTGTCTTTCGTGACCTTGATCTGGTGGAAGGGCAGGTCGTGGTTCACGACGACTTTCTGATAGGTCATGTGGTTGGACACCACGCCCACGATGTCGATGGGCAG
>JAMWZG010000048.1 GCA_024304855.1 Paracoccaceae bacterium
TCAGCTTCAACCCCGCCGAAGAGGTGGCCCCCGCCGATTACACCCAGGTGCGCGAGCGGTCCGACACCCGCTACCGCGTCGCCGTGGCCGAAGGCGTGACAAGCTGGCAGGTGGTCGATGCGCTCTCGCGTCTGGACGTGATGGAAGGCGAGGTAGCCGAAGTTCCTGCCGAGGGCACGCTGGCCCCCGACAGCTATGAGGTGACGCCCGGCGATGAGCGCACGGCGCTGCTGGCCCGGATGACCGCCGCGCAGGAGGCGATCCTGACCGAGGCCTGGAACAACCGTGTCGAAGGTCTGCCCCTCGCCTCGCCCGAGGAGGCGCTGATCCTCGCCTCGATCATCGAAAAGGAAACCGGCGTGCCCGAGGAACGGCGACAGGTCGCCTCGGTCTTCGTCAACCGCCTCAATCGCGGGATGCGTTTGCAAACCGACCCCACCGTGATCTATGGCATCACCAAGGGGCAGGGCGTTCTGGGCCGCGGCCTGCGCCAGAGCGAGCTGCGCGGCGAGACGCCGTGGAACACCTATGTGATCGAAGGGCTGCCGCCCACGCCCATCGCCAACCCCGGACGCGCCAGTATCGAAGCGGCGCTCGATCCCGATGACACGCCCTTCGTGTTCTTCGTGGCCGATGGCACAGGCGGCCACGCTTTCGCCGAAACGCTGGAAGAGCATAACCGCAACGTTGCCCTCTGGCGCCAGATCGAGGCCGAGCGCGCCACGCAAGGCACCGATACCGATACCGATACCGACACCGACTGACCGCCTGCGCCATGCGCTCTTGCCATGGCAGGGGCACGCGCGGGGCGGGGGCGGCACACCCGCCCCCTTTCCTCGTTCTGCAAATACTCATCCGCACCCCCGCAGCAGGCGCATAGGTGCCTGCTCTCATCGCCGTTAGGAATTTGTTAACGAAAACGGGCGGTTGTCAGTTTTCGACTGTCCAGAAAACTTGACATTGCGCGCGGTCTAGCGTATAGGTTGTGCAAGCTGGAAGAACTGAACCAACGGCGCCGGGCCATGCCCGGACGCCGTTTTTTCATGTCTTGCGGACGGGGCAAACAAGGATGAGGCAGAGCGAGAACAATGTCAGACTTACCCCCGCGCGCGGGACCGGAGGGGGCAACGCCCGACCCGGACACCGCGCTGCACGCCACGGTCCGCATCGTCGATCTTCAACTGCGGATCATGAAATCTGAACTGATCGACATCCAGGAGCGATGGGCCGAAGGCGACCAGAGCGCGATCCGAGAAGGCGCGCGGCTGTTGTCCGACATCCGCTACTGGCTCAAGCAAGCTCATGACGTGGAGACGGAAATTGAAACATATCGCAAGGCAAATGCAGGTGTCGCCCATGAATATGCAATCGACTTTGACGCAGCACGATCTCAGGTCCGGTGCCGACTGGATCGCCTGCGAGACTGCCGAGGTCCAAAAATCGTTCCTTGACGAACTGACCGAGGCAGAGCTGCTGGCCTTGCCCTTCATGTTCGATTTCTGGGCCATGCCACACCAGCTTCCTCCCGATGGAGACTGGCGCAACTGGGTCATCATGGGCGGGCGCGGCGCGGGCAAGACGCGGGCGGGGGCCGAATGGGTCCGCGCCGCCGTCGAAGGCTCCCGCCCGCAGGATCAGGGCCGCTGCCGGCGCATCGCGCTTGTGGGCGAAACGCTGGATCAGGTGCGCGAGGTGATGATCTTCGGTGACAGCGGCATCCTCGCCTGCTCGCCCCCCGACCGCCGCCCGCAATGGCACGCGACCCGGCGGATGCTGATCTGGCCGAATGGCGCGACCGTGCAGGCCTTTTCGGCCCATGATCCCGAATCCCTGCGCGGCCCGCAATTCGACGGGGCCTGGGTCGATGAGCTTGCCAAGTGGAAGAAGGGCACGGACACCTGGGACATGCTGCAATTTGCCCTGCGCCTGGGCGATGCGCCGCGCGTCTGCGTGACGACGACCCCGCGCAATGTGGGTGTGCTGAAAGACCTGCTGAAAATGCCCAGCACCGTCGTCACCCATGCCCCGACCGAGGCCAATGCCGCCAACCTCGCCAGCTCCTTTCTGGCCGAGGTGCGCGTGCGCTATGCCGGCTCCTCGCTCTCGCGCCAGGAACTTGACGGCGTGCTGGTCGAGGAGGCCGAGGGCGCGCTCTGGACCCTCCCCATGCTCGAGGCGGCGCGCCTGCATGACCTTCCCCCCATGGACCGCATCGTCGTGGCCATCGACCCTGCGACAACTGCCTCCAAAGCGTCGGACCAATGCGGCATCGTTGTCGTGGGCGCCGTGACCCGTGGCCCGGTGCAGGACTGGCGCGCCTATGTGTTGCAGGACGCCAGCACCACCGGCCTTTCCCCGACGCAATGGGCGCAGGTCGCGATCGACCTGATGCATGAGTGGCAGGCCGACAGGATGGTGGTCGAGGTCAATCAGGGCGGCGACATGATCGAAACGCTGATCCGGCAGATCGACCCGCTGGTGCCCTTCCGCAAGCTGCACGCGTCGCGCAGCAAGGGGGCAAGGGCCGAACCCGTGGCCGCGCTCTATGAGCAGGGCCGCGTGTTCCACCACGGCGATCTCGGCGCGCTCGAGGATCAGATGTGCGCCATGACGCCCTTTGGTTATGTCGGCAAGGGCAGCCCCGACCGTCTGGATGCGCTGGTCTGGGCCGTGCACGAGCTGATCATCGCCCCCTCGGCCCATATGCGCAATCCCAGGGTGCGCGCGCTCTGATCCGAGATTGTTAACCTTTTCGTCAGATTGTCCGCACATGGGTTCGGACAGACAGCCTTGCCCCCCGATGATCCAGGCATCCGGGGGGCGGGGACCAACCACCCCGACAGGGCCGCGGGCCGGTTCAAGGAGCATGACATGGTTTTTCACTTTCTCAAGCGCGCCGCAGCCGAGGCGGTTCCCGCGCAAAAGGCCAGCGCGACCGGCCCGCTTCTGGCGCTGCAAGGTGCCGGCCGCGTGGTCTGGAGCCCGCGTGACACCGCTTCGCTGACGCGCGCGGGCTATACCGGCAATCCCGTCGGCTTTCGTTGCGTCAAACTGCTGGCCGAGGCGGCGGCGGCGCTTCCGCTTGTCCTGCAATCGACCGACCAGCGTTTCGCCTCCCATCCGGTCCTGACCCTGCTGGGCAATCCCAACCCCGCCCAGGGCCGCGCCGAACTGCTCGAGGCGCTCTATGCGCAGCTTCTGCTGACCGGGAACGGCTATCTGGAACTGGTCACAGGGCCGAACGGCGGCTTCGCGGAACTCCATGTGCTGCGCTCGGACCGGATGAGCCTGATCCCCGGTGCCGATGGCTGGCCGGTCGCCTATGACTACAATGTGGGCGGGCGCAAACACCGTTTCGCGGTCGATACTCCGCTGGCCCCGATCTGCCATGTCAAGAGTTTCCACCCGCAGGACGACCACTACGGCTTCTCGCCCATGCAGGCGGCGGCGCAGGCGGTCGATGTCCACAACGCGGCAAGCCGCTGGTCCAAGGCGCTTCTGGACAATGCCGCGCGCCCCTCGGGTGCCATCGTCTATCGCGGCGCCGAAGGGCAGGGCACCCTCAGCACCGATCAATATGACCGGCTGGTCTCGGAAATGGAAAACCATCATCAGGGCGCGCGCAACGCCGGCCGTCCGATGCTGCTGGAAGGCGGGCTGGACTGGAAACCCATGGGCTTTTCCCCCTCCGACATGGAGTTTCAGCAAACCAAGGAAAGCGCCGCCCGTGAAATCGCGCTCGCCTTCGGCGTGCCGCCCATGTTGCTGGGCATTCCGGGCGACGCCACCTTCGCCAATTATCAGGAAGCGAACCGCGCGCTCTATCGCCTGACGGTTCTGCCCATGGCCACCCGCGTGGTTGCAAGCCTGGCCGAATGGCTCTCGCGCTTCACCGGCGAGGAGCTGGAGCTACGCCCCGATCTGGATCAGGTGCCCGCCCTGGCCATTGAGCGCGAGTCGCAATGGCGCCGCATCTCCGAGGCGGCCTTCCTCTCTGACGCCGAAAAGCGCCATCTGCTTGGTCTGCCCCTGGCCCCCCTCGGGTCCGAAGGGGGCGAGGGGGCCGCAGGCGGTGCCGCATGAGCGATCCCCGCATCCCCCTGCGGGACGGCGCGCGCTATGGGTTCGAAGCCTTCGATTGCGCCCCCGCCCTGCGTCTGGAAGCGCATGAAAGGGTCTCGACCCTGCATGTCGAAGGGCTGAACCGGCGCGCCGAGAAACTGGAAGCCCTGGTCGACAAGCTGGAAAAACGCCTCTGGCTTGCGGTCTACGGCGTGGTCGCCGTCGTTCTGGCCGAGGCGTTCCAGTCCATATTGTCCGCAGTGCCCCCGACGGTGCTGCCATGACCCACAAGGCGACGAGAGGAGAGGCGATGGAGACGGGACTGGAACACAAGTTCTGCCAACCTGCGGCAGGCTTGCACCTGACCGAAGACGCGGCAGTGATGTCGATTGCAGGCTATGCCAGCCTGTTCGGCGCCCCCGATCAGGGCGGCGACGTGGTCGCACCGGGCGCCTATGCCGCCAGCCTCAAGGCCATGGCGGCGCAGGGGCGGCGGGTCAGGATGCTCTGGCAGCACGACCCCGCCCAACCCATCGGCATCTGGGACGCGGTGTCCGAGGATGCGACGGGCCTGCATGTCAGGGGCCGCCTTCTGGGCAGCGTCACGCGCGGCCGCGAAGCGGCGGCGCTGGTCGCGGCGGGGGCCATCGAAGGGCTCTCCATCGGCTATCGCACGATCCGCGCCACCAAGACCGACAAGGGCCAGCGCCTGCTGACCGAGCTGGACCTGTGGGAGGTCTCACTCGTGACCTTCCCGATGCTGCCCGCCGCGCGTGTGCAGGCCAAGGCATCTCCGCCGCCCGATGACGGGCTGCGCGACCTGACCGCCCTCATCACCGCCGGGCGGGCCATCCTCACGGGCGGCTGATCCGCCCCGCTTCACCCACCACAGGAGAATGACACGATGACAACCGAGACAGGCTCTCGGGCCGGGGAAGGCTTGCCGCATCACCCGTCCCCCGCCACCGAACTGAAGGCCGCCGTGACGGGCTTCATCACTGATCTCAAGGGCTTCCGGGCCGAGATTCACACCCGTTTTCAACAACAGGAAGAGCGACTGACCATGCTTGATCAAAAATCCCATACGCCGCAGCCCCGGCTGGCCCGTCCGCATCTGTCGGCCATGGCCGAAACCGAGGCCCCGCATCAGAAGGCCTTCGCCGCCTATCTGCGCACCGGCGATGACGATGGCCTGCGCGGACTGGTGCTCGAGGGCAAGGCGATGAACACCGCCGTGGCGGGGGACGGTGGCTATCTCGTCGATCCCGAAACCTCGCAGCGCATCCGTTCGGTGCTGACCTCGGGTGCCTCGCTGCGCGCCATCGCCAATGTCGTGCAGGTCGAGGCAACGTCCTATGATGTGCTGGTCGATCATTCCGACATCGGCCATGGCTGGGCCTCCGAATCCGGCAGCACGACCGAAACCGGCACGCCCGTGATCGACCGCATCTCGATCCCGCTGCACGAACTCAGCGCCCTGCCCAAGGCCAGCCAGCGCCTTCTGGACGACAGCGCCTTCGACCTTGAAGGGTGGCTCGCCGGTCGTATCGCCGACCGTTTCGCCCGCGCCGAAGCCGCCGCCTTCGTCAGTGGCAATGGCATAGACAAGCCGCGCGGCTTCCTGACCCATGCCACGGTGGATAACGATGTCTGGGCCTGGGGCAACCTCGGCACCGTGCCCACCGGCGCGGACGGTGCCTTTGACGGGGCCGATGCCATCGTCGATCTGGTCTATGCGCTGGGGGCGGCCTACCGCGCGAATGCGGTCTTCGTGATGAATTCCAAGACCGCCGGTGCCGTGCGCAAGATGAAGGACAATGACGGCCGCTTCCTGTGGTCCGATGGCCTGGCCGCCGCCGAACCCGCGCGCCTTCTGGGCTATCCCGTCCTGATTGCCGAGGATATGCCCGACATCGCCAGCGGGGCCCACGCCATCGCCTTTGGCGATTTCGGCGCGGGCTATACCATCGCGGAACGCCCCGACCTGCGCGTGCTGCGCGACCCGTTCAGCGCCAAACCGCATGTGCTGTTCTACGCCACCAAACGCGTGGGCGGCGATGTCAGCGATTTCGCGGCCATCAAGCTGCTGCGCTTCGCCATCGCCTGATCCCCGCCCGATCCCCGCCATCGGAGGGCCGGGCAACCGGCCATCCGTCGCGCGCGCCACGCTTGCGACCACAGTGCCCTGCTGCTCCCCCGTCCGGGTGCTGCGCGTGGCGCGCGCGCCCTGCCTGTCGGGACAGGGCAGGACAACAGACCAACAGGCCCGACAAATCGGAGACATTCCATGATGTTGACAGAAGACACCACGCGCCCCGCGCCGCCGCTGCCCTTGGCGGCCTTCAAGGCGCATCTGCATCTGGGCACGGGCTTCACCGAGTCCGGCTTGCAGGACGATCTGCTGGAAGGCTTCCTGCGCGCCGCCATCGCCGCGATCGAGACACGCATCGGCAAGCTGCTGCTGGAACGCGGTTTCATCCTCGACCTGCCGCGCTGGTCCGACCCGGCGACACAGCCCTTGCCCCTGGCCCCGGTCCGGTCCGTCACCACCGTCGCCCTGCGCGATGCCACGGGACAGACAACACCTGTGCCCGCGGCGCGGTGGCGGCTGGAACAGGACAGCCATCGCCCCTGCCTGCGCGCGGCGGGCGGCGTCCTGCCCGCGATCCCCGCAGGCGGCAGCGCCATCCTGCACCTGACCGCAGGCATGGCCTCTGACTGGGCGCAACTGCCCGCCGATCTGGCACAGGCCGCGCTTATGCTGGCCGCGCATTTCTACGAATACCGGCAGGACACCGGCCTTGGCCCCGGCTGTATGCCCTTCGGCGTCACCAGCCTGATCGAGCGTCATCGCCCCCTGCGCCTGACCCTCGGCGGCGCCGCGCCCCATGGTGCCGCATGAGATTGCCGCATCTGCGCCGCCGCCTGCTGCTGGAGGAGCCCGAACGCCTGCCGGACGGGGCCGGTGGCTTTGCCGAAACCTGGCTGACCCTCGGCACGCTCTGGGCCGAAGTCACCCCGCTCCATGGGCGCGAGGTCGCGAGCGGCGGAACCCTCCTGTCGCAAAACGGCCACCGCATCGTGATCCGCGCCGCGCCCGAAGGGGCCGCCATGCGCCCGCGCCCCGATCAACGCCTGCGCGACGGCGCGCGCATCTTCACCATCCTGGCCGTCACCGAACGCGACCCCGGCGGTCGCTTCCTGACCTGCCTCACCCGCGAGGAACTGGCCCCATGAGCTATGCCGCCGCCGCCGCCCTGCAACAGGCCGTCTTCGCCCATCTGACCGCCGATCCCGCCCTCGCGGCCGTCCTTGGCGATGCGGTCCACGACACGCTGCCGGCCGGCCCCCTGCCGCCGCTCTACCTCAGCCTCGGGCCCGAAACCGCCCGTGACCGTTCCGACGGCACCGCCAGCGGGGCCGAGCATGAGATCACGCTCTCGGTCATTTCCGAGGGTGCAGGTTTCCATCTGGCCAAAACCGCCGCCGCCGCCGTCTGCGACGCATTGGTGGCCCCCGACCTCATCCTGACGCGGGGACGGCTGGTGGCCATGCATTTCATCCGCGCCACCGCGAAACGCGACAGCGGGGGGCGGCGACGGATCGACCTGACCTTCCGTGCCCGCCTCGACGACATCTGAAACCAGTCACATAGCAAAGGGGGTCGCCATGGGTGCCCAGAACGGCAAGGATCTTTTGGTCAAGGTTGACCTCACCGGCGACGGTCAGTTCGCCACATTGGCGGGCCTGCGCGCCACGCGCGTCAGCTTCAACGCCGAAAGCGTCGATGTGACCACATTGGAAAGCCAGGGCGGCTGGCGCGAATTGCTGGCAGGTGCGGGCGTCAAATCCGCCGCCATCAGCGGCGCAGGCGTGTTCCGTGACGCCGCCAGCGACGAACGCGCGCGCCAGATCTTCTTCGACGGCGAAACCCCGCTCTTCCAGATCGTGATCCCCGATTTCGGCGTGGTCGAGGGGGCCTTTCAACTCACCAGCATCGAATACGCAGGCGCCCACAATGGCGAGGCGACCTATGACGTTTCCCTCGCCTCGGCCGGTGCCCTCGTCTTCACGGCGCTCTGACATGGCGGACCCTTGCGCGAACCCCTCTGCAAACCCCTGGACCGGAGAGGTGGAACTGCTGATCGACGGCCGGCACCATGTCCTCAAGCTCACCTTGGGTGCCCTGGCCGCGCTCGAGGCGGATCTGGGCGATGACAGTCTCATCGCCCTCGTCACCCGGTTCGAAGGCGGGCACTATTCCAGCCGCGACGTGCTGGCCCTGATCGTTGCAGGGCTGCGCGGCGGCGGCTGGCAGGGCAGGCCCGCCGACCTGATCGCCGCCGACATCGCGGGCGGGCCGGTCGCAGCGGCACAGGCGGCCGCGCAGCTTCTGGTGCGCGCCTTCACCCTGCCGGACGCAGGCGGGACATCATGACCCGCCTCGACTGGCCCGGCCTCATGCGCGCCGGCCTGCGCGGCCTGCGCCTCAGCCCGCAACACTTCTGGGCGCTGACCCCCGTCGAACTGGCGCTGATGCTGGGGCAGGGGGGCGGCACCGCCCCCTTGGGCCGCAATGGTCTGGACCGGCTGATGCAGGCCTTTCCCGACCCGACAAAAGGACAGACAGATGAGTGATTTCGACACCGCCGCCGCCCTTCAGGATCAGGTCAAGGCATTGGACACCAGCTTTGGCGCCGCCGCACAGGTCGCGGGCGCCTTCGATGGCGAGTTGCAACGGATGCGCCGTGCGCTTGCTGATACCGGCCGCGACATGGCCACGCTTGAACGCGGCTTCTCGGGCGGCTTGCGCCGTGCCTTCGATGGCGTGGCCTTTGACGGCATGAAACTGTCGGACGCGCTGAAAACCGTCGCCACCTCGATGGTCAACACCACCTATCAATCCGCCCTGCGCCCGGTGACGGATCATTTCGGCGGCCTTCTGTCCAAGGGCGTCGGCGCGATGATGGGCGGCATCCTGCCCTTCGCCAATGGCGCCAGCTTCGCGCAGGGCCGCGTCATGCCCTTTGCCGCAGGCGGCATCGTCAGCAGCCCCACCACCTTTCCCATGCGCGGCGGCACCGGCCTGATGGGCGAGGCCGGCCCCGAGGCGATCATGCCCCTCGCGCGCGGCCCCGATGGCAAACTCGGCGTGCGCGGCAGCGGCGCCGGGGCGGGCGTCAACGTGGTGATCAACATCCAGACCCCCGATGTCGCCGGGTTTGACCGCTCGCAATCCCAGATTGCCGCCCAGATGGGCCGCCTGCTGGGACAGGGCCAGCGCAACCGCTGAACAACAAAGGATCACGCAGATGAGCTTTCACGAGGTGCGGTTTCCCGCGAACCTGAGTTTCGGATCACTGGGCGGCCCGGAACGGCGCACCGACATCGTCACCCTCGCCAACGGCCACGAGGAGCGCAACACCCCCTGGGCCCATTCCCGCCGCCGCTATGACGCGGGCGTGGGCCTGCGCAGCCTTGACGATGTCGAACGCCTCATCGCCTTTTTCGAGGCCCGCCGCGCCCAGATGTTCGGCTTCCGCTGGAAGGATTGGGCCGATTTCCGATCCTGCCTGCCCTCGGCGCAGACAGGCCCCGCCGATCAGGTCATCGCCCGCGCCGATGGCACGACCCGCGTGTTCCAGCTCATCAAGACCTATCGCTCCGGCGCGCAAAGCTATGCCCGCCCCATCGCCAAACCCGTCCTCGGCACCGTGGTCATGGGGATCGAGGGCACCCGCCTCTATGAGGGGGTGGATTTCGAGGTCGATCTGACCAGCGGCCTTGTCACCCTGACCGAAACCCCCACCGCCGGGCTGGAGATCACCGCCGGCTTCGAATTCGACGTGCCCGTGCGTTTCGACACCGACCGCATCTCGACCAGCGTCGCCAGCTTCAAGGCCGGCGAGGTGCCCCGCGTCCCCGTGCTGGAGATCCGCCTATGACCGCGCTGCGCGACCATCTGGCCAGCGGCCTCACCACGCTCTGCCACACCTGGGCCGTCACCCGCGCCGATGGCACCGTGTTCGGCTTTACCGATCACGATCTGGACCTCAGCTTTGACGGTATCACCTTCCGCGCCGACACCGGCCTTGCCGCCCGCGCGCTGCAACAGGCCACAGGCCTTGCCGTGGACAATACCGAGGCGATGGGAATCCTCTCCGACACCGCCATCACCGAGGCGGACATCATCGCCGGTCGCTTCGACGGGGCCGATGTGCGCTGCTGGCGCGTCAACTGGGCCGACCCCGGGCAACGCCAGTTGCAGTTCCGCGGCACGATTGGCGAGATGCGCCGCACGGGCGCCGCCTTCACCGCCGAACTGCGCGGCCTGACCGAGGCGCTCAATCGCCCCATGGGCCGCATCTACCAAAAACCCTGCACCGCCGTGCTGGGCGATGCCACCTGCCGGGTCGATCTCTCAGGCCCCACCCACAGCCTCACCGCTCCGGTCCTCGGCCTCACCGATGCCCGCATCCTGCGCCTTGCCACCCTCGGCCCGCAAGCGCCCGGCTGGTTCCGCCGGGGTCGTCTGGTCGTGCTGGATGGCCCCGCCCGTGGCCTTGCCAGCGCCATCAAACGCGACAACCAGCAGGGCAGCCAGCGCGAGGTGGAGCTCTGGGAACCCCTCCGCGCCCCCCTCAACCCCGGCGACCGGGTCACGCTGACCTCGGGCTGCGACAAACGCTTTGCCACCTGCCGCGACCGCTTTGCCAATCTGGTCAATTTTCAGGGCTTCCCCGACCTGCCGGGTGACGGCTGGATGCTGCGCGACCCCGCCACCGGCCCGCTGCGCGGCGGCAGCAGACGATGACAGGGCAGGCGCATATCGTCATGGCGGCACGGCAATGGATCGGCACGCCCTTCCGGCATCAGGCCTCGCTCCGGGGTGTGGGTTGCGATTGCCTCGGCCTGATTCGGGGCCTCTGGCGCGATTGCATCGGGCCGGAACCCGAACCCATCCCCGCCTATGCGCCCGACTGGTCCGAACCGCAGGGGCAGGAATGGCTCTGGCAGGCACTGGCCCGCCATTTCCACCCGGCCGCCGATACGGCCCGACCCGGCGATGTGGCGCTGTTCCGGATGCGCCCCGGATCGGTCGCCAAACACCTGGGCATCCTGTCGCAAGATGCCGCCGGCCCGACCCTCATCCACGCCTATTCCGGTCACGGCGTCGTCGAAAGCGCGCTGGGACCGGCCTGGCACAGACGCATCGCCGCACGTTTTGCTTTTCCTGAAAGGGCCCGCTGATGGCAACGATCCTCCTCTCCGCCGCAGGCGCCGCCATCGGCGGCTCGATCGGCGGCACCGCCCTTGGCCTGTCCATGGTCGCCGTCGGCCGCCTCGTCGGCGCGACGCTGGGCCGCGCCATCGACCAGCGCCTCCTCGGCAGCGGCTCCCAGGCGGTCGAGACCGGCCGCGTCGATCGCCTCCGCCTCACCGGCTCGGGCGAGGGCGAGGCGATGGCCCGCCTCTTCGGCCGGATGCGCATCGGCGGCCATGTCATCTGGGCCTCCGACTTTGCCGAAACCGTCACCGTCACCCGCACCGGCGGCGGCAAGGGCAAACCCCGCACCACCACGACCAGTTACAGCTACTCCATCAGCCTCGCCATTGCGCTCTGCGAAGGCCCCATCGCGGGCGTCCCCCGCGTCTGGGCGGATGGCACCGAGATCCCGCTGCGCGACCTCAACCTGCGCATCCATCACGGCCATGCCGATCAACTTCCCGATCCGCGCGTCGAAGCGGTCGAAGGCGCAGGCCAGGTGCCCGCCTATCGCGGCACCGCCTATGTGGTGATCGAGGATCTGGCGCTGGAGCGTTTCAGCAACCGCGTGCCCCAGTTCGAATTCGAGGTGCTGCGCCCCGATCCGCGCGGCACAGGCCATGCCGACCCCGATCCCGCCCATCTGGTCCGCGCCGTGGCGATGATGCCCGGCAGCGGCGAATATGCGCTGGCCGACACGCCCGTCAGCTATGCCTACGGTCCCGGTCAGCGACGCAGCGCCAATATCAACTCGCCCTCCGGCCAGCCCGACATCATCACCTCCCTCGACCGTCTGACGGCCGAGGCACCGCATTGCCGCGCCGCCTCCCTCATTGTCAGCTGGTTCGGCGACGATCTGCGCTGCGCCGATTGCACGATCCGCCCCAAGGTTGAACAGGCCCAGTTCGACGGGGCCGAAATGCCGTGGCAGGTGAATGGCCAGACCCGCGCCCAGGCACCCACCATCGCGCAACTGAACGGACGCCCCGTCTATGGCGGCACGCCCACCGATGCCGCAGTCATCGCCGCGATCCGCAGGCTTCAGGCCCATGGGCAGGCCGTCATGGTCTATCCCTTCATCCTGATGGACCAACTGCCCGGCAACGCCCGGCCCGACCCATGGTCCGACGCGCCGCATCAGCCAGCGCTGCCGTGGCGCGGGCGCATCACTGCCTCGCGCGCACCGGGGCAGGACGGCTCTCCCGATGGCACCGCGACCATGGACGCCGAAATCGCCGCCTTCTTCGGCACCGCCACGGCCGCCCATTTTACCGTAGCATCGGGGCAGGTCAGCTATCACGGCCCGCAGGACTGGCGCTACAACCGCTTCATCCTGCATCACGCCGCCCTCTGCGCCGCAGCGGGGGGCGTGGACAGCTTCTGCATCGGCTCGGAAATGCGCGGCCTGACGCAGTTGCGCGGCCCGAACAACAGCTTCCCCGCTGTCACGGCCCTGCGCGCCCTGGCGGCGCAGGTCCGCGCCATTCTCGGCCCCGCCGTCAAGATCGGCTATGCCGCCGACTGGTCCGAATATTTCGGCTACCAGCCCGCCGATGGCAGCAATGACCGTTTCTTCCACCTCGACCCGCTCTGGTCCGATCCACAGATCGACTTTGTCGGCATCGACAATTACATGCCGCTCTCCGATTGGCGCGACGGGCGCGACCATACCGACGCCGACGCGCGCAGCATCTACAACCCCGCCTACCTACGCGCCAATATCGAAGGCGGCGAAGGCTTCGACTGGTTCTACCACTCGCCCGAGGCCCGCGCCGCCCAGATCCGCACCCCCATCACCGATGACACCCATCAGGAACCCTGGATCTGGCGCTACAAGGACATCCGCAACTGGTGGTCCAACAGCCATCACGAGCGTATCGGCGGCCAGCGCAGCCCCATGCCGACCGGCTGGGTGCCACAGTCCAAACCGATCTGGTTCACCGAACTGGGCTGCCCCGCCGTGGACCGTGGCACCAACCAGCCCAATGTCTTCCTTGATCCCAAATCATCGGAATCCTTCGTCCCCCACCACTCCAGCGGCCAGCAGGACGAGGTGATCCAGATGCAATACCTGCGCGCCATGCTGGGCCATTGGCGCGCGCCGGAAAACAACCCGGTCTCGCCCCTCTATGGCGCACCGATGCTGGACATGTCGCGCGCTTTCGTCTGGGCCTGGGATGCGCGGCCCTATCCGTTCTTCCCCGCCAATGCCGCCCTCTGGGCCGATGCCGCCAATTACGCGCGCGGCCATTGGGTGACGGGACGGCTCTCCTCGCGCTCTCTCGCCTCGGTGGTGGACGAGATCTGCGCCCGCGCCGGTCTCACCGATGCCGACACCAGCCAGCTTTACGGGATCGTGCGCGGCTATGTGCTGGCGCAGGTCTCGGACGCCCGCAGCGCGCTGCAACCGCTGATGCTGGCCTATGGCTTCGATGCGGTGGAACGCGACGGCCGTTTGCGCTTTGTCATGCGCCGCGACGCGGTGGCGCAACCCATCGACCCCGCGACGCTCGCCGATCTGCCCGACAGCCCGCCCCATCCCCAGCACAACCGCGAGGCCGAGGCCGAGATGACAGGCCGCGTCCGCCTGCGCTTCGTGCAGGCCGATACCGCCTATACCCCCGTGGCCGAAGAAGCCGTCCAGCCCGACGAGGCGACCCATGCCGTCGCCGCCTCCGACATCCCGCTGCTGCTGACCCGCGCCGAGGGCCGTCAGATCGTCGAAGGCTGGCTGGCCGAGGCGCGGCTGTCCCGTGACAGCCTGCGTCTGGCCCTGCCACCCTCGCTGCAACATCTGGGGGCAGGGGATGTGCTGACCCTGCAAGACGACGCCACGGCCGCGCAATACCGTATCGACCGCGTCGAAACCGGCACCGCCCAGCGGATCGAGGCTGTGCGCATCCACCCCGCCACCCACATGCCCGCAGGGATGGAGGATGACGCCCCCCCGGTGCCCATCTTCACCGCGCCTCTGCCGGTCTTTGCCCTGTTTCTGGACCTGCCCCTGATGACCGGGGATGAAGTGCCGCACGCCCCCCATCTGGCCGTCACCGCCGACCCATGGCCGGGGGGCGCCGCCCTCTATGCCGCACCGTCTGGGCAGGGTTTCGCGCTGAACAGCGTGAACCCGCGCCGGTCGGTCATTGGCGTGACGCAAACCCCGCTCCTCGCCGGTCAGCCGGGCCTGCTCGACCGCAGCACCCGCCTGACCCTGCGCCTGACGGCCGGGCAGCTCTCCTCCATCGACCTGCCCACGCTGCTGGCCGGTGGCAACCTGGCCGCCATTGGCGATGGCACGCCCGATCGTTGGGAATTGCTGCAATTCGCCACCGCCACCCTGACCGCGCCCGACACCTATGACCTGTCGCTGCTGCTGCGCGGCCAGCTTGGCACCGATGCGACCATGCCCGGCGCTTGGCCTGCGGGCAGCTATCTGGTCCTGATGGACGGCACACCCGCCCAGATCGACCTGCCCAGCTCTGCCCGCGGTCTTGCCCGCCATTACCGCATCGGCCCCGCGCCGCGCGGCTATGACGATCCGTCCTTCACCGCGCTGGAACAGGCCTTCGACGGCATCGGCCTCAAACCCCTCTCGCCCGTCCATCTGCGCGCCATCCCGGACGCCTCCGGCAACCTCGCCGTCACATGGATACGCCGCAGCCGGATCGACGCCGACAGCTGGGACAGCCCCGACATCCCGCTGGCCGAGGAAACCGAGGCCTATCAGATCCGCATCCTGCAAGGCATCACCCCGCTGCGCGAGGAGATCAGCCACAGCCCCGCCTGGACCTACACCGCCGCCATGCGCCAGTCCGACGGCCTGCAAGGCGCCTACCGGGTCGAGGTGGCGCAGCTCTCCGCCCGCAGTGGCCCCGGCTTCCGCGCCGCCCTGACCATCACCCCCTGATGCGCCCCGTCATGCACGGCGACCTCACAGCACTGGCGCGGCACCTCCTGACCCTGGCCGCGCCAGACCGCCCCGCCGCCTGCGCGCAACTGATCGCGCAGGCCGATGCCGCCGACCGTTTCCGCAAACGTCTGGGCCGCGCCCATCCCCGCTGGGGCAACGGCACGCTGATGGCCCGCGCCATGGCCCTGCCGCAACGCCCCGAGCCGCGCCTGCAAGACGCCGACTTTGCCGCCTGCCTGATCCTCGCCCTCACAGCCCTCTCGCAGCGCCACCGGCAAAATCCGCGCCGCCTCACAGCTTTGCGTTTGGCCTCCCCCCCCGACTTGGTCTATCATCTCCGCAAAGAGGACAACGCCATGTCGAAAACCCAGACCACGTCAAAGACCCAGACGAAACTCGCGCAGATCGACCCGGTCTGGAATCGCATCCTGACCGAAGCGCATGAGGCCGTGAAGAACGAACCCATGCTGGGTGGGCTGATCCATTCCAGCGTCCTGCATCACGGCTCCATCGAATGTGCGCTGGCCTATCGCACCGCGCTGAAACTGGCCTCGGGCGAAATGTCCGAACAGCTCATCCGCGAAATCTGCGACACCGCCTATACCGCCGATCCCAACCTCGCGCTGGCCGCGCGCGCCGACATCATGGCCGTCTATGACCGAGATCCCGCCTGCCACCGATTCCTGCAACCCCTGTTGTTCTTCAAGGGCTTTCAGGCCGTGCAGGCCTACCGCGTCGCCCATTGGCTCTGGACGACGGGCCGTCAGGATCTGGCCTATTTCTTCCAGATGCGCGTGTCCGAGACCTTCGGCGTGGACATCCACCCCGCCGCGCGCATCGGCAAGGGCATCATGATCGACCATGCCCATTCCATCGTGATCGGTGAAACCGCCGTGGTGGGCGACAATGTCTCGATGCTCCATTCCGTCACTCTGGGCGGGACCGGCAAGGAAGAGGAAGACCGCCACCCCAAGATCGGCGAAGGCGTGCTGATCGGGGCAGGGGCCAAGGTGCTGGGCAATATCCATATCGGCCATTGCTCGCGCATCGCCGCAGGCTCGGTCCT
>JAMWZG010000480.1 GCA_024304855.1 Paracoccaceae bacterium
AGCAGCGGGTCGAGGAATTCGGCCTCAAGCAGATGTGGAAATCGCCCAATGGCACGATCCGCAACATCCTGGGCGGCGTGATCTTCCGCGAGCCGATCATCTGCCGCAATGTGCCGCGTCTGGTGCCGGGCTGGACCCAGCCGATCGTGGTGGGCCGCCATGCCTTTGGCGACCAGTATCGTGCGACCGATTTCCGTTTCCCCGGCAAGGGCAAGCTGACGATCAAATTCGTGGGCGAGGATGGCACGGTGATCGAGCGTGACGTGTTCGACGCGCCCGGCGCCGGTGTGACCATGGCGATGTACAACCTGGACCAGTCGATCATCGACTTTGCCCGCGCCTCCATGAACTATGGTCTGGTCAAGGGCTGGCCGGTCTATCTGTCCACCAAGAACACGATCCTGAAAGCCTATGACGGGCGGTTCAAGGATCTGTTCCAGCAGGTGTTCGACGAGGAATTCGCCGACAAGTTCAAGGCGGCGGGCATCACCTATGAGCATCGCCTGATCGACGACATGGTGGCCTCGGCGATGAAATGGTCGGGCGGCTATGTCTGGGCCTGCAAGAACTATGACCGCGAGCATCAGAAGGGCAAGGAAACCTCGACCAACTCCATCGCGTCGATCTATGCCTGGACAGGTGGCTTGAAGCACCGCGCGAAGCTGGACAACAACGCCGAACTCGCGCGGTTTGCCGAGACGCTGGAGAAGGTGACGGTCCAGACGGTCGAGGATGGGTTCATGACCAAGGATCTGGCCCTGCTGGTCGGCCCGGATCAGAAATGGCTGTCCACCATCGGCTATCTGGAGAAGGTCGACGAGTATCTGAACAAGGCTCTGGCCGGGTGATTATCTCGGGTTAGGGTTGGAGTTGAGGGGGTCGCCTGTGGGCGGCCCCTTTTGCTTTGGGGGGAGGGCGTGTTAGTCTCTGACTTCTTTTTCAATCATTTCGATTAGCCGTAGAATGTCTGGCGAGGAAATAAAAAAATGAATAGTCGCAAGTATTTCAATGAGAACTCCATTAATTCTAGCCGGGTCATACCTTTCAAAGCTAATGTTTTCAGCTGCCTCCCCGAACTTCCAAGATAATGCTGTAAGAGGCACGCCTTCGGTTGAAGTCTCTAAGTTAACCGATAACTCGTGTCTGAATCTTGAAAGACGTTCTTCCCACTTTTCTCTAATTTTTCCTGCATGGACGCCATGATCAACGTTTGCAACAAATTTAATTATTTGTTCTCTTGTGATCCACTCTTCGCTTGTGAAGATTACGCGCTGTTTTTTGAAGCTTTCGAGATTTAACAATATAAATTTTTCGGGGTGATAGTCTTTTATTGTTAGTGGTGCCGGACCCTTGTTTACCATTCCCGCTGCTATGTAGATACCATGAATAGATGCGCCACCGGATACAAAACTAATAAGAGTGTCTCGGCGAGCTTCAATATAGATAGGATTATTATCTATCGTATGTAATGCAACCCGCCCTAGTCGAGGGCTTGAGATTTTTTGAAGTAAATTCTCAATTAGTAGACGCCTTAGAATTACGCTTGCATGTCTCAAGTTTACGGGATGAGTTTCAATAGAGTTAACAAGACTCTTTAAGTGTATATAATCCTCATAGAAAGAGATTGCATCGTTGCGGGTCTCTGAAATTAACGCATCACGATTCTTGGCCATACCTAACATACCTATAGATTTTTTCGCAAAAAGAACTGATAGGTGGAGAGTTTGATTAATTAAGGATACTGTCAAGACCTCTTTGCTAAGTTGTGCCCCTTC
>JAMWZG010000481.1 GCA_024304855.1 Paracoccaceae bacterium
CGGAGCGGGGGCGGGAGTGGTGTGGAGTGAGCGACCGCCGCGCGGAGCGAGGGCGGGAGCGGCGTGGGGTGAGCGACCGCCGCGCGGAGCGAGGGCGGGAGCGGGAGCGTTTGTTACGCCGCGCAGGTCCGTCTAGAGCAGGCTGCCTTGTTCGGGGGGCGGGGTCTTGCTGGCCGGTTTGGGCGCGGGCCTGCCGCCTAGCGGCAGGCGACCATCTGCGAACTGGATTTCCAGCGCGCGGGCCGATGCGGCCTCGGCTTTCGTGGTCAGGACGGCGCCCGCCTCGTCGCGCACCACGGCATAGCCGCGCTGCAAGGTCGCCTCGTATCCCAGTGTCAGGCGGAGGCGGTCCAGCTCCTGCGTGCGTTGCCGCCATGTGGTGATCTGGCGTTGTCCCGCATCCGAGAGGCGGCGCGCGAGGGTGGCGAGGTCGCGGTTCTTGCGCTCCAGATCCAGACGCAGACGGTCCGGGCTGAGGCGGTCCGAGGCGGTGGCCAGATTGCGCCGTTCGGTCTGGATGGCGCGGCGCAGCAGTGCGGGGCGCAGCGCACCGGCGTGATCGGACAGGGCCACGCGGCGCAGTTGCACCGTGCGGATCAGGGCGGCGGGCAGACGGTCGGACAGCATGTCGAGCCGCTGGCGCGGGGCGTCGAGCAGCGTCTCGGCACGCGGCAGGGCACGCGAGAGATCCCGCAGGCGTTGGCCGCGCAAGGACACGCCCCCCGTCAGGGCGCGGGTCAGCCGGCCCGACTGACCGTCGAGCCAGGCAAGCAGGTCAAGCCGCACGGGCACGGCCATTTCGGCGGCGGCGGTGGGTGTCGGCGCGCGGCGGTCGGCGGCATAGTCGATGAGCGTGGTGTCCGTCTCATGCCCCACGGCCGAGATGAGCGGGATGCGCGAGGCGGCGGCGGCACGGACGACGATTTCCTCGTTGAAGCCCCACAGATCCTCGAGGCTGCCGCCCCCGCGCGCCACGATGATCAGGTCGGGGCGCGGCATGGCCCCTCCCGGCGTGAGGGCGTTGAAACCCTCGATGGCGCGGGCGACCTGCGGCGCGCAATTGGCGCCTTGCACGGCGACGGGCCAGATCAACACCTTGCGCGGGAAACGGTCCCGCAGGCGGTGCAGGATGTCGCGGATCACGGCGCCGGTGGGGGGTGTGACGACGCCGATGATCTCGGGCAGGTAGGGGATGGGCTGTTTGCGCGCCTCGTCGAACAGACCCTCGGCGGCCAGCATCCGGCGGCGCTTGTCCAGCATCGCCATCAGCGCGCCTGCGCCTGCGGGTTCGATGTCTTCGATGATGAGCTGGTATTTCGACTGCCCGCCGAAGGTGGTGATGCGGCCGGTGGCGATCACCTCCATCCCTTCCTCGGGCTGGACGGACAGGCGGGCGGCCACGCCTTTCCAGATCACGGCGGAGAGGACCGAGCGGTCATCCTTGAGGTCGAGATAGACATGGCCCGAGCGCGGCATGGTCACGCGGCCCAGTTCGCCCCGGATGCGGACATGGGCAAACTCGCCCTCCAGCACGCGCTTCACGGCCCCCGAGATTTCGGTGACGGTGTATTCGGGGTTGTTCTGGCCGCCTTTCGGGCGGGGTGCGTCGTCGAAATCGTCGAGAAGATCGGACATGCGGGGCGCGGGCCTTCCGTCTGGCTTGTTTCTGCGGTTGCGGCACCTTAAAGCGGGGCACGACAAAGGCCAAGCGGGAGAGCGCCATGAATATCCTGATCCTCGGCAGCGGCGGGCGTGAACATGCGCTGGC
>JAMWZG010000482.1 GCA_024304855.1 Paracoccaceae bacterium
CCCGGTCTGCAAGCCCTTGGATCGGCGCGCGGGACCGGCGCGCGTTCGACACCATCGCCACGATCTGTGCGAGCACCGTATCCGCGCCAACTTTGCCCGCCTCAATCACCAGGCTGCCGTTCTTGTTGATCGTGGCCCCGGTCACGGCATCACCCGGCCCCTTCTCCACCGGCATCGACTCGCCGGTCAGCATGCTCTCGTCGAGTGATGAGCGCCCCTCAATCACCAGCCCGTCTACCGGGACCGCATCTCCAGGCCGCACACGTAGCCGGTCGCCTTCCATGATGTTCTCGAGTGGGGCGTCGTATTCGCTGCCATCAGGCAGGATGCGCCGCGCCGTCTTGGGGGCGAGGTCCAGCAGCGCGCGGATCGCATCTCCGGTGCGCTCTCTCGCGCGCAGCTCGAGAACCTGGCCCACGAAGACCAGGGTCACGATCACCACGGCCGCCTCGAAATAGGTGCCGACGCCGTGACCCATCCGGTATTGTTCGGGGAAAACGCCCGGCAGGAAGGTCGCAACCAGTGAATAGAGGTAGGCAGCCGCCACGCCGAGGCTGATCAGGGTCCACATGTTCGGGCTGCGGTTCACCACCGAGTCCCAACCGCGCCGAAAGAATGGCAAGGCGGCCCAGAGGATGATCGGCGTCGCCAGCACGAACTCAAGATAGCTGGCGGTCTGATGCCCGATCCAGTCGCGCACTGGCAAGGCCACCAATTCGCCCATCGTGAGGATGACAAGCGGCACCGCGGCTGCGGCCGAAATCCACATCCGACGCGTGAAGTCGGTCAGTTCCTCGCTTGGTTCGTCAGACGGCACCATCGGCTCCAGCGCCATGCCGCAGATCGGGCAGGCCCCTGGCGCATCGCGGATGATTTCGGGATGCATCGGGCAGGTGTACTGGACGTTGGCCGGGGCGACCTTCTTCTGTCCAGCGGCACGCCCTGAAGCGTAGAACCACGGATCAGCTTTGAACTTCGTCTGGCATTTTTCGGAGCAGAAATGAAAGGTCTCGCCCTGAAACTCGGCGTGACGCCCGTCAGGCTTGACTACGACCGTCATCCCGCAGACTGGGTCCTTTGCCGTCTCGGTCCCAGCCGGAATGTCGGGGGGCGCGTGATGGTGATCGTTCTCCATGGTCTGCCAGCCTTTCATTGTCTTGTTTTAGCTTGAGCACTCCAGAGGCTCAGGCGGTCGCTGCTTTGCGGAAGCGTGGGCGGAAAAGCAAAGCGACTTGACGAGCGTCTCCCTGAGTGGCTTGAAGAGGAGCGGCTCGTGCTGAACGAGGCAACACTGGAATAACAGTCGACGCTTGGCATGCGACCACTCTGGTCTGGATTTGATCATTCGGTGGTCCGCTCGGAAACCGACCATTCTAACGTTGGCGCAATCCTCCTGTGTCAGGAATGTTGTCCGCCGCTCTACTTTCCCTCTATTTCTCAGGTTGGCTGGAAAGGTCTATGACGTGGGCTATTCACCGGAACCCGGCTGTGCTGACGCAAATGTTTTCTCGAAACACGGTTTAATCAGCCAACAGCTTCTTGCGTTCAGTGAACTCGGTCGAGTCGATCTCCCCTTTGGCATAGCGTTCCTTCAGAACCGCCATGGCTCGGTCGTGCGTTACTTGACTGCTGCCGACGGGTCCGGCCACGCCGAACAAGCGCAGTAGATATATGACGCCGGCAACGATCCCGACGACGATCAGGATCATCAAAATCGGTCCAAGTACCATTCCGAAGCCTCCCCACTGGCTGCCGCCCCACATCATG
>JAMWZG010000483.1:0-277 GCA_024304855.1 Paracoccaceae bacterium
TTCGCGGATGAGGCGCATCAGGATGACATGCTGCCGCCGCCCGCCTATCAGCCGCGCAGCCAGCAGGCCCATGTCGCCCGTCAGCCGCAGCAGGAGGAGGCGCAGAATTTCGTCGCCCCCCGCGCCGCACCGCCCGGCACCCCCACGCCCGAGGCGATGGCCCGTCTGCATCACGCGGTCAACAAGGCCGCACCGCAGGCGCAGCGCCCCGTGGCCCAGCCGCAGCCGCAGCCCGAACCCGAGAGCCGCGCGCGTTTCGGCATCAACTCGCTGATCA
>JAMWZG010000483.1:287-1764 GCA_024304855.1 Paracoccaceae bacterium
CTGATCAACCGCATGACCGGCCACGCGCCCGAAACGCAGGAGCGCGCCCCGGCACAACCGCCGCGCCAGCAGCCCCCCGTGCGCGCCCAGGCTCCGCAGGGCTATGCCCAGCAGGCCCGCGCCAATCCGGCCGAAGCCAATGATCCCGATCAGGAACGGATCGAGATTCCGGCCTTCCTGCGCCGTCAGGCGAACTGATTTTCGCGCTTTTGCGTGATCACCGTGATCTGGAAAGACCGCCTCAGGGCGGTCTTTTTCTTTATATAACATAGGGGTTTAACCCTGTTACGCCGCATCGCGGCAACTATCCGCCCAAGGCTTTCGGGGATGTTTCAGTCCGTTACAAAGATTGAATTGTTACCAAAGCGTCACATCCCTATTTTCTTGTCACGGCGGGAGAACACCGCGACAGCAGACCCAGGGGCTTGACGTGCAGCATACTTTGAAATCGGCGATACGCTTCGACGGGGTCGGCCTGCATTCGGGTCAACCCGTCCGCATGGTGATCCATCCGGCTGCCGCCGAACATGGCATCTGGTTCCGCCGCAGCGATGTGCTGTTCGGCGATGCGATGATTCCCGCGCGCTGGGATGCGGTGCGCCAGTCGCCGCTCTGCACTTTTCTTGAGAATGCGCAGGGCGTCAGCGTCTCGACCGTCGAACATGTCATGGCCGCGCTGGCCGGATGCGGCGTGCATAACGCGCTGGTCGAGGTGGATGGCCCCGAAGTGCCGATCCTCGACGGCAGCTCCGCCGCCTTTGTCCGCGCGATCCTTGGCCGTGGCCTGCGTCGCCAATCCGCCCCCGTCCGCGCGATCCGCGTGCTGGAAACCGTCGAAGTGCGCCGGGGCGATGCCTGGGCGCGGCTCTCGCCCGCCGACCGTCTGGTGATCGACTTCAGCATCCAGTTCGACGATGCCGCCATCGGCGCGCAGTCCAAGACCCTGCCGATGTCCAACGGCAGCTTCGTGCGCGAGCTCTGCGACAGCCGCACCTTCTGCCGTCAGGCCGATGTCGATGACATGCGCGCGCGCGGTCTTGCCCTGGGCGGCACGCTGGAAAATGCCGTGGTGGTGGATGGCGACCGTATCCTGACACCGGGCGGCCTGCGCCACAGCGACGAGGCGGTGCGCCACAAGATGCTGGACGCTCTGGGCGATCTGGCGCTGGCCGGTGCGCCGCTGCTGGGGGCCTATACCGGCCACCGCGCGGGCCATGCCGTCACGAATGACCTGCTGCGCGCCCTCTTTGCGCGGCCCTCGGCCTATCGGATGGTGGTTTGCGACGCCGCCACGACCGCCCGCCTGCCGGGTGTGGACATTCACATGGACGAAATCCCCGCCGTCGCATAGGCTTTATCCTGCCGCGATCATTCAGCGTCAGACCGAGTATTTGCGCCAAAGGCGTTTTGCACCGGAATTTTCTGTGCTAGGACCGTCGGTAACGGCAGGGCAAAGACCTGCTGACGTGACCAGACA
>JAMWZG010000484.1 GCA_024304855.1 Paracoccaceae bacterium
GATAGCCGGTGATGAACATTTCCGGCAGGGCCACCATATCGGCCCCCTCGGCGCGGGCCTGCTCCCATGCGGTGCGGGCGCGGGCGGCGTTGCCCGCCAGATCGCCCACCACGGGGTTCAGCTGTGCCAGTGTCAGGCGGAAACGGTCGGCCATGGTCTGCCCTCTGATCGCTCATATCAGCGTTGACTTAGCAGATCGGCAGGCGAGGGAAAGCCGATATGCGGCAAAAGGCGTTGTCTGGCACCGCGCCCTCCTTTAGGTTCTGGCACTGGCAAGGTCTGTCCGCGCCGGGCGGGCCGACAGGATCAGGGGCAGGCATGACACAGACGCGCACGATCTTCGGGATGTGGCTCCTCGCGGGGCTGATGCTGGGCGCCCCCCTGGCTGCGCAGCAGGCGGATGGGGTCCAGACCAAGCAATATGACGATGGCGGGGTCTATGAGGGCACCTTTCTGAACGGGTTGCAGCATGGCACCGGCACCTACCGCCTGCCCAATGGCTATGAATATACCGGCGAGTGGGTCGAGGGTGAGATCCGCGGCAATGGCGTTGCGCGTTTTCCGAACGGTTCGGTCTATGAGGGGCAGTTCCTGCGTGGCAAGCCCGAGGGTGTGGGCCGGATCGTCTTTACCGATGGCGGCACCTATGAGGGTGAGTGGGCGGATGGCAAGATCACCGGACAGGGCATCGCCTCCTATGCCAACGGGATGCGCTATGAGGGTGGCTTTCTGGAAGCGATGCACCACGGGCGCGGCGTGATGCAAAGCCCTGGCGGCTATGTCTATGACGGGATGTGGGAGCGCGGCGTGAAGCAGGGCACGGCGCGGATCACCTATCCCGACGGGGCGGTCTATGAGGGTGAGGTCGTGAACGGCGCACGCGAGGGTCAGGGCACGCTGACCATGCCCGATGGGCTGATCTATGAGGGCACCTGGAAGGCGGGCCAGATCAATGGCGAGGGCAAGCTGACCCAGTCGAATGGCGATGTCTATGAGGGCACGCTTGTGGATGGCCGCCGCGAGGGGCAAGGCCGCGTGACCTATGCCAGCGGTGACACCTATGTGGGCGGTTTCGTCAATGATCTGCGCGAGGGTCAGGGCACATTTACCGGCACGGATGGCTATGTCTATGAGGGTTCCTGGGTGGCCGGCCAGATCGCCGGTCAGGGGCGCGTGACCTATCCCGACGGGTCGGTCTATGAGGGCCAGTTCCGCGCCGATCTGCCGGATGGGCAGGGCAAGATCACCTATCCTGACGGGTCAACCTATGAGGGGGCCTGGGCTGCGGGGGTGATCGAGGGCGAGGGGCGCGCTGCCTATGCCAATGGCATGGTGTATGAGGGCGGCTTCCGCGAGGCGCGCAATCACGGGCACGGTGTGATGACCTATCCTGACGGCTATCGCTATGAGGGCGAATGGCTGGACGGGCAACGGCATGGTCAGGGGGTGGCGACCTATCCCGATGGGACCGTCTATACCGGGCAGTTCGTGAACGGGCTGCGCGAGGGCAAGGGCGAGATCGTGATGCCCGACGGGTTCCGCTACAGCGGCGCATGGCGCGCGGGCGAGATCGACGGGCGCGGCACCGCGACCTATGCCAATGGCGATGTCTATGAGGGGATGTTCAGCGCGGGTCGCCGTCAGGGTGAGGGCACGATGCGCTATGCCTCGGGGCAGGAGGTGACGGGCGTCTGGCAGAATGGCACCCCGCCCGATGCCGATGGGACGGACGCGACCGCGCCCGCGGTCGCGTCCGTCCCAT
>JAMWZG010000485.1 GCA_024304855.1 Paracoccaceae bacterium
TCGGCTTCAACCATGCCGAGGCGGTGGTCTGTTTCGAGCGGGCGATTGCCGCCGATCCTGCCTGCGCCATGGCCCATTGGGGCATCGGCTATGCGATGGGGCCGAATTACAACATGCCTTGGGCGCTTTATGACGATGCGGGCAAGGCGGCGGCGCTGCGCCGCGCCCATGCCGCGACGCAGGCGGCGCTGGCGCTGGTGGATCATGTCACCCCGCCCGAGCAGGCGCTGATCCGCGCCCTGGCGGCGCGCTATCCGCAGGCGGAACCGATCGCCGACATGCGCCCCTGGGACCGGGCCTTTGCCGATGCCATGCGCGCGGCGCAGCAGGCGCATCCGCAGGATCTGGACATCCTTTCCGTCACGGCCGAGGCCCTGATGGACCTGACGCCCTGGCGGATGTGGGATCTGAGCACCGGCCAGCCCGCGCCCAAGGCCGCCACGGCCGAGGTGCGCACCCTTCTGGAAACGGCGATGCAGCGTCTGCCCGGCGCCATGTCCCATCCCGGCATCCTGCATCTCTATGTGCATCTGATGGAGATGTCGCCCTTTCCCGAACAGGCACTGCGGGCCGCCGATGTGCTGCGCACACTTGTGCCCGATGCGGGCCATCTGGTGCATATGCCCACCCATATCGACGTGCTGTGCGGTCATTACCACGATGCGCTGCACTGGAATCAGGCGGCCATCGCCGCGGACCGGACATACCTGGACCGCGAGGGGGTGATGAATTTCTACACCGGCTACCGCGTCCACAATTACCATTTCGCCGTCTACGGCGCGATGTTCCTGGGCCAGTTCGCCCCCGCCTTGGCCGCGGCCGAGGAGTTGATCGCCACCATGCCCGAGGATTTCCTGCGCATCCCATCCCCGCCCATGGCCGATTTCTTTGAAAGCTATCTGGCGGTGAAGCAGCATGTCCTTGTCCGCTTCGGCCAATGGGAGGCGATCATCGCCCAGGATCTGCCCGCCGATCCCGTGCTCTATGCCAACCTGACCGCCATGATCCATTACGCCAAGGGCGTGGCCCATGCCGCGCTGGGGCAAGTCGATCAGGCGCTGTCCGAACAGGCGCTGTTCCGTGCCGCCCGTGCCCGTGTGCCCGACACACGGCTGTTGCACAACAACCGCTGTCAGGATCTGTTTGCCATCGCCGAGGAGATGCTGGCGGGTGAAATCGCATACCGTCAGGGCCATTTCGACGCGGCTTTCGCGCATCTGCGCGCCTCGGTCGCCGCCGACGACACCCTGCCCTATGACGAACCCTGGGGCTGGATGCAGCCCACCCGTCACGCGCTGGGGGCGCTGCTTCTGGAACAGGGCAGGGTCGAGGAGGCCGAGGCCACCTATCGCGAGGATCTGGGGCTGGCCGGAACGCTGAGCCGCGCGCAGATCCACCCCGACAATATCTGGGCGCTGCGCGGGTTGATGAACTGCCTGATCGCGCGCGGCGCCGAGACCACCCCCGAGGCGCGCCTGCTGCGGCAAAGGCTGGATCTGGCGCAGGCGCGTTCCGATCTGCCGGTCGCCGTCTCGTGCTTTTGCGCGCGCGGCCGGGCGGCGGCGCAGGCGGGGTGACAATTCAAACCTGCTGCATTTCGCGCCTTGCCCTGACCGGGGCGCAAGGGCATTCTGACGGCAATCGCATGAGGGCGGACGCTTGAAACTCCGTCCCCCGTGCCCCAGATTAACGGAACGATAATGGAGATGCCCCGGTTGCCGACTGTCGGGACCGCGCCATCTGCCGAACAAAGGACCG
>JAMWZG010000486.1 GCA_024304855.1 Paracoccaceae bacterium
ATAGGAATTGATACTGGCGCTTTCCGATCGGGTGTGCTTACAGCGCTCGTGCTCGAAGGCGACCAGAGGCGGGTCATCCAGGCCTGCTCCAACCCTGCCGGGCTCGTGGACATCTTCCACGGCGACCGGGCAATCTAGCCGCGCCGCTCTGATCGCGGGCGATATGGTGACGTTTCGCACAAGGACAGCTTTTCATGAAGATTGCGATGGTCGGTTCGGGCTATGTCGGGCTTGTTTCAGGGGCCTGCTTTGCCGATTTCGGGCATGATGTGGTCTGCATCGATAAGGATCAGAGCAAGATCGATCGCCTGCATGCCGGGATCATGCCGATCTACGAACCCGGCCTCGATGCGCTGGTGGATGCCAACGTCAAGGCCGGACGGCTGACCTTCACCACCAGCCTGGCCGAAGGGATCAAGGATGCATCGGCGATCTTCATCGCGGTCGGCACGCCCAGCCGCCGGGGCGATGGCCATGCCGATCTCACCTTCGTCCACGCGGTCGCGCGCGAAGTGGGCGAAAGCCTTGCCAATGATGCGGTGATCGTCACCAAATCGACCGTGCCGGTCGGCACCGGAGATGAGGTCGAACGGATCATCGGGGATACCGGCACCCCGCACCGGTTCGCCGTGGTCTCCAATCCCGAATTCCTGCGCGAAGGCGCGGCGATCACCGATTTCAAGCGGCCCGACCGGATCGTGATCGGGACCGAGGACGAATTCGGGCGCGAGGTGATGCGCGAGGTCTATCGCCCGCTGTTCCTCAACGAATCGCCGATCTTGTTCACCTCGCGCCGCACCAGCGAGCTGATCAAGTATGCCGCCAACGCCTTCCTTGCGACCAAGATCACCTTCATCAACGAAATGGCCGATCTGTGCGAGAAGGTCGGCGCCAATGTGCAGGACGTCAGCCGCGGGATCGGAATGGACAACCGCATCGGTTCCAAGTTCCTGCACGCCGGGCCGGGTTACGGCGGATCGTGCTTCCCCAAGGATACGCTCGCGCTGCTCAAGACAGCCGAGGATTACGACAGCCCGACGCGGATCGTCGAGGCGGTGGTCAAGGTCAATGACAGCCGCAAGCGGGCGATGGGCCGCAAGGTTGTGGATGCGCTCGGCGGGGTCGAGGCAGCACGCGGCAAGAAGGCGGCGCTGCTCGGTCTGACGTTCAAGCCCAACACCGACGACATGCGCGATTCGCCCTCCATTGCCGTTGCCCAGACGTTGATGGACGCAGGCGTGACGGTGGCGGCTTACGATCCCGAAGGCATGGAGCAAGCCCGCCCGTTGCTGCCCGACGTCATCATGTGCGACAGCCCCTACTCCGCGATCGCAGGCGCGGACGTGGTGGTGATCGTGACCGAATGGGACGCTTTCCGCGCGCTCGACCTGAAGCGGGTCAAGGAACTGGCGAACGCGCCGGTGATGGTCGACCTGCGCAACGTCTACAAGCCCGATGACATGAAGGCCGCGGGCTTCACCTATGTGAGCGTGGGTAGAGCCTGAGGCACAAGACGGTTTGTCGGCAAGGCGCTGGTGCTCGAGCCCGCAGGGCTCGAAACAGCACCGAGCACGTGCCCGTGGAGGCGGGCACGCAAAACCAAGGTGCATCAGGGGGCCGTCATAAGCCGGGTTCTGTATCCGCGCGCGATCTGCCCGCCAAATCACTTCGGGGGCATCAGCCGCGCGGTGGCAGCCATTCATCTGGGCGCAGGATTGCTCCTGCGCTCTAGCAGCCAAC
>JAMWZG010000487.1 GCA_024304855.1 Paracoccaceae bacterium
ACCGCTCCATCTCCTCCGAGCGCCGGGTATGCGTCGGCAAGAGGCCCGCCACCTTGGCAAGGATCGGCAGCAGTGCCGCAGGCGATCCAGCACGGGCCAGCAGCGCGCGGCCGAATTTCCGCAGGAAGAGGACCAGCGCCACCTCGCCCGCCTCATAGGCGAGCTTCCAGTCCCAGGCGCCGTCGGCATCGGAGCCGCCAAAGGCGCGCTCCATCTCTACGCGCAGGCGCAGCGCTTCGATCTGGAAGCCCTGCGCGAGATCAGGCTGCAGTGCCTCGGCCACGGCGAGGATTGCGGGCGCGGGTTCAGTGGACGGAACAGGAACGGGAGGCGCAACAGGCACGAGATAGGTCATCGGGAAACTCCGGAATGAGGGACAGGGATAGGCCCGGACACCCTCTCTCTCGGGCACCCTCAGGCCTGATCTTCCCCGACCCCTCTCTCCCTCTCGAACCGGTGCGTTCCGTTCGCTTGGCTTGATTTTGTTCCTGTTATGTTCTATATTGAGGGCCAAGCCAGCAAGGGAGTTTCCCGATGGACAGCACCACATACACCCTGCCCGCGACACCGAAGCAGATCGCCTATGCGCGGTCACTCGCCCTGCGCAACCAGACCCTCCTGCCTTGGGAAGTTCAGCAGGACCGTCGGTTGCTCAGCGCCTGGATCGAGGCGCAGGCTCGGCTTAAGCCGGTATCGGACATGGACAGGTTGCCGACGTCGAAGCAGGTGGCCTTCGCGGAGAAGCTTGCCCGGATCAAACGGCGCGCCGTTCCGGAAGAGTGCTTCCGCGACAAGGGGCTGATGTCGAAATGGATCGACGGGAATAAGTAGCGGGAATCTTCCGAAAAGATGGTCAGTCAGGCTTGAACGCTGCATTGGCCTTGCGCGCGATGCCCGCGCAACGGTCCATCAAGTCGCCAAAAGGCTCTGGTGTTGATGCAAGCAGGCCGTCCTCGACCATCCGGCCATAATCGTCAGCGAGAGCCTTGAGAGCATCGCCGCCTGGGACCAGTTGTAGATGCCCAGAGGTTGCGGTGCCGTAATCGATCCGCGTGGCATCCGCCGCCTTCTCTGCAAAGAACATCGTCTTGTGCCGGGCGACAGCGGTCGCAAGCGCGCGATCTTGGATGGCCGCAGCGGCGATGCCCGCATCGTCCAACCGGGCGACATCATGCCAGTGGCGAGAAAAGCGATCCCCTCGCATACGGTTTTGCAAACAGAAGACGTGGATCGCTGTCGCCTTTTCCCAGAACGTCCGTTCCGCATGCATCACGCGCGGGCGGGCAGTGGGAAACTCCACGCCTGCGATCACCGACGCGGCATCGCAAACGATATCGCGTGGGGATGCGGGCTCTCCGGTAGAACGCGCACCGAATTCCAGCATCACGCTCGGAGAAACGTATCCCGTGCCGCGCGCGAGGTGTGGGTAGTCGATGAACAGCTTGTCGCCGTCAGTCCGAAGCCTGGCATCGATCTCTTCCCGATCAATCGCCTGCTGCAGGATCGGCTCGACGGTCCCGGCCACCCATTCAGGCAAGGCGTGTCGAACACGTTTCGACCAGCGCCGCTCTTCACTGGATGTGGCGGGCATGGCGTCTTCACGGCCCTCGAGTAGATCCGGGATCAGGGCCCGGATATCGAAGGTCAGGTCCACATCCTCAGAAAACCGGTCAATGACCTGGTAGGCCTTCGACAGAGAGGTGCCACCCTTGAAGACGAGGTTTGTGCCGAT
>JAMWZG010000488.1 GCA_024304855.1 Paracoccaceae bacterium
TGGCCGAGGCCGCCGAGCCCGCGCTCGGCAAGACTGGCTTCTACCTGACGGTGGCGCTGGCGCTGGTGGCCACCGCGTCGGGTCTGATCGCCAGCGTGTTCGCGGTCTCGCGGATGCTGGCGATGCTGACCGACATGAAAATGATCCCGCACAGCCATTTCGGGATGCCGGGCACGATCAAGGATCACACGCTCGTCTATACCGTCGTGATCGCGGGCTTCCTGACGGTCTTCTTCGATCTCAGCCGCATCGCCTCGCTCGGGGCCTTCTTCTATCTGGTGATGGACATGATCATCCATTTCGGCGTGTTTCGGCACCTGCGCGATGAGATCGGCGCGACGGGATGGGTGTTGCTGACAGCAATCACGCTAGACGCCGTAGTTCTGGTCGCCTTCGCTGTGATGAAGTGGCGGTCTGACCCGCTCATCGTCGTGGTCGGCATCGTCGGCATGGCGCTGGTGTTCTTGTTCGTCCGGGTGTTCCTGGCGCGTAATCCTGTCCTGGAGGGCGCGCACGACCATCACTGAAAAAAAGAGCTTGAGCTTCCAGTCGTTGGAAGGCGCAAGCTAAAACAAGGCATAGAAAGGCTGGCAGACCATGGAGCATGATCATCATCACGCAACGCACGACATCCCGACGGGGACCGAGACGGCAAAGGACCCGGTCTGCGGGATGACGGTCGCGGTCAATACGGACGGGCGTCACGCCGAGTTCGAGGGCGAGACCTTCCATTTCTGCTCGGAGAAGTGCCAGACGAAGTTCAAGGCGGATCCGTGGTTCTACGCCTCGGGCCGGGCTGCCGGGCAGAAGAAGGCGGCACCGGCCAATGTCCAGTACACCTGTCCGATGCATCCCGAAATCATCCGCGATGAGCCGGGGGCCTGCCCGATCTGCGGCATGGCGCTGGAGCCGATGGTGCCGTCTGACGAGCCAAGCGAGGAACTGACCGACTTCACGCGTCGGATGTGGATTTCGGCCGCAGCCGCGGTGCCGCTTGTCATCCTGACAATGGGCGAGTTGGTGGCCCTGCCAGTGCGCGGCTGGATCGGGCATCAGACCGCCAGCTATCTTGAGTTCGTGCTGGCGACGCCAATCATCCTCTGGGCCGCCTTGCCGTTCTTTCGGCGCGGCTGGGACTCGGTGGTGAACCGCAGCCCGAACATGTGGACGCTGATCAGCCTCGGCGTGGCGGCGGCCTATCTCTACTCGTTGGTTGCAACGTTCCTGCCCGGGATCTTTCCCGAACAGTACCGAATGGGCGGAGGCGTTGGCACTTATTTTGAAGCGGCCGTGGTTATCGTGGCGCTGGTCTTTGTAGGTCAGGTTCTCGAACTACGCGCACGCGAGCAGACCGGCGACGCGATCCGCGCGCTCCTGGACCTCGCGCCCAAGATGGCGCGGCGCATCCTGCCTGATGGCACCGAATATGACGCCCCTCTCGAAAATATCATGGAGGGCGACCGGCTACGTGTACGGCCAGGCGATGCGGTCCCGGTGGATGGGACGGTGATCGAGGGCCGGTCTTCGCTGGACGAGAGCATGCTGACCGGCGAGTCGATGCCGGTGGAGAAGGGTTTGGGCGATGATGTAACCGGGGCCACAATCAACAAGAACGGCAGCTTGGTGATTGAGGCGGGCAAGGTTGGCGCGGATACGGTGCTCGCACAGATCGTGGCAATGGTGTCGAACGCGCGCCGGTCCCGCGCGCCGATCCAAGGGCTTGCAGACCGGG
>JAMWZG010000489.1 GCA_024304855.1 Paracoccaceae bacterium
GCCTCTCGCTGCGCTGGTTCGAGGCGCTGTGGAACAATGACGCGGTGATGCGCGCCTTCCGCACCTCGCTGGTGCTCGGGCTGATGACGGCGGTGATCTCCACCACGCTCGGCGTCCTCGCCAGCCTTGCCCTTGTGCGCTACGACGTGCCGGGCAAGAACCTGATCACCACCGCCCTCATCGCGCCCATTCTGGTGCCCGAGGTGGTGCTGGCCGTCGCACTTCTGCTCTTCCTCAACTGGCTGGGCATCGGCAAATCCTTCGCCCTGCTGCTGGCAGGCCATGTGATCTTCACCCTGCCTTTCGTCATCCTCGTGGTGCAGGCCCGCCTCGTCAGCATCCGCCGCGATGTGGAAGAAGCCGCCCTCAGCCTCGGCGCCTCGCCGGTGCAGACCTTCTTCTCGGTCACGCTGCCGCTTCTGATGCCCGCGGTCGCCGCAGGCGCGCTCTTCGCCTTCACCATCAGCTTTGACGACATCACCGGCACGCTCTTCTGGAAACCCGGCGGGGTGGAAACGGTGCCGACGCAGATCTTCTCGATGCTGCGCAACTCGATCAGCCCGGAAATCAACGCATTGGGCACGGTGATGATCTGTCTCACCGTGGGCCTGCCATTGCTGGGGGCGGCCCTCGCCCGCAGCCTGTCAACGAAACGCGGCAGATAGAACCGCGATCACACCAACCAAGGAGAGACTGACATGGACAATACCAAACGCTACGAACGCCTGCTCGAGCGCTATCGCAATGGCGACATGGACCGGCGCAACTTTCTGGGCCTGATCGGCGCGGCAGGCGCGGCCTACGGGTTGCAAACCCCCTTCGCCAAATACGCCAACGCCCAATCGGTGCAGCAGGTCCGTTTCGATGGCTGGGGCGGCGTGGTGTCCGAGGCGTTCCGCAAACACGCCTTCGACCCCTATACCGCCGCCACCGGCATCAACGTGGTCGATGGCACCTTCTCGGGCGGGGATGAATATCTGGCGCAGGTCCGCTCCAGCCAGGAGGGCGAGTTCAACATCGCCCATCTGTCGGGCGTCTTCGACTATGCCCGCTATGTCAATTTCGGCCTGACCACCGAACTCAACACCGACAATATCCCCAACATGGCCATGGTGATGAACGCCCTCACCGATGCCTACCGCCGCGTGACGCCCGATTACCTCTCTGCCGTGCCCTATAACTACGGCACCACGGGTCTGGCCTATAACCGCAAATACATCTCGGACGAGGAGATGAAGGAGAAAGGCGCCAGCATCCTCATCGACGAGGCCTACAAGGACAAGATCGGCGGCTGGTCCGACTGGCGCACCCGCATCTGGTATGGCGCGCTGCAAACCGATCAAGACCCCAACAACATCACCGATATGGAAGCGGTCTGGAACGCGATCCGCAGCCACCGCGATCTGGCGCTGAAATACTGGGGATCGGGGGCCGAGTTGATGAGCCTGCTGGCCGAGGAGGAGGTCTATGTGACCGAGGGCTGGTCCGGCCGCATCGCCGCCTTGCAGGAACAGGGCCACGACATCGGCTACTATGACCCGCCCAACGGCTTTGGCTGGCAGGAATGTCTCTTCGTGATCAAAGGCTCCCCGGTCGAGGCCTGCGAGGAACTGCTGAACTTCATGCTCGCCCCCGAAACCTCGATCGCCGTGGCCGAAGGGCAGAACTACCCGCCCGCCCTCGATGGCACCAAGGTCGATCTGGGCACCAAGATCCCGACATTGCCCG
>JAMWZG010000049.1 GCA_024304855.1 Paracoccaceae bacterium
CTTGCGCCACAGATGCATCTGGTGATGGCGCCCCGCTATGACGGGCAGGACCGCGCGCGGTTCGACCGTCTGGCACGGCTGGCGGGTGATCTGGGTATTCCCACGCTCGCCTCGGCCACCCCCATCATGCACGAAGGCCGCCGCCGCCAGATGGCCGATGTGCTGACCGCGATCCGCACTGGCACGACGGTGGATCGTCTGGGCCGCGCCGCACTTGCCAATGGCGAGCAGCGTCTGCGCGCGGAATCCGAACTGCGCCGCCTCTTCGGCCCCCATGCTGCCGCCGTGGACAGGGCCGGGGCGCTGGCCGCGCGCCTGACCTTCTCGCTGGATGCGTTGCGCTATGAATACCCGTCCGAGGTCACGGGGGGCGAAACCGCCGCCGCGCGTCTGCGCCGTCTGGCGCTGGCCGGGCTGGCGTGGCGCTATCCCGATGGCGCGCCTGATCGCGTGCGCGCCATGCTGGAACACGAGCTGGCCCTGATCACCAAGCTGAACTACGAGCCCTATTTCCTGACCGTGCATGACATCGTCGATTTCGCCCGCAGCCGCGACATCCTGTGCCAGGGGCGCGGGTCGGCGGCCAATTCGGTGGTCTGCTACTGCCTTGGCGTCACCTCCGTCTCGCCCGAGATCGGCACGATGGTGTTCGAGCGTTTCGTCTCCGAGGCGCGGGACGAGCCGCCCGATATCGACGTGGATTTCGAACACGAACGCCGCGAGGAGGTGATCCAGCATATCTACGACCGCTACGGCCGCCATCGCGCGGGTCTTTGTGCCACCGTGATCCACTACCGTGGCAAACGCGCCATCCGCGAGGTGGGCACCGCCATGGGCCTGTCGCAGGATACCGTCGCCGCGCTCAGCTCGCAGCTCTGGGGATTTTATGGCATGTCCGGCACCGAAGACGCCCGGTTGCGCGAAATTGGCCTTGACCCGACCGAGCCCCGCCTCAGGCGCACCATGGCCCTGATCCACGAGATCGTGGGCTTTCCCCGCCACCTCAGCCAGCATGTCGGCGGTTTCATCATCACCGAAGGCCGGCTGGACGAGCTGGTCCCCATCGAGAATGCCGCGATGGAAGGCCGCACCGTCATCTGCTGGGACAAGGATGACATCGACACGCTGGGCATCCTCAAGGTCGATATCCTCAGCCTCGGGATGCTGACCTGCATCCGCAAGGCGTTCGACCTGATCGCGCAGCATCACGGCACAAGGCACCGTCTGGCGACCCTGCCGCCCGAGGATCCGCGCGTCTATGACATGCTGTGCCGCGCCGATTCCGTGGGGGTGTTTCAGGTGGAAAGCCGGGCACAGATGAACTTTCTGCCCCGGATGAAACCGCGCAATTTCTATGATCTGGTGATCGAGGTGGCCATCGTCCGCCCCGGTCCCATCCAGGGCGATATGGTCCACCCCTATCTGCGCCGCCGCAACGGCGAGGAGAAGATGGAATTTCCCTCCGACGCCCTGGGCGCGGTGCTGGGCAAGACGCTGGGCGTGCCCCTGTTTCAGGAACAGGCGATGCAGATCGCCATCATCGGCGCGGGCTTCTCACCGGATGAGGCGGACCGGCTGCGCCGCTCGCTCGCCACCTTCAAGAAACACGGCAATGTCTCGGAATTCCGCACGCGGTTCCTGCGGGGCATGGCGCGCAACGGCTATGACATGGATTTCGCGGAACGCTGCTTCAGCCAGATCGAAGGCTTCGGCAGCTATGGTTTCCCCGAAAGCCATGCCGCCAGTTTCGCGCTGCTGGTCTATGCCTCGGCCTGGCTGAAATGCCATCATCCGGGCATCTTCGCCTGCGCGCTTCTGAATGCACAGCCGATGGGGTTTTATGCGCCCGCGCAGATCATCCGCGATGCGCGCGAACATGGCGTGCAGGTGCGGCCCGTCTGCGTGAACAACAGCTATTGGGACAATGTGATGGAACCCGACGGTGTCGGCGGGCTGGCGCTGCGGCTGGGCTTTCGGCAGATCAAGGGCCTGCGCGAGGATGACGCCGCCTGGCTTTGCGCCGCGCGCGGCAATGGCTATCCCGGCGTGGCCGATGTCTGGCGACGTGCGGGGCTGCCGCCCGCCGTGGTGGCGCGATTGGCCGAGGCGGATGCCTTCGCCAGTCTCGGCCTCACCCGCCGTCAGGCGTTGTGGGAGGCCAAGGCCCTCACCGCCGCCGCCCCCCTGCCGCTCTTTGCGCTGGATATGGATGGTGAGGGGATCAACGAGCCTGCCGCCCATCTGCCGCAGATGACCCTGGGCGAGGAGGTGGTCGAGGATTACGTCGCCATGCGCTTCTCGCTCAGGGCGCATCCGCTGGCGCTGCTGCGCCCGCTGCTGACGCCTGCCCCCGCTCGTGACCCCGCGCCGCGCGCCGCGCCAGCTTGGCCGCAAGGTTGAGGCCTACGCCCGGGCGCGACCAGGGGCAGACAGCGATGCAGATCGCGCAGCCATTGGTCTGGTTGAAAAACGGCAGGCAGCGGTCGAAATCCACATACCACTTGTCCAGGCCGCGCACGGTCTGCTTCTCCGGGGCGATGGCAAAGGGCGGGCAGGCGTCCTCGCAGATGCGGCAACTGGCGCAGAAATCATCCACGCCATGGGCCTGCGGCGGGGTGGGCGCAAATGGCGCATCGGTCAGCACTGCCGCCAGACGGAAGGACGCGCCCATCTGGGCGTCGATGATCGAACCATGCTTGCCCAATTCGCCAAACCCGCAGGCCAGCGCGGGCGGGATCAGCAACAGCTTGCCCGCCATCGGCCCGGTCACGGGTTCCGCGTCCCAACCCTGCTGGCGCAGCCAGCTTGCCACGGCCTTGGCCGCCCCCGCCGCGCGGCCATATTGGCGGATCACCTCGCCGCCCGCCTCGGCCTCGGGGGCGGTGCTGATCGTATCGAAATCATGCTGCACGCCCAGCATGATCACCCGTGATTGCGCGATGCTCTGCCCCTCATAGGTCCATGCGGGGTCCATCACCGCCACGCCCGCTTTTTCGCAAATGCCCTCCTCGATGAACCGCGTCAGGGACGCGGTCCACTCCTCGGGCGGGCGCGTGACGGGCGGGCCCGCCAGATCGGCCAGGGGGGATGCAAGGATCGCCTGCCGTGCCGCGCGCGCCGCCTGAATCGGCGGGGCATCGGGATCGACCGTATAGAACCAGCGCTGCATCGCCCCATGGGGGATGTCATCGGGGTTCACCGCCCAGTAAACCACGCGCGCCGGACGCACCTCTCCCTCGCCCAACCCGTTGATCGCATTGCCCGACACATCCGGGGCCAGCGCCATCTGCGCGGGATCTGGGGTAAAGGGACGATAGCGGTTCTGGCGCGGCATGGCCTCAGCCTACACCCGCCACGCCCCATGCACGCAAGAGATTTGGCACCCGCCCCTCATCTTGCTCCAAATACTCAGGCGACGGTGGCACCGGATCGCCACCGTCCATGATGTTCAGGGATGTCAGCGCTTGAGCAGCGCCAGCACATCCTGACTGGGAAAGCCATCCGGGTTCACCCCGATCGAGCGCTGAAAGGCGCGGATCGCCTCGGTCGTCTGCGGGCCGATGATCCCGTCGATCTTCTCTACCGGATAGCCGCGCGCTTGCAGGCGTTGCTGCATCTCCATCCGCTCGTCAAAGGACAGCGGCGCATAGCCGCGCGGCCAGGCGGTCTGGATCTCGGGGCCGCCCTTGATGCGGTCCGACAGATGACCCACGCCGATCACATAGGCCTCGGCATTGTTGTAGCGCGCGATCACGCCGAAATTGTCAAAGATCATGAAGGCCGCACCGGCCGTCCCCGCAGGCAGCAGGATGGCCGCCTGCCCATGGTTCGGCACCGCGCGCCCCTGCATGTCCGTCACACCCATCGCCGCCCATTCAGACGGGCTGCGCTTGATGTCACGCTTGGCCAGGTTCGCGTTGAACCCCGCAGGCAGGCGCACCTCCACGCCCCAGGGTTGCCCCTTGGTCCAGCCGAACCGCTTGAGGTAGGCGGCAGTCGAGGCCAGGGCATCCGTCGGATCATCCGACCAGATGTCGCGCTTGCCATCGCCCGTGAAATCCACCGCATAGGCCAGATAGGAGGTCGGGATGAACTGCGTATGCCCCATGGCACCCGCCCAGCTTCCGGTCATGCGGCGCGGGTCCACATCGCCCGCCTGAATGATCTGCAAGGCCCCGATCAGCTGCTTCTCGAAGAACGCGCCGCGCCGCCCGTCATGCGCCAGCGTGGCCAGTGACTGAACCACATCCATCGTGCCGCGCCGGTCCCCGTAAGAGCTTTCCAGCCCCCAGACAGCCGTCACCACCTCCTTCTCGACCCCGAAACGATCCTCGATCGCCTGCAAGGCGCGGCGGTGCTTTTGCAGCGCGGCCTGCCCATTGGCCACCCTGACGGGCGAGGCGGCACTGTCCAGATAGTCCCAGATCTCGCGCTTGAACTCGGCCTGATTGCGGTCGCGCTCGATCACCGAGGGGTCATAGCCGATCCCCGCAAAGGCCCGTTCCAGAACGGCGGGGCGGATGCCCTGCGCCTGCGCGCGTGACTTGAACCCGGCTGCCCAGCGGTCAAAGGCGGCGCGCGTTTCGGCCGGGACGGGCGGGGCCAGCGTCGCCTGGGCCGGGGTCGTCTGCACCACCGACAGGGCCGATGGCCGCGCCTCGGGGCGCAGCGACCGATCGACCGGACCCGCACAGGCGGCATTGGTCATCAGAATCACTGCGGACAGGGGGAAAAGGAATGTCTTGCTCATGCTGCTCGGCCTCGCTTGTGCTTGGTCATTTTGCACCGATGGTAGCGCAAGCGGGGCCGTTGCAAAAGCCTTCTGTCGTCCTGCGCGCCAACGCCGCAGGGTTCCGCCGACCGGGCAGGGCGGACGCATTCAGCGGCGGCGGTCCGCCTTGCGTTTCAGCTTGGACGCCTTGTGCTTGGCGCGGCCCAGCGCGCGCTTGGGCGGCTTGCCGCGCGATCCCGGCGGGCCTTTGGGCATCTCGCGCCCCTCGATGCTGATCAACTCCAGCGCGATGCCCCCCGTCACCGGGGCCGCCTCGGTCAGCTTGACGCGCACGCGCTGGCCCAGCCCGATGATCATCCCCGTCTGCGATCCCATCAATGTGCCGCGGTCGCGGTCGAAATGGAAATACTCGGCACCCAGCGACCGGATCGGGATCAACCCGTCCGCGCCTGTCTCGTCCAGCTTGACGAAAGCGCCGAACTTGGCGATCCCGCTGATCCGGCCGGTGAATTCCGCGCCCAGGCGATCCGACAGAAACGCCGCCAGATAGCGATCATTCGTATCGCGTTCCGCCATCATCGAGCGGCGTTCCGTCTCGCTGATATGCTGCGCGGTCGCTTCCAGCCGGTCAATCTCCTGATGGCTCAGGCCATCATCACCCCATTTATGCGCTGCAATCAGCGCGCGGTGCACCACCAGATCCGAATAACGCCGGATGGGCGATGTGAAATGCGCATAGGCCTGAAGCGCCAGCCCGAAATGGCCGAAATTGGTCGGGCTGTAATAGGCCTGCGTCATCGCCCGCAGGGTCGAGATATTGATCAACTCGTCATGATCCGTGCCTTCGGCCTGCGCCAGCAGCGCGTTCAGATGCGCGGTCTTGAGGACCTGCCCCTTGGCCAGCACCAGACCCGCCGCCTGCGCCGTGTCGCGCAGGCTTTCCAGCTTCTCGGGGCTGGGCTCCTCATGCACCCGGAACAGCAGGGGCGAGCGGCGCGCGATCAGCGTCTCGGCGGCGGCCACATTGGCCAGCACCATGAATTCCTCGATCAGGCGATGCGCGTCCAGACGATCCGCGAAATTCACGGATGTCACCTTGCCCTCGTCCGACAGGATCACCTTGCGCTCCGGCAGGTCCAGATCCAGCGGCTGACGGCGCTCCCGCGCCTTCACCAGCGCCTCATAGGCGGCGTAAAGCGGATGGATCACCAGATCCATCAGCGGGGCGCATTTCTCGTTGGGCGCCCCATCGCGCGCCTCCTGCACCTCGCGGTAGTTCAGCGACGCGACCGAGCGCATCAGCCCGCGCACGAAGCGGTGCCCGATCTTCTGACCCTCCGCATCCACCTGCATCCGCACGGCGATACAGGCGCGCGCCACGCCTTCGTGCAGGGAACACAGATCGCCCGACAGACGATCCGGCAGCATCGGCACCACGCGGTCGGGGAAATAGCTGGAATTGCCGCGCCTGCGCGCCTCGATATCCAGCGGCGAGCCGGGATGGACGTAATGGGCCACATCCGCGATGGCGACCCAGATCACATGGCCGCCCGGATTGGCCGGGTCATCATCGGCATGGGCCCAGCAGGCGTCGTCATGGTCGCGCGCGTCCCATGGGTCGATGGTGATCAGGGGCATGTCGCGCATATCCTCGCGCCCCGACAGGCCCGCAGGTTTCATGCTGTCCGCCTCGACGATCACCTCATCGGGGAAATCGTCGGGGATGCCGTGCTGGTGAATGGCGATCAGCGACACCGCCTTGGGCGCGGAAGGATCCCCCAGACGGTTGATGATCCGCGCGCGCGGCAGGCCCATGCGAGCCTTCGGTCCGGCCTGCTCCGCCTCGACCAGCTCGCCATCCTTGGCACCGCCCGTGGCCCCCTCGGGGACCATCCATTCCTTGCCGTCGCCCTTGTCGATGGGCAGGATGCGCCCGCCTTCGGATGTCTTGCGGAACACGCCCAGAACCTTGGCCGGGTTGGTGCCGATCCGCCGGATCAGGCGGCCCTCGTAATGATAGGCCTGCCCGCGCACCTCGGTCAGGCGCGCCAGAATCCGGTCGCCCTCGCCCAAGGCGGGATCGGTCGCCCGCGCGATCATCAGGATACGCGGCTCCGGCCCTTCGCCCGTCCATTCCAGCGGGCGGGCCGTCATCTCGCCTTCCGCATTGGGCGGGCCGACCTGCACGATGCTGACAGGCGGCAGGCGATCCGGGTCGCGGTATGTCTTCTTGCGCTTCTCCAGATGGCCCTCATCCTCAAGCTCCTTGAGGATGCGCTTGAGATCAATGCGCGCAGCCCCCTTGATCCCAAAGGCCTTGGCAATGTCGCGTTTCGCGGTGAGGGTCGGGTGGTCCGCGATCCAGTTCAGGATCTCGGCCTTTGTGGGAAGCTGGCTCATGCGCTCCGGTTATCACAGGTGCCGGGTGCCGTCATGGGGGAATCGGTGATCCGACAAAGCCCGCCAGGGCTGCGGAGGGGGTCAGCCGAAATAGCTTCGCAAGATCCGCGTGTAGATGGACTTGAGCTGATGCACATGGGCAATCTCCACCCGCTCATCCACCTGATGCATGGTGCGCCCCACCAGCCCGAATTCCACCACCGGGCAGTGATGCTTGACGAACCGCGCATCCGAGGTGCCGCCCGAGGTGGACAGCACCGGCACCACATTGGTTTCCGCCTGCACGGCGGCACTGACCATATCCGACAGGGCACCCGGCGGCGTCAGGAAACTCTCTCCCGAGATCTTCACCGTCATCCCGATCTGCACCCCGAATTCCGTCGCGACCTTGTCGGCTTCCGCCCGCAGCCAATCGGTCAGGCTGGCACCGGAATGGATGTCATTGAAGCGGATGTTCACACTGGCGCGGCATTGCGCGGGGATCACATTCGTTGCCGGGTTGCCCGTGTCGATCGTCACCACCGCCAGGGTCGAGGCATCAAAATGATCGTTGCCCTGATCCAGGTCGTGACTGGACAGCCGGTCCATCAGCCGCGCCATGGCGGGCAGGGGGTTCTTGGCGCGGTGCGGATAGGCGGAATGGCCCTGCACGCCCGTCACCGTGAAAAACGCGGTCAGCGATCCGCGCCGCCCGATCTTGATCATCTCGCCCATGCGCTCGGGGCAGGTGGGCTCGCCCACCAGACAGACGCTCATCGCCTCGCCCTGCGCGCCCATCCAGTCCAGCAGGGCGGTGGTGCCGTCCACGGCATCGCCTTCCTCATCCCCGGTGATGGTCAGGATCACCGCCCCATCTGGCGGGGTCTGGCGCACGAAATCAATGGCGGCGGCGGCGAAGGCGGCGACACCCGATTTCATGTCCGTTGCCCCGCGCCCCCAGATCTGCCCGTCCTTGATCACGCCACCAAAGGGCGGCACGGTCCAGGCGGCCTCATCGCCGACGGGCACCACATCGGTATGCCCGTTGAAGCCGAATGTATGCGCATGTCCCTTGGTGCCCCAGCGGGCAAACAGGTTCGACACAGCGCCACGATCCACACGGGTGCAGGTGAACCCCGCCCCCTCCAGCAATTCCTGCAACAGCACCAGCGCGCCCCCCTCCTCGGGTGTGACCGAGGGGCAGCGGATCAGTTGCACCGTCAGATCGGCAGGATCGACGGGTGACGTTGCGGCGCTGTGATGTGGGGTCATGGGCATGTCCTTTCGTGGTCCTGCCCATCGTTAGCGCGGATTTGCGGGAACGGCAAACCGTCACCGCCTGTGGAAATGTGTCAGAAATGGCGCATTTTCATGGCGATAGCAGGCGGCCGCGCCAAAGACCATTAACAGCACGCGCATGAAGGTGTTTACTGCCCCGCAATAACAAGACCCGAGGCAGGTCAAAAGCAGCAGGGCCCAACGCGGCCCCCTTCATGGCAAAGCGCCGGACAACTCCGGTGCGGGCGGGTCGGTCCCGCCCATCGCGATGTGCTGCCCTGTCTCAGGCGATGAGGGGCAGGACAACAATGGTTGCAGCGAACCGGCTACCCGTGAACACGAACGCCTCTGCGACGCAGATGGCGAACGAGATTTTCGGCGATGGCGTCACCGTCGTCAGCGCCAGCTACACCGGCGACTCCCGCTCCTCGGGGGTCTATTCGAACGGGGATGCGATCTCGGGCTTCGTGACCCCCGGCAATACCGGGGTGATCCTGTCCACCGGGCGGGCCACCGATTTCACCAATACCGCCAGCGGCTTCTTCAATCCCGCGCAGGCGAACCAGACCGACGCGCGCACCACCGATACCAGCGGGGTCAACAACAACGCCCAGTTCAACGCGGCAGCCGGGGCCAACACCGTCGACGCGGCCTGGCTGGATGTGGATTTCATCCCGACCGGCAACCTTATGACGATGCAATTCGTCTTCTCCTCCGAGGAATATCCCGAATTCGCCACGGGGGCCTATCAGGATTTCTTCGGCGTCTGGGTCAATGGCCAGCAGGTCAACCTTGCCGTGGGCGATGGCGACATCGACCCCAACAACCTGAACGCAGGGTCCAACCAGAACCTCTTCATCTCGAACGTAGGCAGCCCCTACAACACCGAGATGGACGGCTTCACCCTGACCATGACCCTGACGATGGTGGTCAATCCGGGGCAGGTGAACTCGATCCGCATCGGCATCGCGGATGTGCTGGATGCGCAATACGATTCCAACGTCCTGATTGCAGGCAACTCGGTGCAGACCGTGCTGGTCACCCAGACCGACACCGCCGAGATCTATCCCAATGGCACCGTGGTTCTGGATGTGCTGGGCAATGACGTGAACGCCACGGGCGGCGTGCTGACGATCACCCATATCAACGGGCAGGCGGTGGTCGCAGGCAGCGTGATCACGCTGGTCTCGGGGCAGCAGGTCACGGTCAATGCCGATGGCACGCTGACCGTCCTGGGCGATGGCACGGTCGAGGTGGCCAATTTCACCTATACGGTCGCCAGCAGCACCGGGCAGACGGATACCGGCTTTGTCATCATCGACTCGGTGCCCTGTTTCGTGGCCGGCACGCTGGTCATGACACCTGCCGGCGAGGTGCCTGTCGAAACCCTCTGCCCCGGCGATCTGGTCATGACCAAGGACGATGGCCCGCAGCCCCTGCGCTGGATCGGGCGGCGGCAGGTCGAGGCGCGGGGCGATTTCGCGCCGATCTGCATCGCGCCCGGCACCTTTGGCGATCACCGGCAACTTCTGGTCTCGCCGCTGCACCGCATCCTGATCCGCGACAGCCTGGCCGAAGTGCTGTTCGGCGAGGGCGAGGTGCTGGTCGCCGCGCGCGACCTGGTCAACGATTACAGCGTGACGCGGATCGAAGGCGGGACGGTGGATTATGTCCATATCCTCTTTGACCGGCATCAGGTCGTCTTCTCCGAAGGGCTGGAGACCGAAAGTTTCCTGCCCGGCCCGCAGCTTCTGCACAGTTTCGAGGCGGATATGATCGGCGAGATCGTGGCCCTGTTCCCGGATCTGAACCCGGTCACATGGGAAGGCTACAGCCCCGCCGCGCGCCGGACCCTGCGCAGCTACGAGGCGCGGGTGCTCTGTGCAGAACGATGGGTGGCCTGACATGGCGTGGATTGCGATTGCCGACCGCGCGAGCCCGCGCTTTTCCTGCACCGGCCTTGGCAGCGATGCCGGATGGGCCGAAACCGCCACCCAGCGCGACGATCCCAGCGCCCTGCTGACCCGTGGCACCCTGCTGCTCGAGGCGCGGCTGGCCCCGGATGGCCGCCCGCAAACCCTGCTGGAATGGGAGCAGATCCACCCCTGGCGGCGGGGGCTGTCGCTTCAGGCGATTCCCGGCGGCGGGGTCGTGCTGGTCGTGTCGCAGGGTGGCAATATCTGCCACGGCGTCGTGCAGCATGATGCCGTGAACGGCGATGACACGCTGCGGATCAGCTATAGCTGGGATGCGCCCGCGCGTCGGGGGCATCTGGCGGTCGAAAAAGTGAGCGCGCCCGGCCTGTTCATGACCGAATTGCGCGACCCGCCCCCCTTGCTGCTGCGTGATGTGCAGGCCGTCGCCATGCATCCCGAGACGCGCAGCATGGACCGAGATGTGAATTTCTTCGCCGTCTCGACCCGGATCGAGCCGGTCGGCCCCCTGCCGACACTGGACGCGCGGGTGCCGCTCTGCACGCCGTATGGCTATCGCCCGCTGGGCCGTGTCGCGCGCGGCGACATGCTGCGGCTGGCCGATGGCGGCAACGCGCCGGTCTTGCAGGTGGTCCGCCGCACCCTGCCCGCCTGCGGATTGCTGCGGCCCGTGCGCCTGCGCGCACCCTATTTCGGGCTGCAACAGGATATTGTCGTGGCTCCCGAACAGCGGCTGGTCATTGGTGGTTCGGATGTCGAATACCTGTTCGATCAGGAATTCGTGCTGGTCCCCGCGCGCCATCTGGTCAATGGCACCGCTGCGCATTTCGTGGCCGGTGGTCCGACCGTCACCTATGGTCAGGTCTTGCTGCCGACGCATGAGGCCATCCTGGCCGCCGGCGCGGCGGTGGAAAGCCTGTTCATCGGGCGCATCCGACGCCATCCCGCCAGACTGGCCGCCAGCCTTCTGGCCGGTGCCGAACGCGCGCGCCTGCCGGATCACGCGGCCTCGGCCTATCCGGTGCTGCGCGCCTTCGAGGCGCTCACCCTGTCTGCGCGGCGTGCGGCATGACCGAAAGCCTCTGCCCGGGGCGGGCCGGGTCATGCGTATGTGCAGAACGATGAAAGGGCAGGGGGCGGCCTAGTCGTCGAACGGTGTGACCTGCGCAACGATGACCGCGTTCTCCTCCAGCGCGCGGTCCATCAGGGCGCGCTCCTCGGCGTCGATCTCCTGACCGTCGGACAGACGTTCCTCCAGCGTGCCATAGCCGGTCACATCCAGCGGGGCCATGTCGGCCTGCTTCAGGATCGCCACGGTTTCGCGCACCGCCTCGGCCTCATCGACACCCGAGGCATAGATCATGAGCGCCGCCCCGGTGGATTTGGGCGGCAGCCCGTCGCCTTCCTTGCGGCCCACCTCGACCAGCAGGGTATAGACCTGCTGGCGCGAAGGCTTCTTGGCGGGCTTTTCGGGTGTGGCGATGTCGTCAGTCACGCAACAGCTCGTTGATCGAGGTTTTGGAGCGGGTCTGCGCATCGACCTTTTTCACGATCACCGCGCAATAGAGGTTGATCCCGTTCTTGGACGGCATCGACCCCGCCACGACCACCGATCCGGCGGGCACTTCGCCATATATGACCTCGCCGGTTTCGCGGTCCACGATCTTGGTGGATTTGCCGATGAACACGCCCATCCCCAGAACCGACCCCTCGCGCACGATGCAGCCCTCGACCACTTCCGAACGCGCCCCGATGAAGCAGTTGTCCTCGATGATCGTGGGGCCGGCCTGCATCGGTTCCAGCACGCCGCCAATGCCCACGCCGCCCGACAGGTGCACATTCTTGCCGATCTGCGCGCAAGAGCCGACCGTGGCCCATGTATCCACCATCGTGCCCGTATCCACATAGGCCCCGAGGTTCACGAAAGACGGCATCAGCACCACGCCCGGCGCGATGAAGGCCGACCGGCGCACGACGCAGTTGGGCACCGCGCGGAAGCCTGCGGATTTCCAGTCGGCCGCCTGCCAGCCCTTGAACTTGCTGTCCACCTTGTCCCACCAGCCGCCCGATTGCGGCCCGCCGTCATGCACTTCCATATCCTTGATGCGAAAGCCCAGCAGCACGGCCTTCTTGGCCCATTGGTTCACATGCCACTGACCATCCGCCTGCCGCTCGGCCACGCGCAGCTTGCCGCTGTCCAGCGCGTCCAGCGTCGCCTCGATCGCATCGCGCGCCTCACCCTTGGTGGCGGGGGTGATGGCGTCACGCCCCTCCCATGCGGCTTCGATGGCGGTCTCAAGGGCGGCATTCGACATGGTGACATCTCCGGTGGGTGAATGGGGTTGGCCCCGCCTATAAAGCCAACTGCGCCGCCGCGCAAACACGAACCATGCCCCGCCGCCCCGCCGGCCCTCATGCCGCCATCGTCACTGGCTTTGCCCGCACCGCTTTGATAGGTCTGGCCCATGCCTGTCCAGAAAGCGACCCCGATGAAAGACGACCGCTCCCGCCCGTTCCGCGATGCCCATACGGACATCGAAACCGCCCATGGCGTGCCCGAAACGGAACAGACCCGTTCCGCCGCCTACAAGCTGGCTTTCGCGGATGATGACTTCCTCTGCCGGGACGAGCTGCGCCCGGTCCGGTTGCAGCTGGAACTGCTCAAGCCGCAGATGTTGCTGGACGAATACGGGGTGGAAAGCACCGTCGTCCTCTTCGGCGGCGCGCGCATCCCTGCGCCCGCGAAAAAGGACGCGGCCGCGACCGAAACCCTCGCCGCCCTCTCGCAATATTACGAGGAGGCGCGGCGCTTTGCCTTTCTGGTCACGCAGGCCTCGCTTGCCGCCGGGGGGCATCGCAACATCATCACCACCGGCGGCGGTCCCGGTGTGATGGAGGCGGGCAATCGCGGTGCCAAGGAAGCGGGCGGCATCTCGATCGGTCTGAACATCGTGCTGCCGCATGAGCAGGCGCCGAATGAATTCGTGACCCCCGACCTTTGCTTCAACTTCCACTATTTCGCCATCCGCAAGATGCATTTCCTGATGCGCGCCAATGCCGTCTGCGTCTTTCCCGGCGGCTTCGGCACGCTGGACGAGATGTTCGAGGCGCTGACCCTGATCCAGACCGGCCGCATGAAGCGCGTGCCCTTCCTGCTCTTCGGTCGCGCCTTCTGGGACAAGATCATCAACTGGGAGGCGCTGGCCGAGGCGGGCACCATCTCGCGTGAGGATCTGGCGCTCTTCCGCTTTGTCGAAACCGCCGAGGAGGCGCTGGCCGCGATGACCGATTGGGACGGGGCCGGGGAAAAGCGCGGAGCGATTCCGGGGCGCTAGGACCATCCTTGCCGACGCCCGCGCAAAGGCTTTGAGCCGTCGCGGCCCCGGTCTATACTCGGGCGCATGACGATCCGAGAGGTTCCGCGATGCTGCGTCTTGCCGCCACGTCCCTTGCTGCCCTGTCCCTGCTGACAACCGCCGCGACCGCGCGCCCGGTCGAGGGGACGCTGACCTATCTCGCGCGCATCGCCCTGCCCGCCGGGGCCGAGGTGGTGATCGAGGCGCGCGGATTGCAGGACACGCCCCTGGCAGAGACGCGGTTTCAGACTGGCGGCAAACAGGTGCCCCTGGCCTTCGCCCTGACCCTTCCCGACGGGGTGAACGCCCGTCTGCGCGCTGCCGTGGTGCTGGATGGTCAGCCGCTCTGGGTCAGTGACGCGATCACCGTGCCCGCAGGTGATACGCCCGTCGCGCTGGGTGAGATCGTGCTGAACAGCTTTCAACCCATGGGCTTCGCCAGCACGCTGCGCTGTGGCGATACGCGCCTGCGCGTCGGGTTCTTCGAGGACCGCGCCGTTCTGGAAACCGAAACCGACCGGCTGATCCTGTCGCAGGTGCCCGCTGCCTCGGGCGCGAAATTCGCGGACCCGGCGGATGAGGGCACCTTCTACTGGTCGCGCGGGGATACGGCGCTAGTCTCGCTGGCGGGGACGCAATTGCCCGAATGCGTGGCCGTCCCGCCCGAGCCGGATCAGCCCTATCGCGCGCGCGGGACCGAACCCTTCTGGTCCCTGACCATCGCGGGCGGGCTGGTCGAACTCATCCCGAATATCGGCATGAGCCCGGTGCGCGCCCGGCTGCCGCGCGCGGGGCTGAATGGCGCGGATTTCGTCTTTGACATGTACGGGGCAGGCATGGTGCTGCGCCTGTCCGAGACGATCTGCCGTGATCTGATGACCGGTACGCCCTATCCGCAGACCGTCAGCGTGACATGGCAGGAGGCAGAATTGCAGGGATGTGGTGGCGAATCGATCGACCTTCTGGCCGGTCTCGAATGGCAGGTCGAGGATATCGAGGGGGCGGGGATCATCGACTCCTCGCGCGTGACGCTGGAGTTTGACGCCGCCTCGCGGCGTCTGGCCGGGCAGGGCGGGTGCAACCGCTACAACGCCGCCTTCGATCTGAGCGGCGAGGGGCTGAGCATCGGTCCCGCAGCGGCGACCCGGATGGCCTGCGCGCCTGCGCTGATGGAGCAGGAGCAGCGTTTCTTTGCGACCCTTGCCCGGATCAGCCGGTTCGACATCGGCCCTGACGGGGCGCTTCTTCTCTATGCCAACGATCGGCAGGAGCCCCTGTTGACGGCCCGGATCAGCGGATAGAAAAGCTGGTGTTTCGGCATTGAAACACAGTCAAAAAGACAGCGATCGTATATCAGACCGTCATTTCGCCAGGCACCGCACAGACCGCCGATCCCGTGCGCAGGCTTGTCACCATCACAGCGCCTTCGGCCTGCGTCAGGCTATAGCCATAGCCGGCAAGACGATGTTTCCATTCGCGCGGCGACAGCGCCTTGCGCCGTTCACTCAGCACCAGATCAAGAACCTGGGCGGCCATAAAGGCGTCATTGGCTTGGATAACAGACATATTCTTTACTCCTGTTGGTAAACCCTCACAGGAAACAATCTGTTCAAAGACTTGGGCGCGAATTTTACCGGATTTGGGCGATTGCGGGGCAGTCAGAAACAATTAAGGCAGCCGCGTCGGGATTGTCCGCCGTGGCGCGAATTGTCGAAATGTGAGGTATTTCAATAAAATGCGTCGCAACTGGCGACATCGGCCGCGCGCCCTGTCCAGGCTGCGGCCCTGCTATCTGACGGATATGTGGCAAGACCCAAAGGCGCGGTTGCGTCAGACCCCGCAGGTCAGCGCAGACCCGCTTCAGCCTCGATCTCGGCGCGGGACTTGCGCGCACGCTCGGTCGCCGATTTCAACTGACCGCAGGCCGCCATGATATCCTCGCCGCGCGGGGTGCGGATCGGGCTGGCATAGCCGGCCTTGTAGATGATGTCCGCAAAGGCATGGATACGGTTGTTCGACGACCGCTTGTAAGGCGCGCCGGGCCATTCGTTGAAGGGGATCAGGTTGATCTTGGCCGGTATCCCCTCGATCAGCTTGACCAGACGGCGGGCATCCTCATCCGTATCGTTCACCCCGGCCAGCATCACATATTCAAAGGTGATCCGCTCGGAATTCGAAACCTTGGGATACTCGCGCAGCGCGTCCAGCAACGCCGCGATGTTCCAGCGCTTGTTGATCGGGACCAGCTTGTCGCGCGTCTCATCCGTGGTGGCGTGGAAACTGACGGCCAGCAGGCAGCCGATCTCCTGCGCGGTGCGCGCAATCTCGGGCACCACACCGGAAGTGGACAGCGTGATCCGCCTCCGGCTCAGGCTGATGCCCTCGGGGTCCATCGCGATCTTCATCGCATCGCGCACATTGTCGAAATTATAAAGCGGCTCGCCCATGCCCATCAGCACGATATTCGACAGCAGCCGCGTCTCGTCCTTGGGATTGCGCCCCGGTGCGGGCCATTCGCCCAGATCGTCGCGCGCCACCATCACCTGCCCGATGATCTCGGCCGCGGTCAGGTTGCGCACCAGTTTCTGCGTGC
>JAMWZG010000490.1 GCA_024304855.1 Paracoccaceae bacterium
GAAACTGCCCCTGCCGCCCGGCACCCTACCCACCCTGTGGAACGCCGAAGAACGCTATCGCAAATCCTACCTGGCGCATTTCCCCGGCTATTACGAGACGGGCGATGCCGGCATGATCGACGCGGACGGCTATCTCTACATCATGGCGCGCACCGATGACGTGATCAACGTGGCCGGCCACCGCCTCTCGACAGGTGCCATGGAGGAGATCCTCGCCGGGCATCCCGACGTCGCCGAATGCGCCGTGATCGGCGTGACGGATGAGCTCAAGGGCCAGTTGCCGCTGGGCTTTTTATGCCTCACCAAGGGCGTGAACCGCCCCCACGCCGAGATCGTCAAGGAATGCGTGGCCCGCGTGCGCGACCAGATCGGGCCTGTGGCCGCCTTCAAACTGGCCGTGGTGGTGGACCGCCTGCCCAAGACCCGCTCAGGGAAAATCCTGCGCGCCACGATGGTCAAACTGGCCGACGGGCAGGATTTCAAGATCCCCGCCACGATCGACGATCCCGCTATCCTGGACGAGATCCGCACCGCCCTGCAAACCCTGGGCTATGCCAAATGATCCCCCGCCCCCCGGTGCACTGCCGCCGGGGGGCGCCCTGCTTCTTCTTGCCTGAAATATCCAATCCCACCTCTCCCCCCGCGCCGCCGTTGCCGCGACGGGGGGAACACCCCATATCAAGCCGATGAAACAGTCATTCGCCGCCATCCTCGGCCTTGCCCTTCTCCTGCCTCTCACCGCAAAGGCCCAGATGACCGACCCCATCCGCCTGACCCCCGACACCAGCTGGAGTTATGTCAGCGATCAAGTCATGGGCGGCCTCTCGCAAGGCGGCGCGCGGATCGAGACGGCAGAGGGCACCACCTACCTGCGCCTGACAGGCCGGGTCAGCACCGCCAATCGCGGCGGTTTCATCCAGGCCCGCATCGCGCTGGACAGCCCACCCCCGGAGAATGCCCAAGGCGTGCTGATCCGCACCCGCGGCAATGGCGAGGGGTATTTCATCCACCTGCGCACCGCCGGCACCGTGCTGCCATGGCAGTATTATCAGGCCCCCTTTGCCACGACGCCCGACTGGGTTGAGGTGCGGATTCCCTTCACCGCCTTCACCCCCTCGGGCGCGTTGCTGCGCGATCAGCTGCGCCCCGCCAGCATCCGCAGCCTCGGGATCGTGGCCTATGGGCGCGATCACACCGCCGATGTGGCCGTGGCCGAGGTGGGGTTCTACTGACGCCCCCTCACGCGGCGGTCAGACAAACTGTTCCTGGATCAGCCGCTCCTCCAGCCCGTGACCGGGATCGAAAAGGATGCGATGCTCCACCTCGGGCGCGCTGCGGATCTCGACCGCCACCACATCGCGCACGGAGCGCGAATCCGCATCCGCCATCACCGGGCGCTTGACCGGCTCCTGCACGTCGATCCGCACTAAAGCCGTCTTGGGCAGCAGCGCCCCGCGCCAGCGCCGGGGCCGGAAGGGCGCAATCGCCGTCAGCGCCAGAACATCCGACCGGATCGGCAGGATCGGCCCATGGGCGCTGTAATTATAGGCCGTCGATCCCGCCGGGGTCGCCACCAGCGCCCCGTCGCAGACCAGCTCATCCATCCGCACCCGCCCATCGACGGTGATGCGCAGTTTCGCCGCCTGCGGCCCCTGCCGCAGCAAGGACACCTCGTTGATCGCCAGCGCCTCATGCACGATCCCATCGGCGCAGGTCGCGCGCATCG
>JAMWZG010000491.1 GCA_024304855.1 Paracoccaceae bacterium
GATGGGGGCGCTGGGGGCGATTCAGGCCGGGTTCATGGCGCTGGAGATCCCGCACGGGTCTGGTGCCCTTGAGGCTGCGGCAGGGGTGATGGCGCGGGGGTAAGGTGCTGGGGTAAGGCGCTGGGGGGCGCCTCCTCGCTGACGCTCATCGGCTTTGGGCGCTTACTCGATCCCGCGCTCTTTCAGCCAGGCGCGCATCCATGCGATTTCCTCTTCCTGCGCGGCGATGACGGTTTCGGCCAGTTTGCGCACCTCGGGGTCCGACCCGTGTTCCAGCACGATGCGGGCCATATCGACCGCACCCTGGTGGTGCGGGATCATGCCCTGGATGAAATCCACATCCGCATCGCCCGTGAAGGGAATCGCCATGCCCATGTGCATCGCGTCATTGGCGGCCTTGTAGGCCTGCGTGGCGGGGCTGTCGTCGCTGCTGGCGATGCCATGGCCCATGGCGGCGTGGTTCATCATGCTGTGGTCGGTGCTTTGCGCGATGGCGGCAGAGCCGATCAGCAAGGCGAGGAGCGTGGCGGGCAGACGGGACATTCGGGGCCTCCGGTTGATTGCAGTTGCTTGCTTATGCGGCCCGCGCGTGGGTTTGGCCTGTCACATTTGCGTCAGGCGCGGGCGGTGGTCAGCGCCTTGGGCAGGGCGGCGTCCAGCAGGTCCAGATCGGCAGGGGTGCCGCAGCTGATGCGGATGCAGCGGTTCTGCGGGGCCACGAAGGGCATCCGCACGAAGATGCCCTGCGCCACCAGCGCGTCGCGGACGCGGGCGGCGAAGGCGCCGTCGCTGCCGCAATCGACGGTCACGAAATTGGTGGCCGAGGGCAGGGGCGTCAGGCCGTTGTCGCGGGCAATCTGCGCGATGCGGTCGCGGGCGGTGGCAACTTGCGCGCGGACATGGGTCATCCAGTCCTGATCGCCGAGGGCGGCGAGCGCCCCGGCCAAGGCGGCGCGGTTCATGCTGAAATGGTTGCGCACCTTGTTGAAGGCGTCGATCAGCGGGGTGGCCCCGATGGCATAGCCAACGCGCGCGCCCGCCATGCCGTAGCCCTTGGAAAAGGTGCGCATCCGGATCACGCGGGGATCATCGGCGGCGATGGGCGCGGCGGTGCCTGCGGGGGCAAGGTCGATATAGGCCTCGTCCAGCACCAGAAGGGTATCTGCGGGCAGGGCGTCGAGGGCGGCTGCGATGGCGGCACCCGTGTGATGGCTGCCCATCGGATTGTCGGGATTGGCGAGGTAGGCGAGCTTGGCCTTCGTCTCGGCCGCCTTGGCCATGAGGGCGGCGGGGTCTTCGTGATCGCCGCTATAGGGCACCTTGTGCAGCGTGCCGCCAAAGCCCGCGACATGGTAGTTGAAGGTCGGGTAGGCCCCGTCCGAGGTGACGACCGCATCACCCGGCGCGACCATCAGGCGGACAAGGTAGCCCAGAAGCCCGTCGATGCCTTCGCCGATCATGATGTTCGCAGGGGTGCAGCCGTGATGGGCGGCCAAAGCGTGGCGCAGGTCATGCGCCTCGGGATCGCCATACATCCAGATCTCGGCGGCGGCGTCCTGCATCGCCTTGATCGCGCGGGGAGAGGGGCCGAAGACGCTTTCATTCGCGCCCAGGCGGGCGGCGAAGGGGCGGTTCTGGGCACGCTCCTGCGCTTCGGGCCCGACGAAGGGCACGGTGGCGGGAAGGCTGGCGGCAAGCGGGGTCAATCTGGGTCCGGTCATAGC
>JAMWZG010000492.1:0-270 GCA_024304855.1 Paracoccaceae bacterium
TGAATCGAACTACCAGTTGACACGGGCGGGATCGTTCCTGCCCGACGAGAACGGTTTCTTGCGCAACGCGGCAGGCTTGTTTCTGTCAGGCTATCCCTATGGCGAGGATGGCACCCTTGGCGCCGTCGACCGAAATCGTTTCGGTGATCTGGAAAGCGTGCGGATCGGTGATGTGCAGATGCGTGGCTCTCCGACCACGGCGATTACCATTGGCGGCAATGTGCCCGCGCAGCAGACAGGACTTGCCGCGCCGGGTGATCCGTTCTTGTC
>JAMWZG010000492.1:280-596 GCA_024304855.1 Paracoccaceae bacterium
CGCCTATTCCTCCAACGCCAAGATCGTCACCACGGTCGACGAGATGCTGGATGAAACCATGCGCCTCAAGCGTTGATCGGCATAAGGGACACAGGCCATGAGTATCACCAACGCTTTCGTCAGTAGCCGCAGCGGCCTTGCCGCAACGGCGGCCTGGTCCGAAATGACGGCCAACAACATCGCCAATGCCGAGCGCGTGGGGTATGTGCGGCGCGGTCTTTTGCAGACCAGCGGGCCCGGGGGGAATGGCGTTCTGATCACGGGTATCCGGCGCGAGGTCGATGGCGCTCTGGACCGGATGCACCGACAAGAGATG
>JAMWZG010000492.1:606-1710 GCA_024304855.1 Paracoccaceae bacterium
AGAGATGTCGCGCACCGCAACGCAGGACGCTGTGGCGGACGGTCTGAAGATCCACGCTGCGCTTCTGGGCAAACCGGGTGATCCGCAATCGATTCCGGGGCGGATCACCGCGTTGCAGTCAAGGCTGGACGAGTTGTCCAACGACCCTGCGCAACCCTCCTTGCAGCGGGCGGCACTGGATGCTGCGGCAGGACTGGTTTCAGGCTTGAATGCCACGTCGGCCACGCTGTCCGAGACGGCGGCAAATACCCGCGCAGGCATCGAGGTGGATGTGGCCACGCTCAACCGCCTTCTGGCCGACGCCGCCGAGCTGAACCGCAAGATTGGCCTAAGCGAACCCGGAACGCGCGACAATGCGATGTTCGAGGATTCACTGGCCACAAAGCTGGATGAGATGGCTGAACTGGTTGATCTGCGGGTGCAGCGCGATACGGGCGGCAAGATGATCATCTATACCGCCGGAGGCACGCCGCTGCTTGAGGGGCAAGCAATTCATCGCGTCAGTTTCTCGCAGGCCGATGGCCGTCTTTTCGCTGGTGATGCAGAGATCACGCCGACGGCACCGGGCGTCCGTGGTTTTGACGAGGGCCGGCTTGCCGGTCGCTTTGCGCTGTTGAACGATGTCTTGCCGCAGATGAAAACTCAACTGGATGAAGCGGCGCGCATGCTGGTGCAATCCTTTACCGCCGCAGACACCACCGTAGCACCCGGACAGCCGGGGCTGTTCACAGATGCGGGCGCGGCTTTCGATCCTGCTGCGGCAGAGGGTCTGGCGGCGCGTCTGTCGATCAACGCGGCGGTACGAGGACCGGGTGGCGACACGCTCTGGCGGATGCGGGACGGGATGGGAGCGGTCGCGTCCGGACCGGAAAGCGACAATACACAGGTTGAAGGGATGATCGCGGCCTTCAGCGTGACCTTCACCTTGTCGCCCGCAGCGGGTCTTGGCGCGCAGTCCCGGCTGACCGAGTTTGTGCCCGCAATGATCGCCGATCAACAAATCGCCTTCACGTCTGCACAGGACCGGGGCGATGCCCTGCGGGCAGGCGCTCAGACGCTTGAAACGGCCCGTCTTGGATTTCAGGGCGTCAATGTCGACGACGA
>JAMWZG010000493.1 GCA_024304855.1 Paracoccaceae bacterium
GGCGATTCGCGGTCAATTTCTTTTTTGAATCAGTCACTTACATTTTTATGTTGATACAAGATATTGTGGACCGGCTTGAAGGAACGCCTATGGTGAGGGGTCAGCCCAAGATCTTGCAGCGCCAATCTGTGACTTTTTGATGGATAGCCAGCGTTCGTCTCCCAGCCATAGCCGGGATACTGTTGCGCCAAATCCCACATGATCCTGTCGCGGGCAATTTTCGCCACGATCGAGGCGGCGGCAATCGACAGGCTGCGGGCGTCACCCTTCACAATCGCTGTCGCGGGCAGGGTCAGGCCGCGCGGGATCAGATTGCCGTCGATCAGCGCGTGACAGGGCGGATGCTTCAATCCGGCCAGTGCCCGCTCCATCGCCAGATGGCTGGCGCGCAGGATGTTCAGGGTGTCGATCTCCTCGACCGTGGCATGGGCGATGGAGACTTCGGCGCTGTCCATGATCGCCTGTAACACCCCCTCGCGACGCTTGGGCGTCAACTGCTTTGAATCGTTCAACCCGACAGGCAGGCGCGCGGGATCAAGCACCACAGCCGCCGCCGTCACGGGGCCGGCCAGGGGGCCGCGCCCGACCTCATCCACCCCGGCGACAGAGGTGAGCCCCTGCGCCAGAAGGGCCGCTTCAAAACTGAAATCAGGCAAGCTCATGACCGGGCAGAAACCGCAGATCGCGGCTTTTGGCAATGAAAAAGGGGGCCGCCTGCGCCGCCCCCAGTCCGGTGACGCGGTCAAGGCCGCGCCCCCTCTGCTCGCCTCTCAGTAGCGGGCGATGCTGTAGCCTGCACGCGACAGGCAATTCGCGTCATAGGCGCTGCGCCAGCCACGGTTCGACTGGATGTCCACCGCGCAGGACTGCGGCAGGTTGCGCGCGCCGCGAAAGTTGTTCTCAAGACAACGCTGGCCCAGCACGTTGAAGGCGCGGCCGCGCCGATCCTCGACCGTTTGCAGACAGGCCGCAGGCAGCGCGCGGCGCGCGACACGATCCGGCAGGGGGCGCGGCTTGACGAAATGCTGCCCGCCCTGGCCATAGTTGCCCTGCCCGTAATACTGCCCGCCTTGGCCATATTGCGGCACCCGCTGCTGGGGCGCGAAAATCTGGCCAAGCGTGTTGCGGCTGGAATAGCTTTCATCGCCGCGATCGCGCTGCTTGTTCAACTGGTTGGCGATGATCGCCACAGCGGCGATACCGGCGGCGGCACCAGCCAGGTCGCGAATATCGGTGGCGCGCGCGGGGGCGGCATTGAGGGCCGTGACCAGAACGGCGGCTGTCAGAATGGAAGCGATGAATTTCCGGGCCATGCGATGTCCTCTCAAAGTGTGACATGTGGTTGAACGGGGTTGTGGCCTCCACCTGTCGGCGGATCACATGGGACCAACTGGGTGCAAAGCCGCAGGACAGGCAATATCGCCGCCCTGTTATCGGATAACAGCCGGGCCAAACCCTTATGGATATTGAATAACGCCATGGGGCGGCGCATTCTTGCCGATATGAGACAGATGCGCCTTTCCCTGATCACAGCCACGCTGCTTTGCCTTGCCGCCACTGCAAGCGCGGCCGAATGCTTTGCCGATTACAAGGCCAAGCGCGACAATCCGCTGCGGCTGCACTATGGTGTGGTGCAGGTCGCCGGTCCCTGCAATGCTGCCGACGCGCGGTCCGAGATTGCCGCGCGGCTGGAACGGAATGG
>JAMWZG010000494.1:0-1151 GCA_024304855.1 Paracoccaceae bacterium
GGCCACGGGGCGACGGGTCGGCATCCTTGGTATGGGTCGCATCGGGCGCGAATTGGCGAACCGTCTGGCCGCGTTCAAATGCGATGTGCATTACTGCGCCCGCAGCCCCAAAGATACGCCCTCAGGCTGGCAGTTTCATCGGGACTCCGTGTCACTGGCCGATGCGGTGGACGATCTGTTCGTGACTGTCGTCGGAGGGGCCGAGACGGTGAACCTGATCAATGCCGAGGTCCTGAGCGCACTTGGGCCCGACGGCCATCTGATCAATCTTTCGCGCGGCACGGTTGTGGACGAGCCTGCCCTGCTGGCGGCACTGACCGATGGAACCATTCGCGGCGCGGCGCTGGATGTTTTCCTGAACGAACCGCAACCAGATCGGCGTCTGGTGGAGCTGCCGAATGTCTTGCCCCTGCCCCATATCGGCACGGCCACGATTGAAACTCGCCGCGACATGGGACGTTTGCAGCGCGCGAATATCCGGGCCTTGCTTGACGGTCAGCCGGTGCTGACACCCGTTACGTAAGACGAAGACAACCGCATCTGCCGACGTGACAGGCCGCAATCTTATCGTCATGGAACCTGGCCACGCTGCATGACGGGCATGCCGCGAGAACCCGGCGTGACGCCCGACATATGGTGTGCCGGCGGTGGGCTGGGAAGCGGCACGTCGATGCCCGCCTCGCCAAGCAGGCGATAGACCTCGGCAAAGGACTGGTCCGCCGACATCTGTTCATGCTTGCGCTGGGTCAGGAATGACTCGACCGGACCGGCAAAGCGGATAGCAGCGTCGATATCGGTATCGGACCCCGGTTTGTAGGCACCCATCCGTATCAGTTCTTCCATGTCGGTGTATTTCGCCACCACCCGCCGGGCCGCGGCAAGGACAGCATATTCCGCAGGCGAGTGACAATCGGGCAGCATGCGCGACAGGCTTTTCAACAGGTGAATGGCCGGGAAACGGCCGCGTTCGGCAATCTGGCGGTCAAGGACGATATGCCCATCAAGAATGCCGCGCACCGTATCGGCAATCGGATCGTTCATGTCGTCCCCGTCAACCAGAACCGTGTAAATACCGGTGATGTCACCGCCTTTTCCGCTTCCCGGCCCGGCCCGCTCCATGAGTTGCGGCAGTTCTGCAAAGACGGTTGGCG
>JAMWZG010000494.1:1161-1697 GCA_024304855.1 Paracoccaceae bacterium
AACAACAACACCTGCAAGCCTGCGTCGCGGAAATGCTCGGCGATGGCGCGTTGTGTCCTTGTCGTGTCGACCGGGAACGAACCGCCACTGATGCGTCGTCAGGCCGCCTGGACGGCCACCGCCATCGCCGAGCATTTCCGCGACGCAGGCTTGCAGGTGTTGTTGTTGATCGACAGCGTGACCCGCTTTGCCATCAAGGAAGATTTCCCGACCCCAGACCCGGCAAAGACACCCATACGCTGCCCCCTACAGAGCGGCGTGAACACGTCCAACGTCTTGACGCCGGTATCGATGCGCGCCCCGACGCGGCGGCGATCAAAGGCGGGCGGCGGCGCAGCTTTGACCGGACGCGCCGCGGAGCCTTCGTGCAGAGGGCCGCGACCGTCGATAGGCTCTCCCAACGCGTTGAGAACCCGACCGATCCAGCCCGTATCAGGGCGCACAACGTCGCCTCTCGGGCTGCTTTCAATGACATCGCCCACCACTACCCCGTCCCATGTCCCGAACGGGAGGACATAGGTATGGCCTGCATCAAC
>JAMWZG010000495.1 GCA_024304855.1 Paracoccaceae bacterium
ATCTTGCGCGCGCGTTTGGCGTTGGGCGCAAGGTCGATGGCGGTTTCGACCGCAGGATTGTCCAGGTTGATCGTGGGCGGGGCGACCTGATCGCGGATGGCGAGGATCGAGAAGATCGCCTCGATCGCGCCGGCGGCCCCCAGAAGATGCCCGGTGGCGGATTTTGTCGAGGACATGGTGACACGGGCGGCGTGATCGCCCAGCAGGCGTTCGACAGCGGCCAGTTCGATGACATCGGCCATGGTGCTGGTGCCATGGGCGTTGATGTAGTCAATATCCGCAGCCGTGAGCCCGGCCCGTTCCAGCGCCGCCTTCATCGAGCGGAAACCACCGTCGCCATCCTCGGACGGGGCGGTGATGTGATAGGCATCGCCCGAGAGGCCATAGCCCAGCACTTCGGCATAGATCTTGGCCCCGCGCGCCTTGGCGTGTTCGTATTCCTCGAGCACAACGACGCCTGCGCCTTCGCCCATGACGAAACCGTCGCGGTCGGCGTCATAGGGGCGGCTGGCGGCCTTGGGATCGTCGGGCCGTTTGGTGGAGAGCGCCTTGCAGGCGTTGAAGCCGGCAATCCCGATCTCGCAGATCGCAGCCTCGGCCCCGCCGGCCACCATCACCTCGGCATCGCCCCACTGGATCAGGCGGGCGGCGTCGCCGATGGCATGGGCGCCGGTGGAACAGGCGGTCACGACGGCATGGTTCGGTCCCTTGAAGCCATAGCGGATGCTGACCTGACCCGAGATCAGGTTGATCAGCGCGCCCGGAATGAAGAAGGGCGAGACGCGGCGCGCGCCTTTCTCCTTGATCAGCAGCGTGGTCTGTTCGATCGACTGGAGACCGCCGATGCCGGAGCCCAGCATGACGCCCGTGCGCAGGCGGTCTTCCTCGGCCTCGGGCTTCCAGCCGGAATCCTCGACCGCCTGGGTCGCGGCGGCCATGCCGTAGAGGATGAAGTCATCGACCTTGCGCCGCTCTTTCGGCTCCATCCAGTCATCGGGGTTGAAAGTGCCGTTCGTGCCGTCACCGAAGGGAACTTCGCAGGCATAGGTTGTCAGCACATTGCTGGCGTCGAAACGGGTGATCGGGCCGGCCCCGGATTCTCCGGCCAGCAGACGCGACCATGTCTCCTCGACCCCGCAGGCCAAAGGTGTGACCAGTCCCAATCCCGTAACAACCACTCGACGCATGACCAACCCCTTCGTTCATGTTCTGTCGTGCTCATAGCGCGCCTGCCCCCTGATGGGCAAGAGCAGGCACCGCCGTGCCGCGCAACCTGCGCGGATCGCAGCCCGCAGGATCGGGCAAGGCGCCGCACGGGTCAAACCTCAATGTGATCCGGGCAACAAAAAACCCCCGTCCGGCAGGACGAGGGTTTTCGGTGACATCGGAAATGATGCGCGCCTCAGGAGGCTTCGGTGATGAACTTCACCGCGTCGCCGAAGGACTGGATCGTTTCGGCTGCATCATCGGGGATCTCGATCCCGAATTCTTCTTCGAACGCCATGACCAGTTCGACCGTGTCCAGGCTGTCCGCACCCAGATCGTCGATGAACGACGCGTTCTCGACAACCTTGTCCTCGTCCACACCCAGATGTTCTACCACGATCTTCTTTACGCGGTCTGCGATATCGCTCATGTCCAAGTCCTCATACCGTTCGGGCTGTCTGCCCATTTTCTGCCCTTGCCCGCAGGCTCG
>JAMWZG010000496.1 GCA_024304855.1 Paracoccaceae bacterium
TTCGTCACGGTTGATTCGCGCCCCGTTGGGGCCAGTGTCATATTCGGTGCGGTCCTGCTGCTGGCTGCGCAGGGCGCGGTTGCGGGCCTCGGCGGCCTGGCTCAGACGCCATGTCACCGCCTCATCGGCAAGCCCCTCCAGATCCTCCTCCGCCTCGGCGATTTCCGAGATGAGGCCGCGCTGACAGGTCAGTTTGGCCAATTCCTCGGCCACGGTCATGCGGGCCATTTCCGTGTTGCCGGGCTGACGCACCGGGGGCACGATACGGACATGGGGAAGCGCAAAGAGGCTTTCAAGAACCTCTGCGCCAACTTCCTGCGCAAGGGCGGCGCGCAACGCCTCGGCGTCTGGTCCATGCCCCCTGTCGCCATGATCCCTGTGACCATGATCCAGCGCCACCCGCAGCAGCGCATCGCGCAGGCTGGCATGGCCCGCGCCCTGACAGTCCAGCCGCTCGATCTGCCCCTCGAACTCCTCGATCACGGCGGGGGTGGTGATCAGCGTGGCAAAGATCACCGCCTCGCGCAGCGCATCCTCGACCCCGTCACCGGCCTGCGCCAGCAGCGAGGATTTGGTGCTGGGCTGCGGCACGGGGGCGGCAAGCCCGCGCGGGCTGCCGGGTGTCCAGGCTGCGCGCGGGCTGTGCGGGGCACTGCTCTTGCGACGGCTGGAGAACAGCTCCCAGCGCAGCTCCTTGATCGCCTCGCCGTAATGGGCGCGGATGGACGGGTCTTTTATCAGCATGATCTTGGCGCGCAGCGCCTTGTCCAGCGTGGCCCGGCGTTCCGGGCTGTCGAAGACCTGCCCTTCCGTCTCGCGCCGCCAGAGCAGATCGACCATCGGCACCGCCTGCTCGAGCAGCGCCTGCATCGCCCCGGCCCCACTGGCGCGGATCAGATCATCGGGGTCTTTACCCTCGGGCATGACGGCAAAGCGCAGCGATTGCCCCGCCTCCAGCAGCGGCAGCGCCAGATCAATCACCCGCATCGCCGCGCGGATACCGGCGTTGTCGCCATCCAGCGCGATGATCGGCTCGGGTGCGATGCGCCACATCAGTTGCAGCTGCGTCTCGGTCACGGCGGTGCCCAATGGGGCGACAGAGGCGGTGAAACCGGCCTCGGACAAGGCGATCACATCCATGTAGCCTTCGGCCACGACCAGCGGCTTGCCCTTGCCCGCCGCCACCCGCGCGGGCGCGAAGTTGTAAAGGTTGCGGCCCTTGTCGAAGAGTTCGGTATCCGGCGAGTTGAGGTATTTGGCCGGATCGTTCGGGTCCATCGCGCGCCCGCCAAAGGCGATGCAGCGGTCGCGCGCATCCCGGATCGGGAACATGATCCGGTTGCGGAACACATCGAAAGGCCGCTTGCCGGTGTTCGAGGGCTTGGCCAGACCGGCGGCTAGGATCAGATCCTCGGGCACCGCCTTGGCGGTCAGATGATCCCAGAGGTTCTGCCAGCCATCGGGGGCAAAACCGATGCCGAAGCGTTCCAGCGCGTCCGCTTTCAGCCCGCGTTTGGCCAGATAGTCGCGCGCCGGTCCCGCCGCGCCGGTGCGCAGTTGCAGGGCAAAGAACTGCGCCGCCTGCTCCATCACCTCGACCAGCTGCGTGCGGCGGTCCTGTTTTTGCTGCGCCTTGGGATCGCGGGCTGGCATCTCCATTCCCGCCTCCCGCGCGAGGATTTCCACCGCC
>JAMWZG010000497.1 GCA_024304855.1 Paracoccaceae bacterium
CCGAGACATCGCGCAGGGTGAAGCTGACAAAGGGTTCGGCCATCGCCAGCCGCTTGACCACCTCAGAGGCCGCCTGCTGTTCGGCACGGTCGGTGCGCATGAACTTGAGCCGCGCGGGCGTGGCGTAGAACAGGTCGCGCAGCTCCACCACGGTGCCCGCCGTCAGGGCCGCGGGCTTCACAGGGCCCGCCTGCCCGCCTGCGACGGTGATCTGCGCGGCCTCATGCCCGGCGGCGCGGCTGGTGATCGCCAGCCGGCCCACGGCACCCAGCGAGGGCAGCGCCTCGCCGCGAAAGCCGAAACTGTTGATGTTCAAAAGATCCGACCCGTCGATCTTGGACGTGGCATGACGCAACAGGGCCAAAGGCAGATCATCAGGGGACATCCCGCAGCCATCATCGGTCACGCGGATCAGGGTCTTGCCGCCATCCGCCATGGCAATGTCGATGCGCCGCGCCCCAGCATCCAGCGCATTTTCCACCAGTTCCTTGACGGCAGAGGCAGGGCGCTCCACAACCTCACCCGCCGCGATACGGTTGATCGCGGCGTCATCCAACTGCCGGATGATCGGGCGGGTTTCGCCTATCTTGGGGTTCGGGTGTGCCATGCCGCTAGACCTAGCATGGCTTGCGGCGATTCGACCACCTGTCAGATGCGGGCAGCGCGTTTAGCCGCCTGTCGCCCCGCGATACCACGCCACAATCGCCGCGCGCTCCTCCGCCTCCATATAGGACAGGTTGGCGGGGGGCATGGCGTGGCTGATCCCCGCTTGCAGATAGATCTGACGCGCAGCGGCGGCGATATGCGCCTCGGAATCCAGCCGCACGCCCTTGGGGGCCCAGAGCAGCCCCTCCCAGAAGGGTTCCGCCGCGTGGCACATGGAGCAGCGGCCCATGACGATGTCATGAACCTGCGCGAACCCTTCGGCTTGCGCAAAGCGCAACGCGTTGCCCTGTGCCTCACCCGTGGTCTCGGCGCGGAACATGGGCGCGGTGCTCAGCCACATGATCGCGATGAAGATCAGCGCGGTCGCCGCCCATGTCCATGTCGGATTGCCGGTGCGGGCGTGAAGCGAGTTGAAATAGTGCCGGATCGTGACGCCCATCAGGAACACAAGGCTGGCGATGATCCATGTATGTTCGGTCGCAAAGGCCAGCGGATAGTGGTTCGACAGCATGAGGAAGATCACGGGCAGCGTCAGATAATTGTTATGCGTGCTGCGCTGCTTGGCGATCTTGCCGTATTTCGGATCGGGTTTGCGCCCGGCGATGAGGTCAGCGACCACCACCTTTTGATTGGGGATGATGATGAAGAAGACGTTCCCGCTCATGATCGTGGCGGTGAAAGCCCCCAGATGCAGCATCGCGGCGCGGCCCGAAAAGACGCTGGTATAGAACCACGCCATCGCCACCAGCACCACGAACAGGGCCAGCATCAACCCGGTCTGATTGGCATCCACGAAGACCTTGCAGAGCGTGTTGTAGACGATCCAGCCAAAGGCCAGCGAGGCAAGCGAAATACCGACCGCCTGCCATGTGGCCAATTCCATCACGGCGGGGTCGATCAGATAGAATTCGGCCCCCAGATAATAGACCAGCACCAGCAGGGCAAAGCCGCTCATCCATGTCCAGTAGCTTTGCCATTTATGCCAGATCAACCCGTCGGGCATATTGGCGGGGGCGACCAGA
>JAMWZG010000498.1 GCA_024304855.1 Paracoccaceae bacterium
CGGTGATCGTGACGCGGGGGCCTTGAGGTTCGGGCTCTTCCTCGGCTTCGACGCGCTGGGGCAGGCATTCGCTCCAGGGGCCTTCTTCATCGCCGCCGGTGACACGTTCCAGATCTGGAAGCCCGAGACCTATGAGACCGAGGAACTGTCCCGGACCGAGGCCTGGCTGGACGAGCTGCCCGAGGATTTCGATCCGCTCATCTATCTGGACAATCCGAAAGGGGAGTAAGCCATGGCCGCTGCCGCGCCGACCCCTGACAACGCCCCCCATATCCCGGTTCTGCTGCGCCCGCTGCTGAAGGCGGTGGCGCCTGTCACGGGTGTCTGGCTGGATGGCACCTTTGGCGCGGGCGGCTATACGCGCGGGCTGCTGGAGGCGGGGGCGGACCGTGTGATCGCGGTGGACCGCGACCCTCTGGCCTTTCAGATGGCGACGGGCTGGGCTGCGGCTTATGGCGACCGGATCGAGATGGTCGAGGGCGTGTTTTCCCGCATGGATGAATATGCGCAGGATCTGGACGGCGTGGTGCTGGATCTGGGCGTCTCCTCGATGCAGCTTGATCTGGCCGAGCGCGGCTTTTCCTTCATGAAGGACGGCCCGCTGGACATGCGGATGAGCCAGTCCGGCCCCTCTGCCGCCGACATCGTCAATACTGCCGATGAGGGCGTGATCGCGGACATCCTGTTCAATTACGGCGAGGAGCGCGCCAGCCGCCGCATCGCGCGCAGCATCGTCAAGGCGCGCGCCACCGCGCCCATCACCACCACGCTGGAACTGGCGCGGCTGATCGAGGGCTGTCTGCCCCGGTCCAAACCCGGTCAGTCGCATCCCGCCACCCGCAGCTTTCAGGCGCTGCGCATCGCCGTGAACGATGAATACCGCGAGCTGGCGCTGGGGCTGGCCGCCGCTGAGCGCGCGCTGAAACCGGGCGGCAAGCTGGCTGTCGTGACCTTTCATTCCATCGAGGACCGGATGGTCAAGCGGTTCTTGCAAGCGCGTTCGGGCACGGCGGGCCGCGCCAACCGCTATGCCCCGCAAGAGGCGGAAACCATTGCCCAATTCAGCCAGACCACGCGCAAGGCCATCGGTCCTGACGATCAGGAGCTGGCCGAAAACCCACGTTCGCGCAGCGCCAAGCTGCGTGTGGCGATCCGCACCGATGCCCCTGCGGGCGAGACTGACATGGCCTCCCTCGGGATGCCGATGATCAAGGGAGAGTTCTGAGATGCGTTCCGTCCTGTTCGTTCTGACCGCCTGTGCTGTCATCGCTCTGGCCTTCTGGGCCTACCGCGAGAATTACCGCACCCAGCAGGCGCTGGACGTGACCGAACAGTTGCAGCGCGACATCGGCGCCTCGCGGGCGCGGCTGTCGGTGTTGCGCGCGGAATGGGCCTATCTCAACCGTCCCGACCGTCTGCGCGATCTGGCGGATCTGAATTACGACAGCCTTGGCCTGATGCCGATGGCGCCTGCGCAATTCGGCCGCATCGACCAGGTCGCCTTCCCGCCCGAGGAGGACGGCTTGCTGGAGATCACCGATCCGATCGAAGTGTCCAACATGGAGGCACGGCCATGATCCGCACCCCGCTGCGCCCGCTGGCCCGCGTTCTGGAGGCCCGCGCCAAGGGCGAGAACCCCGATGCGATCGAGCGCGAGAACCTGCGCCTGCGCCATGAGGAGATGCGC
>JAMWZG010000499.1:0-897 GCA_024304855.1 Paracoccaceae bacterium
GTCAGACCTTCCTTGAAGTTCGAGATGATCGGCGTCTCGATGATGTCGCCGTTCGGCTTGGCCATCAGGCCGCGCATCCCGCCCAGCTGTTTCATCTGCGTCACCGAACCACGCGCACCGGAGTGGGCCATCATGTAAACCGAGTTCGGCTCCATTTCAGACCCGTCCGTGTCACGCTTGTTGGCCGAGATGGTGTTCATCATGGCCTCAGTGACCTTGTCGTTACACTTCGACCAGGCATCCACGACCTTGTTGTACTTCTCGCCCTGCGTGATCAGACCGTCCATATACTGCTGCTCGAAATCCTTGACCTGGTCACGGGTCTCGTCAACGATGGTCCACTTGTTGTCCGGCACCACCATGTCGTCCTTGCCAAAGGAAATCCCGGCCTTGAACGCTTCACGGAAGCCCATGGTCATGATCTGGTCGCAGAAGATGACCGACTCTTTCTGACCGCAGTAGCGATAGACGGTGTCGATGACCTGCTGCACTTCCTTCTTCCGCAGAAGACGGTTCACCAGCTCAAACGGCGCCTTGGCGTTCATCGGCAAAAGCGCACCCAGCCGAACACGGCCCGGCGTCGTCTCATACCGCTTGACGATCTCGTTGCCTTCCTCGTCGATCTGCGCGATCCGTGCGGTGATCTTGGCGTGCAGATGCACAGCACCGCTGTCCAGCGCGTGCTGGACTTCGTCGATGGACGAGAAGGCCATCCCCTCGCCCTTCATGCCTTCACGCATGATGGTCGTGTAATAGAGGCCGAGGATCATATCCTGCGACGGCACGATGATCGGTGCGCCGTTGGCGGGCGACAGCACGTTGTTCGTGGACATCATCAGAACGCGCGCTTCCAGCTGCGCCTCAAGGCTCAGCGGAACGTGCACGGCCATCTGGTCG
>JAMWZG010000499.1:907-1678 GCA_024304855.1 Paracoccaceae bacterium
TTCCTTTTCCACCAGCTTCTTCGCCTGCTTGACGGTCGAGGACAGACCCTTCGCCTCAAGCCGCGAGTAGATGAACGGCTTGAACAGCTCCAGCGCCATCTTCTTGGGCAGACCGCACTGATGCAGTTTCAACTCCGGGCCGGTCACGATGACCGAACGCCCCGAAAAGTCCACGCGTTTGCCCAGAAGGTTCTGACGGAAGCGGCCCTGCTTACCCTTGAGCATATCCGACAGCGATTTCAGCGGGCGCTTGTTGGCCCCCGTAATCACGCGGCCACGACGGCCGTTGTCGAACAGCGCATCGACGGATTCCTGCAACATCCGCTTTTCGTTACGCACGATGATATCGGGCGCACGCAGCTCGATCAGACGCTTGAGACGGTTGTTCCGGTTGATCACACGACGATAGAGATCGTTCAGGTCGGATGTCGCGAAACGGCCGCCATCCAGCGGCACCAGCGGGCGCAGTTCCGGCGGAATGACCGGGATCACCGTCAGCACCATCCACTCGGGACGGTTGCCGGATTCCAGGAACGATTCCACGACTTTCAGACGTTTGATGATCTTCTTGGGCTTCAGCTCGCCAGTGGCTTCCTTCAGCTCGGCGCGCAGCGTCTCTGCTTCCTGCTCCAGATCAATCGCGGCCAGCATTTCGCGGATGGCTTCGGCACCGATATTGGCGGTGAAAGCGTCGGCACCATACTGGTCCTGCGCATCCATGAACTCTTCTTCGGTCAGCATCTGGCCATAGGTCAGATCGGTCAGACCGGG
>JAMWZG010000005.1 GCA_024304855.1 Paracoccaceae bacterium
GGTTCATCGCATAGATGCTGTCGAAATCATTGGCCGTCACGATCAGCGCCAGATCCGCGTGCTGCAAGGGGGCGGCGAACCCGCCGCAGACCACATCGCCCAGCACGTCGAAGATCACCACATCGGTATCTTCCAGCAGGTGATGTTGCTTGAGCAGTTTCACTGTCTGACCGACCACATATCCGCCGCAGCCCGTGCCCGCCGGCGGTCCACCCGCCTCGACGCATTTCACGCCGTTATAGCCTTCGAAGACAAAATCCTCGGGGCGCAGCTCTTCCGAGTGGAAGTCCACATCCTTGAGAATGTCGATGACCGTCGGTACCAATGTCCCGGTCAGGGTGAAAGTGCTGTCATGCTTGGGATCGCAACCGATCTGAAGCACCCGCTTGCCAAGTTTGGAAAAAGCGGCCGAGAGGTTGCTGGAGGTCGTCGATTTCCCGATCCCGCCCTTGCCATAGACCGAGAACACCTTGGCCCCCTCGATCTTGGTATCCGCGTCCTGATGCACCTGCACCGATCCGTCGCCGTCCAGACCGCGCAGGTCGGGGATTTCGTCGCGTGGGCTCATGAGAGCCTCCTTTCAGACTGGGCGAACTGCCCGGTTTCTTCTTGCCGGAAATATCCCGGGGGTGTGGGGGCTGGCCCCCACGGCGATGTCAGGGGCTGGTGCGATCCGCGTGTCATTCCGCTGCGATCCCTTCCAGCCGGTCTTCCAGTTGATCTGCCGCGGCCTGCAAGGCGGCCAATGTGGCGGCATCGGGTGTCCAGTAGGCGCGGTCGCTGGCTTCCAGAAGCCGGTTGGCCATGCGGCTGGAGGAGGCGGGGTTCAGGTCGGCCAGACGCTTGCGCATCGCTTCGTCCAGAACGAAGGTCTCGCTCAGGCGCTGATAGACCCAGGGTTCCACCTGTCCTGTCGTGGCGGACCAGCCCATCGTATTGGTCACATGTGCCTCGATCTGGCGCACGCCTTCGGCGCCATGGCTCAGAAGCGGCTCAAAGAAGCGCGGGTTCAGGGCGCGCGACCGTGTCTCGAGCGCCACCTGATCCTGAAGCGTGCGCACCTTGCCCGCCCCGCGCGTCTGGTCGCTGATATAGACCGCCGCTTCCGTGCCGCCGCGGGCCCGTTTCACGGCGCGGGAAATGCCGCCCAGCGTGTCGAAGTAGTGATCCACCGTCGTAACGCCCAGTTCCACGGACTCGAGGTTCTGATAGGCCAGATCCACATCCTTGAGCGCCTTTTGCAGCAGCGCCGCGTTCTGCGTGGCCTTGCCATTCACGCCATAGGCGAAACTCTTGCGCGCTTCATAGGCATCGGCCAGCTCGTCCTCGTCCCCGAAGGCCGAGCTATCGACCAACTGGTTCACGTTCGACCCATAGGCACCCTCGGCATTGGAAAAGACGCGCAGCGCCGCCGTCTCCAGATCGCAGCCCATCTCGGCCGCATAGGCCAAAGCATGGGCGCGGATGAAGTTCTGCGCCAATGGCTCGTCCGCCTGCGCCGCACGCAACGCCGCTTCGGCCAGCATCCGGGTCTGCAAGGGCAGAAGATCGCGGAAGATGCCCGAAAGGGTCATTACCACGTCAATGCGCGCACGGCCCAGTTCGGCCAGCGGGATCAGGTCGGCACCCGACAGGCGGCCAAAGCTGTCGAACCGGGGCTTGGCCCCCATCAGCGCCAGGGCCTGCGCAATCGGGCCGCCATCGGATTTGATATTGTCGCTGCCCCACAGCACCAGCGCCACGGTGCGCGGGATCGACTTATGCGTATCCAGCAGCAGCTGCGCCTGTTTCGCGCCTTCGCGGCAGGCGAATTCCGTGGGCATCCGGAACGGATCGAAAGCATGGATGTTGCGCCCCGTCGGCAGAACGTCGGGCGAACGGATCAAGTCACCACCGGCGACCGGCGCGGTGAACCGCCCCTCCAGCGCGCGCAGCAGGGCAGGGATCTCGTGATCCTGCTTCAGCAATGCCTCGACCCGGTCGATCGTGGCGGCGTCGGCATCCGCCATCACGCGCAGATATTCGCCGCGGGCGGTATCGCTGAGTGGACGGCCCAGAACATGCAGGCCATCGGGGATCAGGGCGTTTTCGGTTTCCAGCAGGCGCAGCCAGAGCGCGGCGGGCGCGGTATCGCCCAAATCCACGGCGCGGGCCTGCTCGGTGATCAGCAATTCGATCTCGGCGCGTTCCTCGGCCTCGGGCGGCATGGCGCGCCAGCGGGTGAGGCTGTCCTTCAACTCGGCCAGCCCCTTGTAGAGGCCAGAGGCCGCGAGCGGTGGCGTCAGATGGGTGATGGTGACAGCGCCGGAACGCCGTTTGGCCAGTGTCGCCTCGGACGGGTTGTTGGAAGCATAGAGATAGACATTCGGCATGTCGCCGATCAGACGGTCGGGCCAGCAACCCTCACCGACACCGGCCTGTTTGCCCGGCATGAACTCCAGCGCGCCATGCATTCCGAAATGCAGCAGGACATCCGCTTGAAAACTGTTCTTCAGCCACAGATAGAAGGTGGTGAAGGCATGGGTCGGAGCAAATCCACGCTCGAACAGAAGGCGCATCGGATCGCCCTCATAGCCGAAGGTCGGTTGCAGACCGACAAAGACCTTGCCGAACTGCGCGCCCAGAACAAAGACACCGCGACCGTCGCTTTGCACACGACCGGGGGCCGGACCCCAGGCCTTTTCGATCTCGGACAGCCACGGCGTCTGCGCCACGATCTGATCGGCGCTGACATGGGCGGCGACATTGGCCTCTTGCCCGTATTGACGGGCCGAGCCTTGCAGAACGACGGCGCGCAATTCCTCGACCGTGGCCGGGGGGGTCAGATCGTAACCCTGTGCGGCAAGGGCATGAAGCGTGTTGTGCAGGGATTCGAACACACTCAGATAGGCGGCCGTGCCCGCAGCACCGGCATTGGGCGGAAAGCCGAAGAGGATGATTGCCAGCTTGCGGTCGGCGGCCATGCTCCGGCGCAGAGCTGCCTGCTTGACCACACGCGCGGCCAGCTTCTCGATCCGCTCGGGGCAGGGGGCCATCTGCTTGACGGTCGATCCGTTGCGACACTGATGAGCGCAGCCGGTGCAACCTGCTTCCCCATGCCGTCCGGCAAAGACGACAGGGTTTGTCGCGCCGTCCAGCTCGGGCAGGGCGATCAGCATCGTCGTTTCGATCGGACCGAGGCCGCTGGTCGAGGAGGCCCATTGACCAAGCGTCTGGAACTCCAGCGGATGCGCCGCGATATAGGGGACATCCAGCGCCTTGAGCACCTTCACCGCACTGTCATTGTCGTTATAGGCCGGCCCACCAACCAGGGAAAAACCTGTCAGGGACACCAGCGCGTCGATCTGGGAGACACCATCCTTGAGGAAATAGCCGTCAATCGCAGGGCGCCCGTCCAGACCGCCGGCAAAAGCAGGGATCACCCGCAGACCGCGCGCCTCGAAGGCGCGGATCACGGCATCGTAATGGGCAGTATCCGAGGAAAGCACATAGCTGCGCATCATCAGCAGGCCGACCGTCGCCACCGGCTTTTTCGGCGCAGGCAGATCGGAGGCCTTGGTGGTGATACGCCCGGCCAGATCGGGGTGATAAAGCCCGCAATCGGGATATTCCAGCGGGGCCGGGGCCGCCGCTCCGCGCCACTGGCTGACCCGGCCATAGCGCGAGATCAGAAAGCGGATCATTCCTTCGATATTGTCGTCGGAACTGCCCAGCCAGTATTGCATGACCATGAACCAGGCGCGCAGATCCTGTGCCTTGCCGGGGATGAACTTGAGGATGCGCGGCAGACGGCGCAGCATCTTCATCTTGCTCTCTCCGCTTTCGGCGGATGGCTTGGACGTGCCGCGCAGTTTCTTGATCAGACCCATGGCCCCGGATGCGGGCTTGGACATGTCCAGCGTGCCCATCCGCGTCAGCTTGACGATCTGCGCGTCGGCAATCACGCCAATCATCGCATCGCAATGATCGCGCCGCGCCTCGAGTGTTGGCAGGATCGCGTTGATATGCTCTTCCAGAAACAGCAGGTTCGAGATGACGATGTCGCCGGTCTCGATCGCCTGTTTGGCGGCGAGCAGGGCATCGGGGCTCTCGCCCCATTCGGCGGCGGCATGGACACTGACCGACAGGCCCGGAAAATCGCGCGACAGCCTCTCGCTTGCGCGCATACAGGGACCGGCGGCGTGGCTGTCCAGCGTCAGGATCACGACCCTGTAGCCCGGAAGGGGCGCGGCTATCATTCTATCATCGCGCATAATGGGCCTTGGCCTCGTAAAGCGTATCGACGCTGATTTCCTGAAGCCCCTTTTGCTGCGCAAAGGTTTCGGTGTTGCGTCGGGCCTTGCCGCGCACGAAAAAGGGGATCTTCTTCAACTCGCGTTCCGCATCCGACAGCCAGATCACCTCGCCCGTCTGGGGCGCCGGGGTCTGGGTATTGGCGGCGACCACCGGCTCTGCCACGGCCTCGGGGGCGGCGACGGCCTTGCCACCGTGATGGCTGGCCCCGGCATCGTCGTGGAATTCGAAATCCTCGCGGAACATGTGCAGAAGATGCTCTTCCAGCCCCATGACCAGAGGATGCACCCAGGTGTCGAAAATCACATTCGCACCTTCGAACCCCATCTGGGGGCTGTAGCGGGCGGGAAAATCCTGCACATGGACGGGGGCCGAGATGACCGCGCAGGGAATGCCCAGACGCTTGCCGATATGGCGCTCCATCTGCGTGCCCAGGATCATCTCGGGGGCGACAGCCTCGATCGCGGCCTCGACCTCAAGGTAATCCTCGGTGATGAGGGCGGTCAGGCCGAAATCCTTGGCCACGGCGCGGATGTCGCGGGCCATTTCACGGTTGTAGCAACCAAGGCCCACGACCTCGAAGCCCATCTCGTCACGCGCGATGCGGGCTGCGGCTTTCACATGGGTGCCATCCCCGAACAGGAACACACGCTTGCCGGTCAGATAGGTGCTGTCCACCGAAGCGGAATACCACGGCAGGCGCAGGCGGCTCTCATCGACCTTGGGGGAAAGCCCCGTGATTGCGGCCACTTCGGCGATGAAATCGCGGGTGGCACCCACCCCGATGGGCACCGTCTTGGTGAAGGGCAGACCCAGGTCACGCTCCATCCAGCGGCAGGCGCTTTCGCCGGTTTCGGGATACATCAGCACGTTGAAATGCGCCGCACCCAGCCGCGCGATGTCAGAGGGTGTGGCCCCCATCGGCGCGCAGACATTGACCTCGACGCCCATGTCGGAGAGCAGACCCGTCAGCTCTTCGATGTCGTCGCGGTGACGGTATCCCAGAGCGGTTGCGCCGATCAGGTTGCAGGTCATGCGGTCGGTCTTTGCCACGGGGCGGGCCAGATGGCGCACGATCTGGAAGAAGGTCTCATCCGCGCCAAAGTTTTCCTTGCGCTGATAGCTGGGCAGTTCCAGCGCGATGATCGGCACCGGCAGGCCCATCGTCTCGGCCATGCCGCCGGGATCGTCCTGGATCAATTCGGCGGTGCAGGAGGCGCCGACGATGATCGCCTCGGGCTTGAACCGCTCATAGGCCTCACGGCAGGCATCCTGAAACAGTTGCGCCGTGTCAGAGCCAAGATCGCGGGCCTGAAAGGTGGTGTAGGTCACGGGCGGGCGGTGATTGCGCCGCTCGATCATCGTGAACAGCAGATCGGCATAGGTATCGCCTTGCGGCGCGTGCAAGACGTAATGCAGCCCCTTCATCGCCGTGGCGACCCGCATCGCCCCCACATGGGGCGGGCCTTCATAGGTCCAGACCGTCAGTTTCATTCCGCGGCCTCCAGCTTGAGCAGGCCACGGCGGCGCAGGGGGCGCGAGAAAAGCCCGGCCAGATCACCGGCCTGTTCGTAGAAATGCACGGGGGTGAAGACCAGTTCGATGGCCCATTTGGTCGCCATGCCCTCTGCCTCCAGCGGGTTGGCAAGGCCAAGACCGCAGACCGTCAGATCAGGTCGCGCCGCGCGGCAGCGTTCCAGTTGCAGATCGACATCCTGCCCCTCGCTCAGCACGGGCCCTTCAAGCAGCAGATCCAGATCGGGACCGACGATGTTCTGATGGATATAGGGCGCGCCCACTTCGATGGCGGTCATGCCGCATTCGCGGGTCAGGAAGCGGGCCAGCGGAATCTCCAACTGACTGTCCGGGAAGAAAAACACCGACTTGCCACGCAGCATCTCGGAGGCCTGGGCCACTGCGCGGCGGGCGCGGTCGCGGGGGGCGGCGGTGACGCGGTCAAAGACCTCTTGCGAGACGCCGAATTCCTCGGCAATCGCGGCCAGCCAGGCGGTCGTGCCTTCCTCGCCAAAGGGGAAGGGGGCGGGGATGTGACGTGCGCCGCGCCGTTCAAGCGCCGCGTGGGTATCCCCCAGAAAGGGTTGGGTCAGCGCGAAGACCGTATTGTCACCCACGCCAAACTGATCCGCCGCGCGCGGCGCGGGAAGGACGCGGATCGGGCCGATCCCCATCTGGGTCAGCAGGCCGATGGCCTGTTGTTCGACCACATCGGGCAGCGCGCCCACCAGCATCAGCTCGCGCGCCTCGGACGTGGGCAGAACGGGCACCATCGAGGCAAGGCAGGCATCTTCGCCCTGCGTGAAGGTCGTCTCGATCCCGGAGCCCGAGAAATTGAGCACCCGCACATGCGGCGCATAAGTCTGCGTCATCCGTTCCGCCGCGCGGGCCAGATCCAGCTTGATCACCTCGGACGGGCAGGAGCCGACAAGGAACAGTTGTTTGATGTCAGGCCGACGTGACAGAAGTTTGGCAACCACGCTATCCAGCTCGTCCTGCGCGTCGGCCATTCCGGCCAGATCCGTCTCTTCGAGAATCGCTGTCCCGAAGCGCGGCTCGGCAAAGATCATGACGCCCGCCGCACTTTGCAGAAGATGCGCACAGGTGCGTGAACCAATCACCAGAAAGAAGGCATCCTGCATCTTGCGATGCAGCCAGATGATCCCTGTCAGACCGCAGAAAACCTCGCGCTGACCGCGCTGTTTGAGGACGGGTGTTTCGCGGCATCCGCCGGTCTTGGGAAGGGCTGTATCAAGGCTCATGCCACACCCTCCGCCTGAAGGCGCGCAGCCCGTAATTTGAGCAGGAACTGACCCGCGTTGATGACATAGGCAGCATAGGCGGCCAGGGCCAGGATCATCAGATCCACAGGGGCCAGGGACGCGGTGTAAAGTGCCCAAATATAAGCAGAATGCAACGCGATGACCGCAAAGCTGAACACGTCTTCCCAGAAGAAGGCGGGGGCGAAAAGATACTGTCCGAAGACCACTTTTTCCCAGATCGCGCCCGTCACCATGATCAGGAACAGAAAACCTGTTTTCACCACGATCGAGAGGGTGGCCAGGTCGTATCCCTGACCCGTCAGAAGATAGCGCAGCACCAGCCCGAGAGAGACGAGAAAGACGAGGAACTGAACAGGCGCCAGAACACCCTGAACCAATGTCCAGATCGTGCTGTCGCGCCGCTGACGCTCGGCCTCGGTATAGAGGCCGGTGCGGTCCGATTTGCCTGCAAGGCTGTGCGACATTCCCGACTCCATCCACGTGCTTCTCAGGAAGCGTAACGGCGTCAGGCCAAAAGTGTCAACTAAAACTTACACAAACGAACTGTAAACCTTACGCTGTAAATCTAGGCTTACTGCCGGGAATCCCTTGGCTAACTCTCTTTAATATAACATTTTATTCAAATCGGTGATTTCCAGCGCAGCGCAATATCGGCCAGACTGTCTATTATCTTTGACATTTGGTCCCTGACTCTAGACAATGCGTGGAGTCGGAGGTTTACTTTCGGGGCGATGCGCCTGAAAACGTGACATCCGAGACCGGTCGCGGAGGGCATATGTCCAGAAGACCCAATCATAGACAGACCAGCGACGCGCAACCCCTCGCGTTCAAAGGGATGTTTCAAGTTGGCGATCTGGCCAATCGGGTCATCTCGGTTCTGCGCGAGCGGAGCATGGCGGAGCGTGCCCTGCTTTGCGACAGTCTTGTGGATCGGCTGCTGACAGCCATCAGCGATCCGCGCGGCTTTGACGCCGAAGCCGCACTCGAGATGCTGCGCGCGGCCCATCTGCCCGATATCGACATCATCAGCTGCTACATCCCCGAGACGGCACGCCATCTGGGGTGTCGCTGGGATCAAAGCGAGATGAGCTTTGCCCAGGTCACAACCGCCAGCGCGCGCTTGCAGGACATGGTCCGGGTTCTGTCATCCGACTGGTCCGAACGGAATGCCCGCCGGTCCGCTTCGGATCAACTGGGCGTCCTTCTGGTGATGTGCGAGAATGACAACCATACGCTTGGCTGCACCAGTATCGCCGCCAGCCTGCGCCATGACGGTCATTCCGTCCGGCTGATCCTTTCGGCGACGCCTCTGGATTTCCGCAAGGCGCTGCGGCAAGACTGGTACGATCTGATCATGTTTTCCTGTGCGCGACCTCAGGCACTTGAAACAATTGCTGAATTCGTTAAACACGCCAGAACGTCCATTCGCAACGTTCCTCCGCTCATCATGGGCGGGCTTGTTCTTACTCAGTCAGTGGACGCCAAGGACAGAACCGGCGTGGACCTTGCAACGAATGACTTGCAGCTTGCCCTCAAACTTTGCGACACCCGTGCGGTCGGCAAGAGACTCGTGGCAGAATAGATGACAAAGGGTGGTTCCCATTTCTGGTCCAGTGGATCCGTGCCACTGATAGAGCCGGAATTTCTGCGCAGCATCATCGCGGCGGCCTCTGATATTGCCCTGGTCGTGTCGCGGGCCTGCGTGGTGGAATCCGTCCTGATCAATGCCAATGACACCTCCTATGGCAATCTTGACCATTGGGAAGGGCGGCGGATTCAGCAGTTCCTGACGCTGGAAAGCGTGCCCAAGTTCGAAGCGGCGATGAAACGCTTTGTGGACGGCGACGTGAATCAGCGCCCGATCGAGCTGAACCATTCGGACAATGCCGTGTGGGAATTCCCCATCCGCTACAGCTTTCACCGCATCGGCACCGATGGCCAGATCCTGATGCTGGGGCGCGACCTGCGCCTGATTGCAGAGACGCAGCAACATCTGGTTCAGGCGCAGATGGCGCTGGAACGCGGATATGAGGCGCGGCGTGAATTCGACTCGCGGTATCGTCTGCTGCTGTCCACGACGCGTGATGCCATCGTCTTTGTCTCGGTCGGGACTGGACGGATCAAGGACATCAACGATCCCGCCGCCAGCCTGCTGGGCGCATCCCGCGACGACCTCACGGGTGCGACCTTCGCGCAGGAGTTCAAGGACAAGCGCAGCGGAGAATTCGTGGAATCGCTGGTGAACCTGGCGATTTCCGAATCCGTCTCCGACCTTGAAGTGCAGACAAGACGCAGCCGCAAGCGTGTGACGATCACACCCACCGTGTTCCGCGCGGGTGGCGAGCGTGTCCTGATCTGCCGGATGGACCCGGGCGAAGATGCGCGGGTTGTCGATGACCAGCTCTCGGTGAACCTGTCCACGCTCTATCACAATGGGGCGGATGCGGTTGTGTTCACGGACGCCAAGGGTGTGATTGCCGCGGCGAACGACAGTTTTCTGAACATGGCCGACGCGGCGCATATGTCGGATATCAAAGGGCGCAGCCTTTCCGATTTTCTGGCCCGCGGGCAGATCGACCTCAATGTTTTGATCGACAATGCGCAGCGGTCTGGCAACATGCGGATGTATGCGACCCAACTGGTGAATGACTATGGCGGCAAGGTCGCGATCGAAGTTGCGACAACCTGGCTGAATGACCGCAGCAGCCCCGCCATCGCTTTCGTCCTGCGCGATGTCAGCCGCGTGGATGCCGTGCGCAAGCCTGTCACCACCGTCGATGAAGGCTCTCAGCATAGCGTGATGGAGCTTGTCGGCTCTGCCACGCTGAAAGAGATCGTGGCCGAGACCACCGATGTCGTCGAGAAGATGTGCATCGAAACGGCCGTGACACTGACGCGGAACAATCGCGTTGCTGCGGCCGAGATGTTGGGCCTGTCCCGCCAGAGCCTCTATGTGAAGCTGCGGAAATACGGGCTTTTGAGCAAGGACGGCGAGGAGTAGGGCCTGAGGCCCGCCCGACCCTGCCGCGTTCCGCGCAACTGCTTTCACAGTTCGTGAAGATCGGTGGTTTTTCTTGCGCCGACTCGAATTGTAATGTCATAGTTTACACATGACTGTAAACCAAGCCTTACACATTCGCACCCTCCCGGAACCGGCCGCTGTCTTGCGGCTGATCAAACCGATTACCTGGTTTCCACCGATGTGGGCCTATCTCTGCGGCGTCATTTCCTCCGGCGTCTCGCCCTCGGGTCAGTGGGGTATGGTGCTGTTGGGCGTGATCCTTGCAGGGCCGGTCGTCTGCGGCATGTCGCAGGCGGCGAATGACTGGTGCGACCGCCATGTCGATGCCATCAACGAGCCGGATCGCCCGATCCCGTCTGGCCGCATTCCGGGCCGTTGGGGCTTGTGGATTGCCTTGGCGATGACGGTCCTGTCATTGCTCATCGGGTGGCAGCTTGGACCCTGGGGGTTCGGTGCAACCGTTGTCGGTGTTCTGGCGGCCTGGGCCTATTCCGCAGAGCCTGTGCGCATGAAACGATCCGGCCTCTGGGGGCCGGGGCTGGTCGGACTGTCCTATGAAAGTCTGCCATGGTTCACCGGCGCCGCAGTCCTCAGCGCGGGTGCGCCCTCTCTCAGTGTCGTCATCATTGCGCTGCTTTATGGGATTGGCGCGCATGGCATCATGACGCTCAACGATTTCAAGGCTTTGGAAGGTGATCGCCAGATGGGCGTGAATTCCCTGCCCGTCACGATGGGGCCGGCCAAGGCGGCGCGACTGGCCTGTTGGGTCATGACCCTCCCTCAGGTCGTGGTGATCGCGCTGCTGCTGTTCTGGGACAGGCCGATCCATGCCGCAGCGATTGCCGTTGTCCTGCTTTTGCAACTTTGGGCGATGCGCGTGCTACTGACCGACCCCAAGGGCCGCGCGCCATGGTATAATGGCACAGGCGTCACGCTCTATGTCGGCGGCATGATGATCGCCGCCTTCGCCATCCGCACGCTGGAGATTGCCCCATGACCCTGTCCTGGCTCTCGATCGTCCGGCTGGGTCTTGTGCAGATGTGCATCGGTGCCGTCGTGGTGCTGACCACCTCGACGCTGAACCGTCTGATGGTGGTCGAACTGGCGCTTCCCGCCCTTCTGCCCGGGTTTCTTGTGGCGCTGCACTACGGAATTCAGGTCACACGCCCCAACTGGGGCTATCGCTCTGACACGTCGGGCAATCGCACCCGCTGGATCATCGGCGGGATGGCAATCCTGTCGGCCGGCGCCTTTCTGGCGGCCTTGTCCATTCCGCTGCTGGCAACCCATTTCGGCGCGGGCCTTGCGTTGTCGATCATCGCCTATGCCATGATCGGACTGGGGGCAGGGGCCTCGGGCACGTCGCTGCTGGCGTTGCTGGCCACGGCGACCGCCCCGCATCGGCGCGCGGCGGCGGCCACGATCACCTGGTTGATGATGATCTTCGGGATTGCCGTCACCGCAGGAACGGTAGGGGCGAACCTTGATCCCTACAGCCACGCGCTGCTGATGCGTATCGTGGCAATTGTCACCATCGGGGCCGTTCTGCTGACCAGCCTTGCCATCTGGCGGGTCGAGCGCAGCGTGGATGCGCAGCCCGAACCGGACCGGATGCCCTTCGTGGAAGGGCTGCGCGAAGTCTGGAGAGAGCCGAAGGCGCGGATGTTCACCCTTTTCGTCTTTCTCTCGATGACCGCCTATTTCATGCAGGAATTGATCCTTGAACCCTATGCCGGTCTGGTCTTCGGCTTCACGCCGGGGCAGTCCACCTCCCTGTCGGGGGCGCAGAATGGCGGCGTCTTTGTCGGAATGCTGATCGTCGGGATCGCGGCAACGGGACTGCGTCTTGGCACGCTGCGGGCCTGGGTTGTGGCCGGGTGCCTCGGCTCTGCGGGTTGCCTTGCAGGCTTGACCCTGCTGGGGCCGCTTGGCCCGGGCGCGCCACTGGTGCCTGTCGTCGTGGCGCTTGGTTTCTTCAACGGCATGTTCGCCGTCGCCGCCATCGGCTCGATGATGGCCCTGGCCGGTGAAGGGCGCAGCGCGCGCGAGGGCACCAGAATGGGGCTTTGGGGCGCCGCGCAGGCGATTGCTGCCGGGTTCGGCGGGCTTCTTGGCGCCGCCTCGGTCGATGCGCTGCGCATCGCGCTGCGCGAGGATGCGTCCGCCTTCGGCACCGTATTCCTGATCGAAGCCGCATTATTTCTGGCCGCCGCTTTCATGGCGAGCCGCATCATGGAAAGCCACCGCGGTGGCGCTCAACTGGTTCCGGGAGAATGAACATGTATGATGTTGTCGTTGTGGGCGCAGGCCCATCCGGTGCCACGGCCGCCGAAGATCTGGCGCGATCCGGTGTCAAGGTCGCGATGCTGGACAGGGACGGGCGGATCAAGCCCTGCGGTGGCGCGATCCCACCGCGCCTGATTGCCGATTTCGACATTCCCGACAGCCAGATCGTCGCAAAGATCACCACGGCGCGCATGATCTCGCCCACCGGGCGGACAGTGGATATTCCCATCGAGAATGGCTTTGTGGGCATGGTGGACCGCGAGCATTTCGACGAATTCCTGCGCAACCGTGCCGCATCTGCGGGGGCCGCGCGACTGACCGGCACCTATCTCAGGATCGAACGTGATCAGGCTGGAACGCATGTCCTCTATCGCGACAAGGCCACAGGCGAGGAGATGCGCCTGACTACCAGACTGGTCATCGGTGCCGATGGTGCGCGCTCCAAGGTCGGGCGCACCGAAGTGCCGGGTGGCGACAAGATCCCCTATGTGCTGGCCTATCACGAAATCATCGAAGCCCCGGCCAAGACCGCGATCTACGATCCCGAACGCTGTGACGTGATCTATGACGGTGCCATCTCGCCTGATTTCTACGGCTGGGTTTTCCCGCATGGCACATCGGCCAGCGTCGGCATGGGCACCGAAGTGGATAGTGTCGACCTGAAACAGGCTACTGCGGATCTGCGCGCCGCTGCCGGATTGACCGATTGCAAGACCATCCGCCGCGAGGGGGCCCCGATCCCGCTCAAGCCTCTGGATCGCTGGGACAACGGGCGCGATGTCGTGCTGGCCGGAGATGCCGCCGGGGTCGTGGCGCCATCCTCGGGCGAGGGGATCTACTATGCCATGGTCGGTGGCAGGGTCGCAGCAACCGCTGCGGCGGCCTGCCTGTCTTCGGGTCGGGTGCGGGATCTGAAACTTGCCCGGCAACTCTTCATGAAGGAACACAAGATGGTGTTCCGGGTTCTTGCTTCGATGCAGAACGCCTATTATCGGTCCGACGAACGGCGCGAGCGGTTTGTATCGCTTTGCCATGACGTCGATGTGCAACGCCTGACCTTCGAGGCTTACATGAACAAGAAACTGGTGCGCGCACGTCCGATGGCGCATTTGAAGATCGGGCTGAAAAACCTGGCCCACCTGACCCGTCTGATCCCGGCGAGCCGCGTATGAGCATCATGATCCCCGCCTGGATCGACGGAACGCTGACGCCGGTTGACAAGCTCGAGGTTCACCAGCGCGGGCTGCGCCACAAGGCCGTCTCGGTCTTTGTGATCCGTAGCATGGATGTGCTGATCCAGCGCCGGGCCTTGGGCAAATATCACACGCCGGGTCTGTGGGCGAATACCTGCTGCACCCATCCTGACTGGGACGAGGCTCCGGAAGTTTGTGCAACGCGTCGCCTGCGGGAGGAGTTGGGGATCACCGGGCTGCATCCTGAACATCGTGATCGCGTGGAATATCGCGCCGATGTCGGAGCGGGCCTCATCGAGCATGAGGTGGTGGACATCTACCTGGCCCGCGCCGATGCGGGGCTGCATGTCGCGCCCAACCCGGAGGAGGTCATGGAGGTTCGCTGGATCAACTATCAGGATCTTGTGGCCGAAGTCACCCGCCGGCCCGAGCGGTTCACCCCATGGATGAAGATCTATCTGGCCGAGCATAGCGACCGCATTTTCGGCCCCGATATGGTCTATCTGGCAAGCCTGTCGCAGGAGTGATCCCGGATCACGGCAGACGCGTGTCGAACAGACGCGCATCCCACCACACAGGTGTTTCCAGTCCTGTCCTGATCAAACCGAACTCCGGATGTGATGCGTTGATCACCAGATTCACCTCCATCCGGGCCACGACGGATGGCACGACCAGAACCGCCGAGCGGCCCTGCCTGAACCATGTCTCGCCAAAGCGCCTGGCAATGCTGCCGTCTACTGAGGCCCAACCGGGCAGAGTGTCTGGATTGACAACCTCATAGGACAGACCCGCAGGCAGGGTAATCTCGATGAAATGTTGCCGCGGCGGCAAAGCGCCGTTGTAATGGACCAGCTTTTCCAACATGGCGGTCGAGTAGTTGCGCGACGCATAGATGACATCGGCCCCGGCCTCATGCCAGCGCCCCGCGCTGCGCCTTGCTCCTCCCGCATCCCAGATCGGCCAAGCCCCTTCCGGATCACCGATGCGATAGGCTGTCCAGGCGTCTGGCAGCCTGCGGTGGGTCACAGGGCAAAGCCCGCATCTGCGCGTCTGAGCAGGTTCAGCACGGCATCGGCACCCGCCGAACTGGACCGCGCCAGATCAAGCGGCGTCTGCCCCTCCAGAAGGGGATGCGGCGTTGTCAGAAAACGATGCGCCAGACGTTGATCACCATGGTAAGTGCGCCCAACGGCATCGACAACCCGGCTGATCTCATACAGACGCTCACTCATCTCGCGCGGCAGAACCTTGCGATCCTTTCGGGCGCGGCGCAGCGTTGCTTCGGGAATGATCTGGCCGATGACGACCCCGCGCCCCAGATAGCTGGCCAGTCGGTCTGCCGCCGCCGGGCGCAACCCGGCACCGACCTGGCTGGCAAGGGCCACATCCGTCATGGTCTCCTCTTGAGACAGACCAAGGATCATGCCAATCCGACCCGCTTCTGACGCGGGCAATTGCTCGGGCGTGGTATAGGCTTCAAGGGCGCTCATGGGGATCTCCTGACGGGCTTTCGTCAACTGACGGTAATATAGTCGTCATTTGACGACCATGCAATGTGCACCTGTCGTTTCTGCTCGGCCCAATTAAGGTTCTGTGCCATCAGATCCTTTCACTTTCCCAAATGACCGCACGCGACGTGAGTAAAGCGGTCTCGATGGCTCCGCCCCGCGGAACCCAGCTTTCGGACTGTATCACAAGGTCGCTTTGCACCCAAGACGGTCAGATCACTTCGTTCACCCGCATCAATCTACGGAACAAGGGCGCCGACCAGTGGATCAGGTCTCAACGCGGCCTGTAGTCGTTCGCGTTGCGCGCGCAGTTTCACCATCGACATCAGCCCCTCCTGGTCGACCAAAGCATCCTCGCTCCTGTCAGCGACCAGATACTGTAGAACAGCCGCCAAACCATCCGCTTCCTGACACACCAGATCCATGGATTGCAGCACCTTGCCTGGCGGCTCACCATCATCCAGACCCTCGGCAAGGGCACGGTCCAACGCTTTCAAGACAGTCGCCAAACGATGCGCTTCTGAACTGCACGCCGCCATAAGCTCCGCCTTGGTCATCAATGACTGCAATTGTGGCGAGGGTTCTTCTGCTGTGACATAACTACATTCGATCATCCCAACGACCCCACAACCTTTTCGATGCAGACGCGCAGTTGCAGGGTCGAGAAGGGCTTGGTCAGAAAGTTGTTCATGCCCAGCATCTGACCACGGCTCAAAATCTCACGATCGGCACGTCCGGTGATCAGAATGAAACCGATCCTTTGCGTGCTTCGGTTGTGGCGCAGCCCCTCAAGCAGGCTCAGACCATCCATCCCCGGCATATTATAGTCGGACAAGACCAGATGAACCGGATGGGCCGCCAACCGCTTGAGTGCGGTTGCGCCGTCACGCTCGTAGATGACATTGGCCAGACCGATTTCATCCAGAGCCTGCTCAATGAGACCACGGCTGACGCTCATATCGTCAACGACCATGACATGAAGTGATTTTTTTAGTGACATCAAACATTTACCTTTTACATAACAGAAGCGACCACCACCGCGCCAAGCATCAAGGAGAGTTGGACATCTTCGGTGAAGCCGCCCCGGAACACCGTTTGTAGCGGGTCACCCCAGAGGGCCGAAGGATCGTCTCAAGACTGCGATCAATCCGTTCCGAATGGCCAACGAAAAGCCAACCTTCCGGCTCCAGTCGCGAGGCGAAACGCTCCCACAGACGATGCCGGGTTTCGGCATCGAAATAGATGACCACGTTCCGACAGAAGATGACGTCAAAACTTCCATTGAACGGCCAGTGTCCCAGCATGTTCAATTGTTCAAACCGCACCAGGTGACGCAGTTCCGGCAGCACTTCGATTCTATCCGGCTGCGGGCCAGGCCGCGCAAAGCGGCGCAGCAAGGAAGCTTCCGCTCCCTCTAACTCCTTGGCGGGATAGACACCCGACCGCGCGGTGGAAATCACCTCCGCATCAATATCCGTCGCCAGAATCCGAATATCGGCGCTGGCGACTTCCGGCCATTCATTCATCAGGGTCATGGCAATGCTGTAGGGTTCCTGTCCGGTTGAACATCCGGCGGACCAAATGCGCACACGTCCGCCTCTTTGCAGCTTGTCTTTGAAGGCAGGGATCATCTCTGCCAAAGCATGAAAATGGTCGGCACCGCGAAAGAAGCTGGTCACATTCGTTGTGACGGCCGAGGTCAAAGCCTGAAGCTCCGCCGCAGCATCCGGGTGCTCCAGCAAGCGACGATAGCTGGCGAAATCCGTCAGTCCCAGGCGCTTTATCTCGCGACTAAGGCGGGATGTCAGCATCCACCTTTTGCTCTCATTCAGAACAATACCCGTTTGATCCCGCACCAATCGACCGAGAGCGGCAAAATCTGCATCCGACATGGCGGGGACATTCTCCGAAGCAAGCGATGTCAGCTCTTCTGGTGCAGGTTTCATGCCGGACTGACCTCGATATCCGGCAGGACATGGCTCAGATCCAATCCACGCAGGATGAGTCCATTCGGGAATGTCAAAATGCAAGTGATGAAATCACGCGCTTGATCCGCAATCTGATCGGGAACGGATTTCACCATGTCAGGGGTAACGGTCAGAATGTCTGACACCACCTCAGCCAGCAAACCAACCGTCTGTTTTCCCAGACTGACGATGATGATCACATGTCGCGGAGAGGGAACAGTGACACCCAGTCCAAGCCGCGCCGCGAGGTCGACGACGGCGACCACGGAGCCCCGCAAATTGATGATTCCCTTGATATAATCTTGGGAGTGAGGAATGACCGTCGTGGGTGTCCACCCGCGGATCTCTCGGACCAGACCAATCTCGATACAAAAATCCTGATCTCCCAGTTTGAATGAAACGACCTCATGTGTCCCATCTTCCACATCTGTCATGATGTTCTGCATCTGCTATCCCTTCCTTTGAAGCGAGACTTGCTGTTGATCTGCGCGGGAGAAATTGACCACTTCCTCTGGATCGAGGATCAGAGCGACACGGCCATCACCTAGAATCGTCGCCGCGGAAATTCCGGGAACTGCCCCGTAATTGTCTTCGATGCTTTTGATCACGACCTGCCGCTGATCACGAATAAGATCCACGGCCAAGGCGGCTCTTGATCCGGTTTCTGCCTCGACAACAATCAGGACGCCGCACTGATCGTCCGCATGCTGGCGCGGAAGATTGAATACCTCGGTCAAATCAATGATCGGGATCAATTCTCCCCGGTTTGACATCACCCGTCCGCTGCGTCCAAGGGTGTGAATGTTCGCACTTGCAGGACTGAGAGTCTCGACTATCGAAGACAAGGGTAAAACCATTGTCTCGCCACCGAACTCAAGAATCATGCCTTCAAGCACCGCCAGAGTTAATGGCAAAGCGATTGTGAATGTCGTCCCTGCGCCTTCCACGGAAGCGATTGAAACACGCCCACCCAGAGTTTGGATTTCGCGACGCACGACATCCAGCCCCACGCCACGACCGGAAATGGACGACACTTCGGTCTTGGATGAAAACCCCGGGAGGAAGAGCAGATTGTCGATTTCCTGAGGACTGAGACTTGTGCCTGCGGGTATGAGGCCCTTGCTCTCGGCAATGTCCCGCACCTTTGAGCGGTTGATCCCTCCACCATCATCAGAAACTTCTATGATCACGCGGCCAGATCTATGGGCCGCTGAAAGGGTGATCGTTCCCAATGCCGGCTTTCCCACCGCCTTCCGCGTGTCCGCATCTTCCAGCCCATGATCGACAGAGTTCCTGATCATATGGGTCAAAGGGTCGACAAGTCGTTCAATGACGGTCTTGTCCACCTCGGTGGACTCTCCCACTGTGACAAGTCGGGCGTTCTTGCCAGTCGCTTCGGTCACGTCCCGCATGATCCGTTCCATGCGCTGAAAGACGGGACGCAGGGGTTGCGCACGAATGGCCATGACGCTTTCCTGGATCTCGCCAGCCAATTGTCGGATGCGATCCAACCCGCTTGCGGCCTCGGTATTCGACTGCAAACCTGCGCTTGCAATCACTTGTGACAACATGGCTTCCATGATCACGAGCTCACCGATCAAATTGATCAGACGGTCTACGCGATCAAGGTTGACACGGATCGTTGCAGGCGTGGGAAGGGAGTGGACATTCTCTGCGGCCGAAGGCTTGGGAACTGAGAGGCCTGGCGAAGCTTTCAAACCAAGGTTCTGTGCCGTTTCCGGTTGGAAAGTCTGCAAAATTGGCAACTGTTCGCTTGGATTTGAAAGCCGCAGCTCGTCAGTTGCACTTTTTGAACCGTCAGGCACCTGTATCGGCGTCATCACGCGGATCTCGGCGCAATCCTCCACAAATTCAAAGACGGTCGACAAGGTGTCGCGATCGGGTTCGTCAGCAAGCAACAAGTTCCACCGCAACATCGGATTATGGGGATCGAATGATGCAAGAGGCACGATCTGCGTCAGATCTGCCTGGACTTCTGTATGACAGATCTTCTGTAGAGCGCGGATCAATCCGGCAGGCTCATGTCCCAATTCATAGAAGTCACCTTTCAGGGAAAGCTCAATCCGGCAACGATCGTCGTCGGGTGATTCCCCTACTGGCTGATCAAACGTCAGGTCTGCCAGCGGCTCAAAGGAAATGGTCAAGGGCTCGAAGGTGATTTCTTCGGAGGTGGTGTCGCCACCCGACTGATCAACAAGAGAATCAAGTTCAGCCGCAAGACGACTGCTACGTTCGAAGGGTGGTTCGTCACCTTCGCGAGCCGCCGCGACGAGATCGGCGAGCACGTCTCCTGCACGCAAGAGGACTCCCAACAGAGCGTCAGAAATTGCCAGACGTTCACTTCGCATTCCATCAAGCACCGTCTCGAAGCGGTGCGCAAACTCAACCAAAGCATCCAGACCAAAGGCAGCTGCACCGCCCTTGATCGAATGAACGGCACGGAAGACGGCATGGACGGTTTCGATCTCATGCGTGCTATCAGGTGCAGACAGCTCACGAAGCCCGTCACCAAGACGATCGAGGAGATCCTCACACTCTTGAAAAAAGGTCAGACGCAGTTCATCCAGACCAGCCATAGCTAGCTCCCCAACACGCGCTGGATGATGGCGACCAAGGTCGTTTCATCGAAAGGTTTGACGATCCACCCTGTCGCGCCGGCTTGCCGCGCCCGCGCCTTCAAGTCCGCACAGCTTTCCGTCGTGAGGACCAAGATCGGCGTCATGGCATGAGCCCGACTTTGACGGATGCCCTGAATGACACCGAAACCATCCAACCGTGGCATGTTGATATCGGTAATGATCAGATGCGGATCTGAATCCGTCAGTTTCTCAAGGCCATCCACACCATCATCAGCCAGATGAACATCAAACCCATTGGCTTTGAGAGCATGTGCAATCAGGCCTCTCATGGTCGGTGAATCGTCGATAGCGAGAATGCGATATGTCATTTAAACCCCGGACGGTTGTTCGACCGCAGAAAGCCACGGTTGATAGGCGTTCAGGCCAAGCGTTCCACAGACGGATTGATAGCCCTCGGACACCGCAACGATGCAGATCGGTTTCTGATCGCATTGCCATTGCAGGCCAGCCGAAACGACCACCTCAAGCGCGAGGGCGCTGATCGTCTCAACCGACGAAGCGTCCAGCGATAAGGGCTGGCCTCTTCGCTCAAGCAGATCGGCCAACAACCGCTGCGCTGCAAGGGCATCCAGCCGCTGTGGAAGCATCAAGATCGCACCCATTCGATCGCTACCTCGCTTTCTATCGTATCAATTCACTGAGAGTGGTGCCGAAGACCAGCCGCCAAGGACCAAGCTAGGGTGCAAGTGTTAATGGCACCTTTCCCGTATCGATGAAGATCCAGAAAAATCGATGCACTTCGCAGTGACTGAGCAAGCCTTCGTTTACGCTTGTCTGCGAGATTGGCGTCATGAACCCACGGCTGTGCCCAAAGGACTGTCCCGAAGTGCCTCAAGAACCAAGCGACGCCACACTGATCATGATCGTTGACCCGGAGTCTGAACGACGGCGACGGCTTGTCGCAAACCTGGATCGAAGCCGCGTGATTGATGCGATCTCCCTCCATGAGGCCTATAGCCTCGCTGAAGAAACACGGCCAAGCCTCGTCGCCTTGTCAGAAAGAGCTGCTCAGGAACCGGGTTTAGAGATGTTCCTGCAGCTTGCAGCTCTCGTCGGCGCATCCTGTGTGGTTTTCGGCAATCGTCCTCCGTCGGACCTTCCCAGTCAGGTTCAATGGGTGCCGTATTCCCTAGGCGACGATCCAAGAAAGATCCTTGAATCAAAGCCATACAGGGTGCGTACCACGGCCGCTCCTGCACCGCAGATGCGCAAACCGGAGATCATCGTGATCGGCGCCTCGACCGGCGGCATCGCGGCCATAGAAACCGTGCTGGCATCCTTCACGGCAGAATGTCCCCCGACCTTGATCGTGCAACACATAAGGCCAGGCTTCGTTGATAGCATGGTCGAACGGTTGGAAAGAGGTTCCGCTCCACGGGTCGTCAAGGCTACTCATGGCGCGCTTCTCACGCGGGGCACAGTTTTTGTCGCGGCTGATGACAAGTCACATCTGACACTGACGGGGCGGCAACAGCCACGCTGCGCCATTGTTCCTGCGCCGGACTGCGTCATCCACAGACCGTCCGTCGACGCGCTCTTTCATTCTGCTGCCGACTATGGCCCACGGGTCTGCGCTGCCATTCTGACTGGCATGGGAGCGGATGGGGCAGCCGGTCTCGCGGCGATACGGGCCGCCGGCGGAACGACCATCGCGCAGGATAAGAAGAGTTCTACGGTTTACGGGATGCCGAGAGTGGCCGCTGAAATGGGCGCAGCCATGGCCATTCTCCCTCTGGACCGGATTGGTGCGGCGTTGCTTTCGGGGCTTGAGTCATCGGTCGAAGGCAAGGTCCAATGACACCCACAGATGTGACAGTGCATATCATCCAGGGTGAGAATGCGATCTCGGAATCGAAAGAAACGGTACTGACAACCGTTCTTGGATCATGCGTTTCGGCCTGTCTCTTTGATCCACAGCGCCAGATTGGTGGAATGAACCACTTTCTGCTGCCCGAGAGCGGAGCAGATCAAGGCACAAGCGACCTGCGCTACGCCTCTGCCGCGATGGAGCGTCTCGTGAATGCCTTGCTCAAGGCAGGCGCAACACGTTCTCATCTGCGCGCTAAATTGTTCGGTGGTGCAAGTATGATGGCGGGACTACCGGATATTGGACGACGCAATGGTGAAGCTGCGCTCAACTTCCTGAAAACAGAAGGCATTCCTTGCATCTCGATGAGCCTTGGTGGTCATGCGGCGCGACGCGTGCGCTTCTGGCCCGCTTCCGGTCGTGCGCTACAGCTCTTGCTTGCCCCTGACACCAGCGATCCTGCGGTCCGGTCGCCACCCAAACCGGGTGGCGTTGAACTCTTCTGACCAGCTCAAACGATTCAAGACGGGGAGTCTCTTCCAGTGAATCTCTACCATCGCCTTACCCTCGGTACAAAGCTCACGGTGATCATGGCGCTCCTTCTTCTAAGCGCAGCCATCTTTCAACAGCTCCTATTCGTTCGTCACGAATCTTCCATCATTCTGGACAAGGCCCGTCAGGACATCCGAACAGGTCTTTTGTCGATCGAAAACCATTTGGTCGAACATGATGCCGGCACAAAGAAGATGGCGGCACCCGAAGGCTTTGCAACGGCCATGGAACTTTCCGTGCAGGAACCAGACCTGCAAACCGCGACGATTGATGCGTTGAGCGAGATCACACGCGTGGAGCTGACGCTCTTTCTCCTTGATCCGGCCAGTCGGAATTTCATCCGCAAGATGACCTCCTTGGAACGACCCGATGGTTCCCCTGCCATCGGCACAACACTTGATCCTGATGGCCTCGCTCACAAGGCGCTATCTGCCGCAGAGCGCCATGAAGGTTATCTTGAGCTTTTCGGCAAGCAATATCTGACGGTCTACGAGCCGATATTCGACAATGCGGGAAATGTGACCGGCGCACTTTTCGCCGGCGCACCGACGACCAGCATGATGGACCGGGTATGGGATGGGGCAATCAGATCCTCTATCGCGACGATAATCCTTCTGTCGCTCGCACTCACCCTTCTTTTCTTCCTGGTGCGGGGCATGATCAAGCCGGTCGTCAGCCTGGTCGCGGTCGTGGATCAACTGGCGAACAAGAACTTCGATGTCGCTATTCCCGTTCTTCAGAACAAGGACGAAGTCAGTCGTCTGGCGTCGGCCATCATCGTTCTTCGCGATCGGTTGGCCGAAGGGGAGAGGCTTGAACAACTTTCCAAAGACCAAGAAAAGACGCGAGCGCGTCAGATGCGCGATCAGCAGCGGGTGGTGTCAGAGCTCGATCAAGCTCTTCAACGCCTGTCCGAGGGCAATCTGACCCATCCAATCCCCAATCCAGCCGAGAACCCATTTCCCGAAGAATATGACTCTCTCCGGCAGCGATATAATTCAACACTCTCCAAGGTAGGAGACACGCTTGCTCATGTGCGCAGTATCGCGGAAGGCGTTCGTGACAAGTCGCGTGAGATTTCTCGGGCAAGTCGGGATCTGTCATCTCGCGCCGAGAACCAAGCCGCGACATTGGAACAGTCGGCCGCTGCGCTGAACGAGCTTACCGCGAGCGTCGGTTCTACTGCGGAACGCGCGAAGGAAGCCGAAGCTGCCAGTACCGACAACAAGGACGGCGCAGAGGCAGGGGCGAACATAGCCCGTGAAGCAGTGTCTGCCATGGTCAGTATCGAGAACAGTTCAAACCAGATCAAACGCATCTTGGGCGTGATTGACGACATCGCCTTCCAGACCAATCTTTTGGCGCTGAATGCAGGCGTGGAAGCAGCACGCGCTGGCGAAGCGGGTCGGGGCTTTGCGGTTGTGGCCTCTGAGGTCCGGGTGCTGGCGCGACGCGCATCGGAATCAGCCAAGGAAATCAAACAGCTTATCGCTGAAAGCTCTGACCAGGTTGCTTCCGGATCGGCTTTGGTCAGCCGTGCCGGCGAAAGTTTGACGCATATCTACGACCGCGCAAAGGACGCTGCAAACCTTGTCGCCGAAATCGCAGTAGCAGCAACAGAACAAGCCAGTGGTATCACGGAATTGAATGCAGGGATCAACCAACTGGATCAGGTTACGCAACAGAACAGTGCCATGGCAATCGACACAAATGCATCGGCTGCAAGCCTGTTGCAAAGATCAGAGGATCTGATTGCCGCACTCGCCGAATTTCGTCTTTCAGCTTCGGATGGTGCTATGCGGGCAGACTTGCAACCTTCAAACACTGTCATCCCCGCGGATGTTTTCGGCACAAGACGCAAGCCAATGGGCAAGTCTGCCCAAACGCATTCGGACAATGTTCTGACGCCGAAAGCAGGTTCTTCCGTCATCACCCAGATAGAACCTCGCATCGTGGATTGGACCGCTGCCGCAGATGCAGCCGCAACAGCGCGACGACAGCCTACAAATGGGACATGGCACGAATTCTGAGCCCGGCGGAATGCAAAACGCAGCATACACCCCGCGCCCAATCATTCCCTCGGCAAATCCAGCAATTTTTCTTGTCCGGACTGACCGGAGTAAAGGATCACGAATGAAACAAGCAGCATCGAACCTCGACCTTGATATGGATGCCCGCCTCGAGTTTCTTGAACTCGGCCCCGAGGCGCAGTCCCGCCTGCGCAAAGTCTCCCGCCTGATCGAAAAGAGCATGGGGCCGGCGTTGGAGTATTTCTACGAAAAGATCGCGCCACATCCTGCCTTTCGCGACATGTTCGCCAGCGGCTCCCGGGTTCAGGCTGCAAAGGATCGGCAGGAGTTGCATTGGCAAAGGATCACCAAAGGGGAGTTCGGCACGGATTATGCGGCCAGTGTCCTTCGGATTGGCGGCATCCATGCGAAGATCGGCTTGCAACCCAGATGGTACATGGGCGCCTATGGTATTCTGCTTGACCATATCGTGCACGCGATCGTGACCGACCGACGTGCCTTCTCCTCAGGCGGACGATCGGATCTGGCAAAAGATCTTTCAGCCGTGATGCGTGCCGCCCTATTGGATATGGATCTGTCGATGGCGGGCTATCTCAACGAGATTGAGAACGCCCGATTGGCGGCAGAAAAGTCTCAGAAAGAGAGTTTTGAGGCGATTGCTTCTGCCCTCGGACGGCTGGCAGACGGTGATCTGTCTGCCCGCATTGATGCAGGTCTGTCCGAGCAGACACGGTTCAATGAAACCATCGAGCGCCTTGCCGACATCATCGCCGGGGTGCGACGTGCGACACAAGCGATCGGAAATGGTTCCACTGAGATTGCTGCCGCCTCCGAGGATCTTGCACGACGGACCGAGCAGCAGGCGGCAAGTCTTGAACAAACCTCTGCATCCCTGAGTCAACTGACAAATATCGTGCAGGAAGCAGCCTTGCGCGCCAAGGATGCGGAGCAGATGACGACCCGCGCGCAGAACGTCGCGCAAAAGGGCAGCGATACGATTGAAGATACGCGGGTCGCCATGCAGCAGGTATCCGACAGTGCGCAAGAGATGGGTCAGATCATCGGAGTGATCAACGAAATCGCGTTCCAAACCAATCTTCTGGCGTTGAACGCAGGGGTTGAAGCCGCGCGCGCCGGGGACTCGGGACGGGGCTTTGCCGTTGTTGCTGCCGAAGTCAGGGCCTTGGCCCAAAGATCGGCAGAAGCCGTCAGCACCATTCAGGGTTTGATCGACCGCAGCAATCAACAGACGGCGCGTGGTTCCGCTTTGGTCGGCGCCACGCATCAGGTTCTGGGTGAAATTGTCACCATGTTCAACAGCGTCAACAAACTGGTGATCGACATGGCCGCAGCGACCCAGCATCAGGCCACGAGCATCTCGGAAATCAACACAGCCGTGCGGCATCTTGATCAGATGACACAGCAGAACGCCGCCATGGTGGAGCAGACCAATGCCACGACTGTTTCGCTGAGTGGGGAGGCACGCGAACTCGCGCATCTGATCCAACGCTTTTCCGGCATCAGTGGAAAGGCGGTGCATTGAGTGCCGCGAACATCGTGCCAGATGACCAAGACACGCATCTCAGTGAGGAGAGAGGCCACAAATGTCAGGCCAAGCCCGCGCCCAGGGTTCACGGGAGCGGGTCTGCTTGCCAGTCATCTGAATGAACCGTCACGGCACAGAACACCGAAACCGAGGGAGGGATGTCTTCGTCGCAATCCCGAGCAGCATCCATCGTCAGGCGGTTTCACCGGCGATCAAGGTGAAACCAACATCCGTCAGATGAACCGTCTCCTGGCCGTTCAGTCGTTCAAGAATGACGCGGGCGGCCATCTCTCCGATGCGGGAACGGTGCGAGGCTGTGGTTGTCAGACGGCGTGGCAAGCTCTGACCAAGGTCGAGGCCGTTGAAACCTGCAATCGCAAGCTGTCCCGGAATGGAAATACCCTCGGCCATACAATGAAATACCCCGCCAACGGCCATATCATCGTTCGAGAAATAGACCAGATCGACCTGTTTGGGATTTGCCTGCAATAGCTGCGCCAGCCCACGACGGCCAAGGGCGACCGAAGACGGTTCCGTCAGAACGACCTGGCCTTCCAGCGCAAGTCCCGCCTCTTGCAGGCCGGATCTGAACCCTTGAAGCCGGGCCATGGCGCGGTTGTCGCGGCCTATGTCATGGCCGACATAGGCAAGGTGGCGATAGCCGCGCCCGATCAGATGACGCGCCATATCCAGACCGGCGGCACGGTGCGACATGCCCACGGCCATGTCGATGGGTGGTGTATCAATGTCCATGATCTCGACCACGGGCAGACCGGACGCGGCCAAAAGACCCCGGCTGGTCGCCGTCATACTGGTCGCGGCAATCACCAGACCCGCGGGACGCCATGACAGCAGGTTGCGGATCAGATGCTCTTCTTTCTCGGGGTCATAGTTCGAGATGCCCAGAACAGGATGAAACCCCGCGTGTTCCAACCTGTCTTCCAGACCCTTCAGGACATCAGGAAAGACGATGTTGGACAGCGAGGGCAGGATCACACCGACCTGATTCGACGGCCCCCCCGCCAGCGCGCCGGCCAGACGGTTTCGCAAATATCCCAGTGATTCTGCTGCGACCTGCACCTTCCTGATCGTATCGGCTGTCACCATCGAACTGCCGCGCAATGCGCGTGAGACGGTGATTTCACTGACTCCGGCCAGTGCCGCGACCTCGGACAAAGTGGGTTTTCTGAGATTTTTCTGCATCTGCAAGGGATCACCAGACCTTGTCTCCACAGCGCGGGAGAGAGGGAAAATCACGATTCGTCCCTGATGATGCCACCGATTGACAGCGCTGTCATTCAGTGACAGCTTTGTCGCCGGAGGAGATCTGACCTTGCGCATTCTGGTGACGGGAGCGGCCGGTTTCATCGGCCAGATGGTAGTGAACGCGCTGAGTGCGCGCGACACGCTCATGTTGAACGGCCGCGAGCGCCGCATCGCCGCCATCCTTGCGACCGACATCGCGGAACAACCGCTGCTCGCTCTCGCAGAAACTCATCGCAGGGTTCATGCCTTGCCCGGTGCCCTGTCTGATCCCGCCGTGCAAGCGCGCATCACGGAGGATGCGCCGGATCTCGTGATCCATCTGGCGGCTGTCGTTTCGGGTCAGGCAGAAGCGGATTACGACCTTGGCATGGAGGTCAACCTTCAGGCGACCATTGACCTGATCAATGCCTGCCGACAAATGCCGAAACCGCCGGTGTTTCTGTTCTCGTCTTCCGTCGCGGTGTTTTCCTGCGCCGCCAATGACACGATCGACGAAAACACGCTGCCTGCGCCGCGGTCTTCCTATGGCACGCAGAAACTGATGGGCGAGTTGCTGGTGCGTGACGCCACGCGCAAGGGCTTTGTCCTTGGCCGCAGTCTGCGTTTCCCGACGATTTCCGTGCGCCCCGGTGCACCGAACAAGGCGGCCAGCAGCTTTGCCAGCGGGATCATCCGCGAACCCCTGGCGGGGCAGGAGGCTGTTCTTCCCGTCGGCCGTGACCTTCGTCTTCATCTGGCCTCGCCGGACCGGGCCCTGGCCTATACGCTCCATGCGGCCGGTCTGGCGCAGGATGAGATCGGCGCGGATACGACCCTGACCCTGCCGGGTGTCTCGGTCACGGTGGGTGCCATGATCGACACGCTGGCCCGCGTCGCTGGTGCCGACGTGGCGGCGCGGATCAAGCCCGTGCCCGACGCAGCCATCGCGGCCATCGTCACCAGCTGGCCCGGCCAGATCCTGACCCCGCGCGCCGAGGCGCTGGGATTCGTCCCCGATACCGATTTTGCCGACCTGATCACGTCCCATATGGGGCGGATTGCGGCGGAATGAACCAAAGACCTGAAACCAAGCTCATGGGAGGAGCATCATGAAACATTTCGTCACGGGCCTCATCGCCGCGGCCGTTCTGGCCACTGGCGCACAGGCGCAACAGAAGATCGTCGTTGGCCACGCGCTGTCGCCGACCTCGCATTACGGTGTGGGCGCGCAAGCCTTCATCGACACGCTGACCGAACTTTCGGGCGGCACATTTACCGGCGAGCAGGCGCCCGCCGGCCAGTTGGGCGGCGAGCGTGACATGATCGAAGGGTTGCAGATCGGCTCGCTGGATCTGGTGATCACTTCGACCGGCCCCTTGGGCAACTTCGTGCCCGAGATTTTCGCCCTCGACCTGCCGTTCCTGTTCCGCGACTACGACCACGCGCGCGCCGTGCTGGATGGCGAGATCGGGCAGGAACTGCTGGCCAAGATCGGTGAGAACAATCTGGTCGGACTGGCCTGGTCCGAAAATGGCTTCCGTCACATCACCAACTCGCAACGCCCTGTGACCACGCCGGCTGATCTGGACGGTCTGAAACTCCGCACGATGGAGAACAAGGTGCACATGACCGCCTTCTCCGGCATGGGTGCCGCGCCGACGCCGATGGCCTTCCCCGAACTCTTCACCGCCCTGCAACAGGGTGTGGTTGATGGTCAGGAGAACCCCGTCACCGTGATCACCGCGTCGAAATTCTGGGAAGTGCAGAAATACGTCTCGCTGACCGGCCATGTCTATTCGCCCGCCGCCGTTCTGGCCTCGCCGATCCTGATCGACGGTCTGACGGAGGAGCAGAAGGGGTGGTTCATGGAAGCCGCCAAGGCATCCGCCGCCGCCACCCGCGCCGAGGTGAACCGTCTGGAAGAAGCGGGCGTCGCCCTGCTGCGCGAGAATGGCATGGAGGTCATCACCGACATCGACAAGGCCCCCTTCGCAGCCCTCGCCGAAGCGTCCTACTCTGTCTATACGGATCAGTATGGCACCGAGATGGTGGATCGCATCAAGGCGGTCGAGTAATCTGCAAGCATCACATGAAACCGGCGCAGGGCTCTGCGCCGGTTTTTTTCGTCAAAACCCACGGAGGCCCGGATGCGCGCGTTTCTGCGATTTGAAGACCTGACAACCGGCCTCGCGCTGCGGCTGTCGATTGCCTTTCTGCTGATCGCCGCCTCTCTGGCGCTCTATCAGGTGACGACACGGTTTGTGTTCGGCAATCCATCGACATGGTCCGAGGTGATCACCCGCACGGCGATGATCTGGTCCGTCTTTCTGGGGGTGGCCGTCGCCTTCCGGCATGGGTCCATGATCTCGGTCGAGATCATCCAGCAGATCCTGCCGCCGAAGCTCGGACTGGGCCTGTTCCTTGTCGCCAATACCCTCTCTGTCGTCTTCTTCTGCATCCTGTTCTGGCAGGGCTGGGCCATGGCGGAACGTGTCGCCAATCAGAAGCTCGCCGCGCTCGATATTTCGATTGCCTGGGCCTATGCGGCGCTTCCGGTCGGGTCCGTGTTCATCATCATCTCCGTCCTTGCCTGCATGATCCGGGGCGCGCAGGGCGACTGGACCTCCAGCAACACCAAAACGGAGGTGGCGCAATGAACACCGCACTTGGACTGTCGCTTGTCATTCTGTTCCTGTTCGGTGTGCCCATTGCCGTCGCCATCGGTCTTGCCTCCGTCATCGGGATCGAGGTGCAGGACCGTCTGCCGCTGCTTCTGGTGGCACAGCGGATGTTCACGGGGATCGACAGCTTTCCCCTGATGGCCATCCCGCTTTTCATCCTTGCCGGCAATCTGATGTCGGCGGGTGGCATTTCCTATCGCCTAGTCGAACTGGCAAAATCCCTTGTCGGCGGCATTCAGGGTGGTCTTGCCTGTTCCTGCGTCCTGACCTGCATGATGTTTGCCTCGGTCTCGGGGTCAAGCGTGGCCACCACCTTCGCCATCGGTGCCATCCTGATCCCGGCCATGGTCAAACATGGCTATCCCAAACCCCTCGCCGCCTCGATCCAGGCCAGTTCGGCCGAACTCGGCGTGCTCATTCCGCCCTCGATTCCGCTGATCCTCTACGGGGTCTCGACGGATACATCGGTGGGCAAACTCTTCGTCGCGGGGTTCGGACCGGGTCTTCTGGTCGCGGCCTCGCTCATGATCCTCGTGCTCGTGCTCTGCCGCGTGAAAGGCATCGGGATGCGCGACGGCGAGGATCGCGCCAGCGTCGGTCGCGCCGCGATGAATGCCTTGCCGGCCCTCTTGGTGCCCTTTGCCATTCTGGGCGGGATCTATTCCGGCATCTTCACCCCGACCGAGGCAAGCGCCGCCGCCGTCGCCGCTGCGCTGATCGTCGGGATGGGCATCTACCGCGAGCTGAAGTTCAGCATGTTGCCCGACATCCTCAAGCAGACGGTCATCGCCACCTCGGCCATCATGATCATCATCGCCGCCGCTTCGCTGTTTTCGTTCCTGATCACGCGCTCGGGTCTGCCCAATGAAATCGCGGCCTGGTTCAAGGACATGTTCGACAGCCGCATCGCCTTTCTGCTGGCAGTGAATATTATGCTGCTGGTCGTCGGCATGTTCATCGAAACCTCTGCCGCGATCCTTGTGCTGGCGCCGATCCTGACCCCCATCGCAGTCGCCTATGGCGTGGACCCTGTCCATTTCGGCCTCATCATCGTGGTCAATCTGGCGCTTGGCATGATCACCCCGCCGCTGGGGGTGAACCTTTTCGCGGCCTGCGCCGTGGCCAAGCTGAGCGTGGACCAGATCATCCCTCACCTGCTGTGGTTCGTGCTGACCGTGTTCGGCGCGCTCATGATCATCACCTATGTGCCTGCCATCACGATGTGGCCGGTGGGCCTTGTTTTCGGGAACTGACATGCCTGTTTTTCACGTCATCGGATTGGGCTCGATGGGCCTTGGAATGGCTCTCTCACTGCGCCGCGCAGGGCATGAGGTGCATGGGCTGGACCTCAACCCGGCGCAGGTGGCCAAGCTGACCCAAGCCGGTGGGCAGGCGCTTGACGCGCAATCGCCACTGGCCGACGCCCTGATCTGCGTGGTGTTGAACGCCGCGCAGACCGAAGCGGCGCTGTTCGGCGCGGATGGCTGGGCCGGGCATGTGAAACCGGGCGGCACGATCCTGTCCTGTGCCACCGTCGCCCCCGATTTCGCCAAGCGGATGGAGGCCGAGGCGCAGGCACGAAGCCTGCATTACCTCGATGCGCCCATCTCGGGCGGATCTGTGCGCGCGGCCGAAGGGGCTTTGTCGGTCATGGCGTCTGGCACGCCCGCCGCCTTCGACGGTGCCGCCGAGGCCTTGGCTGCCATGGCGCAAACCGTGCACCGACTGGGCGATCACGCCGGTCCGGGCTCTGCCATGAAAGCGGTCAATCAGCTTCTGGCCGGCGTGCATATCGCCGCCATGGGCGAGGCGCTGGGGTTCGCCACCTCGCAAGGTCTTGATCTGGCGCGCGTGCTTGAGGTGATCCGTGTCTCCGCCGGCACATCCTGGATGTTCGAGAACCGCGCGCCGCATGTGATCGAGGCGGATTATACCCCGCGCTCGACCATCAACATCTGGCCCAAGGATCTGGGCATCGTCACCGACATCGCGGCGGGTGCCAACCTGCCGCTGCCCCTGACCGAAACCGCACTGGCCCAGTATCGCGCCGCAGCCGAGGCCGGTCTGGGGCAGGAGGATGACGCCGCCATCACCAAACTGGTCGCCGCGCGCGCCGGGTTGAAGCTGCCGGGGGATGCGTGATGCTGCTGGGCTGCATCGGCGATGATTTCACCGGCTCTTCCGACCTTGGCAACACGCTGACCAAGGCGGGGATGCGCGTCACGCAATATGTGGGCGTGCCCGACACCAGCGCGGCACCAGGGGTCGAGGCGGGAATTGTCGCGCTCAAATCCCGGTCCATCCCCGTGGATCAGGCCGTGAAATTGTCGCTCGCGGCGTTGGAATGGCTGCGCGCGCAGGGTTGCACGCAATTCCTGTTCAAATACTGCTCCACCTTCGACTCGACGCCCCAAGGCAATATCGGCCCCGTGGCCGAGGCATTGGCCGATGCGCTGAAGGCGCGGCAGGTGCTGGTCTGCCCGGCCTTTCCGGCGGCAGGCCGCTCGATCTATCAGGGACACCTCTTCGTCACCGACAAATTGCTGAGCGAAAGCGGGATGCAGAACCATCCGCTGACCCCGATGACAGACCCCGACATTCGCCGCTGGCTGCGCCATCAGACCAAGGGCAGCATCGGCCATATTCCCGCCTCTGCGGTGATGCAGGGGCGCGATACCATACGAAGCCGTATGCAAGCCGAGGATGCCGCAGGCCATCGCCTTTTGGTGGCCGATGCGATCACCGATGCCGATCTGGTGGCGCTGGGGCAAGCTGCGGCCGATCTTCCGCTGCTCACCGGCGGGTCGGGCATTGCCATGGGTCTGCCCGGAAACTTCCGGGCGCGCGGTCTTTTGTCCGCGTCCAAGGCGGCATGGACAGGGCAGGGGGGCCGCGCCGCGATCCTGTCGGGTTCCTGCTCTGTGGCCACGCGCGGGCAGGTGGCGGAACACGGCAAGGCGAACCCCAGCCGCGAAGTCACGGCGGATCAGGTCATGTCCGGCACCGTCACCGCGCAATCGCTGGCGGACTGGGCCTTGGCGCAGGATGGCATCCCCCTGATCTATACCTCTGCCGATCCGGCGGTCGTGGCCGATGCACAAACCCGCTTCGGCAAGGACACCGTCGCCGGAAAAATCGAAGCCCTGTTCGCGGATCTCGCCCGCGCGCTGGTCGCGGGCGGCGTTACGCGCCTCATCAGCGCGGGGGGCGAAACCTCGGGCGCGGTGGTGGAAGGGCTTGACCTTACCGCGCTTGAGATCGGCCCCGAGGTTGATCCCGGCGTGCCCTTGATCCGTGCAAACGACAGCCTTGTGCTGGCCCTCAAATCCGGCAATTTCGGCGGGCCTGACTTTTTCGCGCGCGCCGCAGCCATGATGGAAGGCCACGCATGACGGCCGAGGGCAAACTGCGCGAAGACCTTTGTTTCTGGGCCGCGTCCATGTTCAACCGTGGCCTGACAGGGGGGGCATCCGGCAATATCTCGGTCAGGACCGAGGATGGCGGGATGCTGGTCACGCCCACGGGCGTCAGCCTTGGCCGCCTGGACCCCGCGCGCCTCTCGCGCTTTGACGCGACGGGGCGGCATATCGGCGGCGATGCCCCGACCAAGGAAATGCCGCTTCACTCTGCTTTCTACGAAACGCGGCGCAGCGCGGGTGCCGTGGTGCATCTGCACTCCACCCATTCTGTCGCCCTGTCGATGCTGCCCGATACCGACCCTGACAACGCCTTGCCGCCGCTGACGCCCTATGCCGTGATGCGCGTGGGCAAGGTGGCGTTGCTGCCCTTCTTCCTGCCCGGCGATGCCGCCATGGGTGACGCCCTGCGCGGGCTGGGCGGCAAGCGCTCTGCCGTGCTTCTGGCCAATCATGGCCCGGTGGTGGCGTCAAAGGATCTGGAGGCCGCCGTCTTCGCCATGGAGGAGCTTGAGGAAACCGCAAAGCTCGCTCTTTTGTTGCGCGGCCACAGCCCGCGTGCGCTGACCGATGATCAGATTGGCGCCTTGGTGCGGAAATTCGATCTGGAGTGGGACTGATGCGCTATTCCGCAAACCTTGGCTTTCTGTTCACCGACCTGCCGCTGCCGCAAGCCATCCATGCAGCCAAGGACGCAGGCTTTGACGCGGTGGAATGCCATTTCCCCTATGACGTGCCCGCCGCTGATGTCGCCACCGCCTTGCAAGAGACGGGGCTGGCCATGCTGGGGCTGAACACATGGCCGGGCGACAAGGCCGCCGGTGATTTCGGTCTGGCCGCCCTGACCGGGCGCGAGGATGAGGCGCGGGCCGCCATTGCCCAAGCCCTTGATTATGCCATCGCAACCGGAACCAAAGCCGTGCATGTCATGGCCGGGCGCACCGATGGCGGCAAGCGCGCCGAGGCGACGTTTCGCGCCAATCTGGCCCATGCCTGCGATCTGGCTGCACCCCACGGGATCACCATCCTGATCGAACCGATCAACACCCGCGATGTGCAGGGCTATCACCTGTCCCGCACGGATCACGCGCAGCAGATCATCGCCGCATTGGGCAAACCCAACCTAAAGCTGATGTTCGACTGCTATCATATGCAGATCATGCAAGGCGATCTGGCCATGCATCTGCGCGCGCTTTTGCCCGTCATCGGTCATGTCCAGATTGCCGCCGTGCCTGACCGGGGCGAACCGGATCAGGGCGAGGTGGATTACCGCTGGCTGATGGCGCATCTGGGCGGGCTTGGCTATTCGGGTTTCATCGGGGCCGAATACCGCCCCCGCGCCGACACCCTGTCGGGGCTGGGCTGGCTGGACCGTTTCCGCGCCTGATCACGTTTTTCCGCTTTTGCTTGACTCTTCTTTTGCCGCGACGCAGCATCAGAGGTCTTTTCAACTGTCATGGACATGACAAATGGTAAAAGAGACAAGGACCTTCGCCGTCATCGGCCTGGGTGCCTTTGGAAGCGCGGTCGCGACAGAGCTGGCACGCTTCGACAACCATGTGATCGGTATCGACCTGGATGAACGCCGTGTCGGCCAACTGGCCGGCAATCTTCCGGCCACAGCCATCCTTGATTCCAGCGATGAAAACGCGCTGCGCGAGGCGGGGATCGACCGCTATGACGTGGCCCTGATCGCCATCGGGCGCGACATCGAGGCCAGCATCCTGACGACGATGAACCTCAAGATGTTGGGGATCGGGACGATCTGGGTCAAGGCCTCGAACAAGACCCATCACCGCATCCTGTCCAAACTGGGCGCGGATCGCGTGATCCTGCCAGAGCAGGAAATGGGCCGCCATATCGCGCAGATGCTCAACAATCCCGTGGTGCAGGACTATGTCAGCCTTGGCAACGGTTTCAGCGTGGTGAACATCGTCGTGCCAGAGCGGCTGGACGGAAAAGCCGTGAAGAACCTCAAGCTGGGTGATTCCTATGACCTGCGCCTTCTGGGTCTGATGCGCGGAACCGAGTTCAAGGGCTGCGAGGACACCGATCTGGTTCTGCGCCGCGACGACAAGCTTCTGCTTTTGGGCAAACGGCCCGAATTGCGCCGCTTCGGCGATACGCTTTAAGCACACAGGTCAGGTTCAATGCATATCCTCCCATCGGCCCTGCGCCGTCGGCTGTGGCGACGCCTGAGCGTCACACCGCCGCCCGCCATCCTTGCCGCGCTTTATGCGGTGCTGATCGTGATCGGTGCCTGCGTCTTCAAGCTGCCGATTGCGACCACCACGCCGATCACCTGGTCGGACGCGCTATTCACCGCCACCTCGGCTGTCACCGTGACGGGTCTTGTCGTGCTGGATACCGGGGTGGTGTTTACCCTGTTCGGCGAAATGGTCCTCGCCTTCCTGATCCAGTTGGGCGGGCTGGGTCTGATGACCTTCGCCGTGCTCATCCTTGCCGCCCTGGGCCTGCCGATCGGGATCACCGGGCGGCTTTATCTGCGCGACGACCTCAACCAATCCTCGATGCGGCAACTGACCGATCTGGTCGGCACCATCCTCAAGGTGGTGCTGATCTGCGAACTGGCCGGGGCGGCGCTGCTCTGCCTTGTCTTCGTGCCGGAATTCGGGCTGTGGCGCGGGATATGGGAGGCCGTGTTCCACTCTGTCTCGGCCTTCAACAACGCAGGCTTCTCGACGTTTTCGAACGGTCTGGTGCCCTATGCCACCGATCCCGTCATCAACCTTGTGATCCCCGCGCTCTTCATCGTGGGGGGGATCGGCTATGTCGTGGTGTCGGACATCTTCCGCGCCAAAAGCTGGCATGGCTGGTCTTTGCATACCAAGATCATGCTGCTGGGCACCGCCGTTCTGATCCCCTGGTCCTTCGGCATGTTCGCGCTTCTGGAATGGACCAACCCCGCCACGCTGGGGCAGTTCGACGACGCGCTGTCGAAACTGACGGTCAGTTGGTTTCAGGGCGTGACCACACGCACCGCCGGGTTCAACACGACGGATATTGGCGCGATGCATGACAGCACATCCATGATGTTCATCTCGCTCATGCTGATCGGGGGCGGTCCGACATCCACGGCAGGCGGCATCAAGGTAACAACCTTCGTGGTCATGATCCTGGCCACGGTCGCCTTCTTCCGCCGGCAGACCCAACTGACCGCCTTTGGCCGCAGTATCGGGCTGGAACAGGTGCTCAAGGTCATGGCCCTGACGGCGATCAGCATGATCGTGGTCTTTGTCGGAATCTTCCTACTGACCCTGTCGCATGATGGCGAGTTTCTGGACATCAGTTTCGAAGTGGCCAGCGCCTTCGGCACGGTCGGACTGTCGCGCGGCTATACGACCGAACTGTCCGAGGTCGGGCGCGCGGTCATCATCGCCATCATGTTCCTGGGCCGGGTCGGGCCATTGACGCTGGGCTTCTTCCTGGCCACGCGCGTCACCCCGCGCGTGCGCTATCCCGAGGGCCAGGTTCACCTTGGTTGACGATCAGGTGGCGGCCATCTTTGCCGCCACCTGATCCATCACCTTCTCCGCTGCCGCGTGACGGACAGGACCATAACCCCGGATCTCCTGCGCCGCTTGCAGAAGGCTCATGGCCTCCTCCGGCCGGGCCGGATCGAAATGGCGCTCGACATGGGTCAGGACAGCCTCGAACCAGTCCAGAAGCGCACGGTCCAACTTGCGATCGGCACTATGGGCAAAGGGATCAATCGCCTTGCCCCGCAGCCCCTTCATCCGCGCCAGCACCTTGAAGGCAGGGCGCATCCACGCCCCGAAGGCGCGTTTGTTGGGCCGCCCACGCGCATCCGTGCCAAGCGGCAGAAGCGGCGGGGCAAGGTGGTATTTCACCTTGAAATCGCCCTCGAAGGTCGCCGCCAGCTCTGCCTCGAACGCGCCCTCGGTATGCAGGCGTGCCACCTCGTATTCATCCTTATAGGCCATCAACCGGAACAGGGATTTGGCCGCCGCCATGACCATATCATCCCCCGCCTGCGGCAGGGCCGCGCGGAAACGGGCGATCCGGTCGGTGAACCGCCTTGCATAGGCGGCATCCTGATACCCGGTCAGGAACTCTGCCCGATGCGCGATCAAGGCCTCCAGCGTGTCCGGCACTCTCTGCGCCTCGGTCAACCGATCCGCCAGAACCTCGGGCCGCACCGCCATGATCCGTCCCAGATCAAAGGCCGTCCCGTTCTTCTCGACCGCGACACCGTTCAGCAGGATCGCCTGTTTCAAGGCCATCTCGCTAACCGGCACCAGCCCCCGCTGATAGGCCGCCCCCAGCATCATCATATTGGCAAAGACGGCATCCCCCATCAGCCGTTCGGCCGCCAGATTGGCATCAAAGGCCATGACACATTCTTCCCCCACCGTCGCCCGGATCAGCGCCTCGCGCGTGTCGATCCTCAGATCGGCATCACGGTGCAGCACCAGATCGCCGGTCGGCATTTCGGCACGGTTCAGCACCACCTCGGTCCCGCGCCGGTAATGGGCCGAGGCCTTGGGCGCCGAACAGACCACCGCATCGCAGCCGATCACCGCATCGGCGTCACCCGTCTCGATCCGCACCTGATGAATATCCTGCGGCGTCGCACCGATGCGGACATAGCCCAGAACCGTCCCGAATTTCTGCGCGAAACCCGTGAAATCCAGAACGCTCGCGCCCTTGCCCTCCAGATGCGCGGCCATGGTGATCAGCGCGCCGATGGTCACGACCCCCGTGCCGCCCACACCGGCGACCAGCAGGTCATAGGGCTGCGCCAGATCCGCCATCGCGGGCCGCGGCAGACCTGCCATCAAGGCCGGCAGATCCAGACCCGCCGGTGTCGGCTTGCGCCGCTGTCCCCCTTCGATGGTCACGAAACTGGGGCAAAACCCGTTGAGGCAGGAGAAATCCTTGTTGCAACTGGACAGGTTGATCTTGCGCTTGCGGCCCAGATCCGTCTCGCGTGGCTCGACGCTCAGGCAATTGGATTCCAGCGAACAATCCCCGCACCCCTCGCAGACCAGCGGGTTGATCATCACATGGCGGGCCGGGTCTTCCATCGTGCCGCGCTTGCGACGACGGCGTTTTTCCGTGGCGCAGGTCTGTTCATAGATCAGGACCGAGACGCCCTTCACCTCACGCAAGTCTCGCTGCACAGGGTCCAGATCGGCGCGGTCGTGAAATGTGGTGCCCGCCGGGAAATCACCCTGGCGAAACTTGTCAATCTGATCCGACACCAGCGCGATCCGGTCCACCCCTTCGGCCCGGCAACTTTGCGCGATGGCCGCCGGGCTGACCGGGCCATCCACGGGCTGACCGCCGGTCATCGCCACGGCATCGTTATACAGGATCTTGTAGGTGATATTGGCCCCCGCCGCGACCGCCTGCCGTATGGCGAGAGAGCCTGAATGATACCACGTCCCCTCGCCAAGATTCTGGAAGATGTGCCGCTTGCCGGTGAACCGCGACCCCGCCGCCCATGGCACACCCTCGCCACCCATCTGGGCATAGCCCACGGTATTGCGATCCATCCAACCCGCCATGACGTGACAGCCGATCCCGCTGGCGGCCATGCTGCCCTCGGGCAGTTTGGTGGATGAATTATGCGGACAGCCCGAGCAGAAATAGGGCGTCCGCGTCGCTCCCGGCACATGCAGAACCGGGGCAGGGGTGGCGGTCAGGGCACGCGCCTTCTCCTCCAGACCTTCATCGGGGAAGAACCGCGCCAACCGCTCGGCCACGATCGGAACCAGCATCAGCGGCGTCAACTCACCTGTCCAAGGGATCAGCGGATCACCCGCGGCACGATGCTTGCCCACCATCTTGCGCGGCTTGTCGCCGGGCCAATCATAGAAATATTCCTTGAACTGGCTTTCGATGATGCCGCGCTTTTCCTCGACAACCAGCACCTCTTCCTTGCCCTTCACGAAGGCCAGCGCATCACGCCGCGCCAGCGGCCAGACCATGCCCACCTTGTAGATGTCGATCCCCAACCGGCGACAGGCGCCTTCGTCCAGACCCAGAAGGCGCAGCGCCTCCATCAGGTCCAGATGGCCCTTGCCCGTCGTCACGATCCCGAACCGCGCATCCTCGATGTCATAGATCCGCCGGTCGATCGGGTTCGCCGCGAGAAAGGCCTCGACCGCCTCCAGCTTCGCGCCGATCCGCGTCTCGATCTCGGGGCTGGGCATGTCAGAGCGGCGCACATGCAAGCCGCCGGGCGGCGCGGTGAAATCCGGCTGCGCAAAGACACGATCCTTGGGCAATTCGACGGATTGCCCCGCCTCGACCGTTTCCGAAATGGCCTTGAACCCGACCCAAGTGCCGCTGAACCGCGACAGGGCGATGCCATAGGCACCGAACTCCAGATACTCCGCGATGGACGCGGGGTTCAGTGTGGGCATGAACCACGACATGAAGGCCACATCCGATTGATGCGGCATGGATGACGACACGCAGCCATGATCATCCCCGGCCACAACCAGCACACCACCCATCGGAGAGGAGCCGTAGGCATTGCCATGCTTCAGCGCATCGCCCGACCGATCCACGCCCGGACCCTTGCCATACCACATGGAAAACACGCCCTCGACCTCGCATCCCGGATCAAGTGCTGCCTGCTGCGCGCCCAGAACGGCGGTCGCACCCAGATCCTCGTTCACGGCGGGCAGAAACTCGATCCGCGCCTCGGTCAGCCGCTTGCGCTGCCGCCACATCTCCATGTCCAGCCCACCCAGGGGCGAGCCGCGATAGCCCGACACGAAACCTGCCGTATTGCGCCCCGCCGCACGATCCCGCCGCGCCTGATCCAGCATGATCCGGACAAGGGCCTGCGTGCCGGTCAGGTAAACGCGCCCCTCGGTCCGGGCATAGCGGTCATCCAGTTGATAGGTGGCGAAACGGCTGCCTTCTACGGTCATCATGTCCTCCTGCATTCCCCCACAGGATCGCATGGATGACGTGAAATATTCGGTCAGAATGATTGCATATCCGGCGATATTCTGAATGAATGCTTCACTACTGAGGCCAAATCTGGACAGACATGCCAACGCCCGACGACATCGACCAGCGCATCCTGACCCTGCTGCAACAGGACAGCCGTATCTCGAATGTCGATCTGGCCGACAGGGTAGGGCTGTCCCCCTCATCCTGTTGGCGCAGGGTCAAGGCGCTGGAGGAGAGCGGGATCATCCGCCAGTATACGGTGGCACTGGACGATGAGAAACAGGGGCTTGGCTTCGGCGCCATCGTCCATGTGCATCTGACGCGCCATGACCCGGATCAGCTTGACGCCTTTATCCGCGCCGTGCGCAACCGGCCCGAGATCCGCGCTTGCTATGCGACAACCGGGCAGGCGGATTATCACCTGCATGTCGTCTGCGCGGATATCGAGGCGTATAACCAGTTCCTCGAACGCGTCCTGTTCCGTATTCCCGCCGTCGCCAGCGCGCAAACCAACGTCGTTCTGCGCCGGATCAAGCAATAGTCCGCAGTCACGAACAGGCGGCAGGCGGCAAAGCGGCGGCCTATTACGCATAATCTCGATTATGTTAAGTTACTGCGCCCAACGCGATCAAAGCCGAGCATGATACTACGGTCATCTAATGTATCAGCGTGTCGCCCGAGCGATCCATTCTCAAATATCTTCATCATTTTCAGTGATTTATAATCTTTTCCTGCCAATCGTTTGACAATCCACGCCGCCCTGACGTATTTTGATCACAGATTTTAATTAGATTGCCGAACTATTCCGCAGTCGCCGCTCGACCACGGAAGGCTGTGGTTTGGGCCAACAGCGAAAGAGAGGACGACATGACAACACTCAAACGCACCCTGACAGGCTCCGCAGCACTGGTCGCATTCATGGCCAGCATGAGCACCGCGCAGGCCGAGACCTGGCGCTACGCTTTCGAGGAAGCCTTGGACGAGGTGCAGGGCGTCTTCGCACAGAAATTCAAGGAAGAGATCGAGGCCAATTCCGATCATGAAGTGCAGCTCTTCCCCTATGGCACGCTTGGCGAATCCGCCGACATCATGGAACAGGCGCAGGCAGGCATCCTGCAGTTCGTGGACCAGAGCCCGGGCTTCACCGGCTCCCTGATCCCCGAGGCACAGGTCTTCTTCGTCCCCTATCTGCTGCCGCAGGACGAGGCGGAACTGTTCGACTTCTTCCGCACCTCCAAGGCAATCAACGAGATGTTCCCCGAACTTTACGCCGAACAGGGGCTGGAACTGCTGACCATGTTCCCCGAAGGCGAGGTCGTGATCACCACCAAGGAACCCGTCACCAGCCCCGCGGATCTGGACGAGGTGAAGGTGCGCGTGATGACGAACCCGCTTCTGGTGGAAAGCTACCGCGCCTTTGGTGCGACGCCGACGCCGCTGCCCTGGGGCGAGGTTTATGGCGGGCTTCAGACGAATATCATTCAGGGTCAGGAGAATCCGATGTTCTTCGTGGAATCCACCAAGATGTATGAGGTGACGGACCACATCACCTTTACCGGCCACAACAACTTCACCACGGCCGTGATGGCGAACAAGGATTTCTTCGACGCCCTGCCCGAGGAGGAACAGAAGATCGTGCAGGATGCGATCGACGTCGCCTTCGAGCATATCCTGGAATACCAGAAGGGCCTGACCGAAACCTCGCTGGACAAGATCCTTGAGGCCAAGCCCGAAATGACCGTGACGCGCCTGACCGAAGAGCAGCGCGCACCGTTTCAGGAAGCCGCCGCCTCGGTCGAGGCTGCCTTCATCGAAATGACGGGCGACAGCGGCAAGGAGATTCTGGAGCAGATGAAAGCGGATCTGGCCAACGTGGCCGACTGATCCGCGCCAGATGACAAAGGGATGCCCCGGCCATGAGGGTCGGGGCACCGCCTGTCCGGGTCATCGCCTGTCCGACACCGGATCAGACCTTCAAGACAGGAGTGATCGCCCGTGAGCGACACAGATCAATCGCAGCTGCAAAGCCAGACGGATACGACCGGGACAGATGATGCCCCGCTCGGCCCCTATGTCAGCACCCTGCCCGGCGCTCTGGGCTGGATCGACAACGGCATCGCCCGGCTCGAGGCGGTGCTGCTCGGCGCCGGCGTCCTTCTGCTTGCCGCCAATACCGTGGCCAATGTGCTGGGACGGTTCGTTTTCCAGAACTCGATCTTCTTCTCCGAAGAACTGAACCGCATCCTGATCATCATGATCACCTTCGCGGGCATTTCCTATGCGGCAAGGCATGGACGCCACATCCGCATGTCGGCCCTGTTCGACGCCCTGCCCCCGCGCCCACGCAAGCTGCTGATGATCATCATCAGCCTTGTCTCCGGCCTCATCATGCTGGGTCTGGCGTGGTTCGCGCTGCAATATATCCAGACACAGGCCGGGCGCGGACGCGTGCTGCCCTCGCTCCAGATCCCCGTCTGGTGGACCCTGATCTGGGTGCCTGTCGGCTTTTTCATGACAGGCGCGCAATACCTGCTCACCGCCCTCAAGAACCTGCTCGAAAAGGACATCTACCTCTCGACCGGGGTGCTCGAGGGGTATGACAACGGCGAAGAGGAGGTCTGACGATGGGTTGGACATTGCTATCCATCATGGTGGTTCTGCTGCTTCTGGGCTTTCCCATGATGATCCCGCTGATCGCCGGGGCCGGTGTCGGCTTCTACGTCATGTTCGGCGGCATGGGGCAGATGGAAACGATGATCCAGCAGATGATGGCCGGCATTCGCCCGGCTTCGCTGATCGCCGTGCCGATGTTCATCTTCGCGGCCGACATCATGACACGCGGGCAATCCGCCGGACGGCTGATCGACCTGGTGATGAGCTTTGTCGGCCATCTGCGCGGCGGGCTTGCGGTGGCGACGGCCTCGGCCTGCACGATGTTCGGCGCGGTTTCCGGCTCGACACAGGCAACGGTGGTGGCCATCGGCTCGCCGCTGCGCCCCCGGATGCTCAAGGCGGGCTACAAGGACAGTTTCATCCTGGCGCTGATCATCAATGCCTCCGACATCGCCTTTCTCATCCCGCCCTCCATCGGCATGATCATCTATGGCGTGGTATCGAACACCTCGATCGCAGAGCTTTTCATCGCGGGCATCGGGCCGGGGCTTCTGATCCTGATGCTCTTCTCCGTCTACTCCTGGATCTATGCCGTGCGCCACAATGTGCCGACCGAGGACCGCGCCACATGGGCTGAGCGGCTGCGGGCGCTGCGCTCCGCGCTCTGGCCATTGGGTTTCCCAGCCATCATCATCGGCGGCATCTATGGCGGGGTCTTCTCGCCGACCGAAGCGGCGGCTGTCTGCGTGCTCTATGCGATCATCCTTGAAACCGTCGTGTTCCGCGAAATGTCGCTCTCGGACCTCTATGAAACCGCCAAATCGACGGGCCTGATCACAGCCGTTGTCTTCATCCTCGTCGCGGCGGGGGCCGCCTTCTCCTGGGTGATCTCCTTTGCCCAGATCCCTCAGGCGATCCTTGCGGGAATCGGCATCGACAGCATGGGGCAGATCGGCGTTCTGATCGTCATCTCCATCGCCTTCTTCATCGGCTGCATGTTCGTGGACCCGATCGTGGTGATCCTCGTGCTCGTGCCGATCTTCGCGCCCGTGGTGGATTCGGTCGGACTTGATCCCGTGCTCGTGGGCACGATCATCACGCTTCAGGTGGCCATCGGGTCGGCCACCCCACCCTTTGGATGTGACATCTTCACCGCCATCGCCGTGTTCAAACGCCCGTATCTCGAGGTGATCCGCGGCACGCCGCCCTTCATCCTGATCCTGCTCAGCGTCTCGGCGGCTCTGATCATGTTCCCGCAAATCGCCCTGTTCCTGCGGGATCTGGCCTTCGCGAAATAAGGAATCGCAGCATGTACAAGCGTATCCTGATCCCCTTCGATGGATCGAAAGGCGCCGAAATGGCCCTGCGACAGGGGATCGACCTGGCCAAACTCTGCGCGGCCGAGGTGCAGATCCTCACCGTCTATCGCCATCACGCGATGATCGAGGCCTCGCTGTCGATGGTGCGCCCCAAGGCCAAGCAGAGCAATCCGGACGAAGCGATGAAGGAACATGCCAAGGAGGTAGCCGGCTACGCGAAACAGCTCGCGCTTGGCGAGGGTCTGCCCTCCGTGCGGGCCTTCACCCGTGCCGGTCAGCCCGCCCGCACCATCGTCAGCTTTGCCAAGGAACATGACGCCGACCTGATCGTGATCGGCGCCCGTGGTCTTGGCTCGGTCGAGACATTCCTGCTGGGGTCGGTGTCACACAAGGTCACGGGCCTGTCGAAACTGCCCGTTCTGGTCGTCTGACCCCTGCCCCCTCAGGCCCGCCGCGCCGCGCCCTGAAACCCCAGAACCTTGCGCTCGCGTCCCAGCGCCTGCATGGCGCTTGCGGCAATGTCATGCCGTGTCAGGCCCGCATCCAGATACATCTCGTCCGGGCTGGCCTGATCAATGAAACGATCCGGCAAGGTCAGTGTCCGCACCGCAAGCCCGCGATCAAAGACACCGGCCGCCGCCAACTCATGCAGCACCATCGCTCCGAACCCGCCACGCGCGCCCTGTTCGACGGTGATCAACGCCCCATGATGGCGCGCCAGTTGCATCAGCAGCGCCAGATCCAGCGGCTTGGCGAAACGCGCATCGGCCAGCGTGACCGACACACCCTCGGCCATCAGCAAATCCGCCGCCGCCTCGCATTCCGACAGATGCGCACCAAGGCTCAGGATGGCCACGTCACTGCCCTCGCGGATCACGCGGCCTTTGCCGATCTCCAGCACCTGCCCCACCTCGGGCAGCACAACACCCGTGCCCGACCCGCGCGGATAGCGGAACGCAATCGGCCCCGCATCATGCGCCGCAGCGGTGGCGACCATATGCACCAGTTCCGCCTCATCTGCGGCGGCCATCACTGTGAAACCCGGCAGATTGGCCAGATAGGCCACATCGAAAGCCCCGGCATGGGTCGCCCCATCCGCGCCCACCAGCCCGGCCCGGTCAATGGCAAAGCGCACGGGCAACCCTTGCAAGGCCACGTCATGCACCACCTGATCATAGCCGCGTTGCAGAAAGGTCGAGTAGATCGCGCAGAAGGGCCGCAGCCCGCTCGCCGCCATCCCGGCGGCAAAGGTCACGCCATGCTGCTCGGCAATGCCCACATCGAACACACGCGCGGGAAAGCGCTTCGCCATGATGTCCAGCCCGGTGCCATCCGGCATCGCCGCCGTCACCGCCACCACACGCGGATCGCGCGCGGCCGTATCGCTCAGGGCCTGCCCGAAAACGGATGTGTAACTCGGCGCATTCGGTTTGGATTTCACCTGCGCGCCCGAGGGCACGTCGAACTTCGCCACGCCGTGATACTTGTCCCGCGCCGCTTCGGCCGGGGCATAGCCCTTGCCCTTGACGGTGCAGCAATGGATCAGGACCGGCCCCGTCGCCCGCGCCCGCGCCGCGCGCAGCACCGGCAAAAGCTGGCCCAGATCATGCCCGTTGATCGGCCCGATATAGGTGAATCCCAACTCCTCGAACAGCGTCCCGCTGGCGGATTGCCCCGTCACCAATTGCCGCGCGCGCTTGGCCCCCTCACGCATGGGGGGCGGCAGCGCCGCCTCGAAACCTTCGGCCATCTGGCGCAAAGCGGCCAGCGGCTCATTCGCGTAGAGCCGCGACAGATAGGATGACATCGCCCCGACGGGCGGCGCGATCGACATCTCGTTGTCGTTCAGGATCACGAACAGTCGCCGCTTCTCGTGGCCTGCGTTGTTCATCGCCTCATAGGCCATGCCCGCGCTGATCGAGCCGTCGCCGATCACAGCAATCGCATCCCCCGTGGGCTGACCCAGGTCGCGCCCCACCGCAAACCCCAGCGCCGCCGAGATCGAGGTGGAACTATGCGCCGCCCCAAAGGGATCAAACTCCGACTCGCTGCGCTTGGTGAAGCCCGACAAACCGTCCTTCTGGCGCAGGCTCGTCATGCGATGCCGCCGCCCGGTCAGGATCTTGTGCGGATAGCATTGATGCCCGACATCCCAGATCAGCTTGTCCATCGGCGTATTGAAGACAGCATGGATCGCCACCGTCAGCTCGACCACACCCAGGGATGACCCCAGATGCCCACCCGTCTGCGCCACCGACCGGATCACTTCGGATCGCAGCTCATGACTCAATCGCCCCAACTCGTCATCGGAAAACCGTTTCAGATCGGCCGGTCCCGCCACGCGGTCCAGAAGCGGCGTTTCGGCGGTGTCATGGGACTGTGTCATCAGAGCCTCCCGCTCTTGAAAGAAAAGGCGCCACACCAGGTGTCCCCGGTGTGGCGCCCAG
>JAMWZG010000050.1 GCA_024304855.1 Paracoccaceae bacterium
TCGCTATATTCGCCAAAACAACAGATGCCGGGCAGAACAGAGCATGAGTGATTCAGGTCGCAGGAAACCGCCTTTGGTGGCGGATCGGCGCGTCGCCGCGAAAAAGCCCGCTCCGGCGGCAAAAGCGGCTCCTTCCAAACCCGCCCGGCGCAAGACACCGCCACGTCGTCCCCGCAACCCGGTGATTGCGGTGATCCTGGGCGTGTTCTCTATGATCTGGCGGCTGATCTGGGGGTTCACCTGGCGGATCGGTTTGATCGTCGGTCTGATCCTTGCGGGGGCGGTGGGATATTTCTACACCACCCTGCCCGAGGCCAACACCCTGCTGGATGGGCGGCAACGCGGATCGGTCACGCTGCTGGACGCGGATGGGCGCGTCTTTGCCTGGCGTGGCGACCAGTTCGGCGGCGTCGTCAGCGCGGAGACCATTTCGCCACATCTCAAGAATGCCGTGATCGCGACCGAGGATCGGCGGTTCTATCGCCATCTGGGCATTTCACCGCGCGGCATCGCCAGCGCCATCCGCATCAACCTGAGCGAAGGCCGGGGGCCGCTCTCCGGCAACGGCGGCTCGACCATCACGCAGCAGACGGCCAAGCTGCTCTGTCTGGGCGTGCCCTATGATCCGCAGACGTGGAAGACCGAGGCCGATTATGAGGCGGATTGCCGTCGCGGCTCTCTGTCGCGCAAGATCAAGGAAATGGTCTATGCCTTCGCGCTGGAGGCCAAGTATACCAAGGACGAGATCCTTTCGATCTATATCAACCGCGCCTATCTGGGCGGCGGTGCCTATGGGGCCGAGGCGGCGGCGCAGCGCTATTTCGGCAAGACCTCGGGGCAGGTGAACCCTGCCGAGGCGGCGATGCTGGCGGGGCTTCTGACAGCACCCACCAGCCTTGCACCGACGAACAACCTGCAACGCTCGCAGAACCGGGCCGCGACCGTCGTGCGGCTGATGCAGGAGCAGGGCTATCTGACCGAGGCGGAGGCGCAGGACGCGCTGGCGAACCCGGCCCGGCTGTCAGAGGCGGCAGAGGCGCGGGCCGGTGGGTTCTTTGCGGATTGGGTCATGTCGTCCGGGCCGGAGTTCTTTACCCGCAACACCACAGAAGATGTGGTGATCCGCAGCACATTGGACCCGCGCATCCAGAAGGCGGCCGAAGATGCGATGGCCTATATCTTTGAAAACAAGGTGCGTGACGGGTCCAAGGCGCAGGCCGCGATTGTCGTGATGTCCTCGGACGGTGCGGTGCGGGCCATGGTCGGCGGGCGTGACACCAAGGTGGTGGGCGCGTTCAACCGGGCCACGCAGGCGCGGCGGCAGACGGGTTCGGCCTTCAAACCCTTTGTCTATGCGGCAGCGCTGGATCTGGGTTACTCTCCGAACGATCTGATCGAGGATGCGCCCTATTGCGTGAACATCCCCGGTTCCGGCGAGTGGTGCCCCAACAACTATGACCGCTCGTTCAGCGGTCAGGTGACGATGACCGAATCGCTGACGCGGTCGCTGAACATTCCGGCCGTGAAAGTGGCGCAGACCGTGGGGCTTGAGACGGTGCGCAATGTGGCCTCGCAATTCGGCATCCAGTCGGATCTGGCGGCCGGCCCGGCCCTGGCCCTTGGCGCATCCGAGGCGACGCTGATCGAGACGACGGGCGCCTTTGCCGGCATCCTGAATGGCGGATCGGCCGTCACACCCTATGGCCTGATCGAGTTGCGGATGCAGGGCGAGGATGAACCGCTGATGACCGCAACCGGCGGCATGGGCGAGCGTGTGATCCGGCAGGAGGCGGCAGAGCAGCTGACATGGATGCTGCATCAGGTCACGACACGCGGCACCGGCACGCGCGCCAATCTTCAGGACCGGGAGGTTGCGGGCAAGACAGGCACGACGCAGGCCGCGCGCGATGCGTGGTTCATCGGCTTCTCCGCCGATTATGTGGCCGGTGTCTGGATGGGGTATGACGACAACACCCCCCTGACCGGGGTGACGGGCAGCGGCCTTCCTTCCGAGATCTGGCACGAGGTGATGGTGCGCGTGCATGAGGGGCTTCCGCCCCGCCCGCTCCCGATGCAGGCACCGGCCGCGCTGGCGCCGCCGGCACCGCAGGCCGGCAACGGTCAGGGCGGGATGCAGGGTCAGTCAGGCGGGACGACCGGCGGCCAGCCCGAGACGCAGACCGCCATCGAGCAGTTGTTCCGCGACCTGTTCGGCGGTGGACGGAACTGATCCGGCTTTGTGCTGCAACGCAAAAGGCGCGCCGTCACGGGCGCGCCTTTGTCATGTCCGGCCCTCTGGCCAATGTCAGACAGCCAGTATCAGGCCGAGGCGCGCAGATCCGCGATCATCGCGTCAATATCGCCACCGCGACGGTCCAGCATCGCGCCGATCTCGGTCCGTTCGGTCAGAAGCATGTTGATGCCTTCGATGAACAGGTTGAAGAACAGATCCTTGCCGCTGCGGTCCGAGACAAGGAAGGTCACTTCGAAAGGCGCCTGCCCCCGCAGCTTGGCCAGGCTTTTGACCTCGTAGAAATTCTTGACGGCACGGGCGTCCTGCACCTCGATCTGGCCACCGATGAATTCGCGGAAGCGGCGGCCATACTTGACCGAGATATAACGCTGGAACACCGCCGTGAACTCGCGCATCTGCGCGGGTGAGGCGCGGCGGCTGTCAACGCCCAGCGCATAGCTGGCGATGGTCGGCACATCGGCGTAGCGCGCGAAGATGCGCTCGAATTCCACATACATCGCGGATTCCGATTTGCCCGAGGCGATAACCCCGTTGATGTCAGCGACCAGCGCATCCACCAGCGTCTTGGCGCGGGCCTGCGTCATCGCCAGCGCCGGCAGCGGCACAACAGAGCCAAGGACAGCCCATCCCGCACCCGTGGCGAGAGTGGACAGAGCGAAACGGCGTGTCACATCATTCTTCATAGGGGTCCTCATAGGGGTCGTCATAGGGATCGGTGGTCCCAAGCGCATAGGGATCGTCGTAATCTGCGTCTTCCGCACGGCCAAGGGCAAAGCGCCGGCTTTGCAGATAGATCAGCCGGGACTGGGCATAGCTGTCGGCACTGTCATACAGAACGGAATCGACGGTCTGCCCAAAGCGGGCGCGATCGCCCACGACATCGACAGCCTGTGCGCCGATGCGGACATCGTTCTGGCTGCCGGACAGGGCTTCGGGCAGCGGGTTCAGGAACAGATCGACGATCCGGCCCGCGGTGTCGCGCTGGGTCGATGGGCCACGGAAGGGGTTTTCCATATAATACCCCTCGCCCACGCCCCAGACATGCAGCGTTTCCCCGAAATCGGTATCGACCTCGTTCAGACCGGCAATCTCGCCGACATCGACAAGACCGGCAAAGCCGATCGTGCTGTTGAGCAGGAAGCGGGTGGTATTGGTCAGCGCCCCTTCGACATTGCCTTGCAGCAGGTTGTTCACCACCAGCCGCGGAGTCGAGAGGTTGCCGGCGAAGTTGTTGACCATCACCTGCATCTCATCGGGGACGACAGCATCATATCCGCGCGACAAAGGCCGCAGAACGCCGCGATCCACACCTTTGTTGAAGGCGTGGATCTTGCGGTTGCGCTCTTCGAACGGGTCATTGATCCCGTCGCGGGCCACATAGCCTTCGGGGGCGGTGCAGGCAGACAGGACCAGGACGGCAAGCAGCGGCAAGGTCCGGGTCAAGAGACGCGCAAGGCGGCGGTCACTGAAAGGGTGCATTGCGTGAGGCACTGGATATTCCATTATCAATATGCTTGTGTTCAACAGTCCGGTCAGGTGATCCGGCCAACGGAAAAGGCGTGGTCTCCGCCCCGAACGGCGGGACAAAGTAACCCGAATTTAGGATGGGTTCATATAACGTCCAACCCGTAGGCGAAAGGGTGCCATCGGTTCGTGTGGTAAATTTGATGGTATCAGTGACAAGTGTGAGTGTGTAGTGGCGGTATTTTCAGAGCCGGGCCTTGGGGAATTGCGGGCCGAACGGCGCAAGAGCCGCCATCTTTACTGGGCCGTGGGACTCTTCAGCGTTTTCACCAATCTGCTGATGCTGACCGGGCCGATCTACATGTTGCAGGTCTATGACCGGGTGCTGGCCAGTGGCTCGATTGCCACGCTGGTGGCGCTGACGGCGCTTGTGGCGTTTCTCTATGCCATCATGGCGCTGCTTGATCACGCCCGCGCGCGGGTCATGGCGCGGATCGGGGCACGGTTTCAGGCCGGGCTGGATCGCCGCGTGTTCGAGGCGGCCTTGCAGCAGGCTGCGCGACAGCCCGGCGACAGTGCATCGAACGGATTGCGCGACCTCGAAGCGGTGCAGCGGCTGATCTCCTCGCCTGTCGCCATGGCGGTGTTCGACATGCCGTGGGTGCCGGTCTTCCTTGTGGGGATTGCCCTGTTCCACCCGTGGCTGGGCTATCTGGCCCTGGGCGGCGGCGGGGTGCTGGTCCTGCTGACACTGGCCAATCAGTTGGCGACCCGTCAACCGCTGGTGCAGACCCATCAGGCGCAGATGCAGGTGGACAGGTTCGGCAACCAGATCCAGACCGAGGCCGAGATGGTGCAGGCCCTCGGGATGCGCGACGCCGCTTTCGCGCGCTGGGAGCAGGCGCGTGACGCGGTTCTGGTCCGGGTTCTGCGGGTGACGGATCTGAGCGGCAGTTTCGGGGCCGCCAGCCGCGCGCTGCGTCTCTTCCTGCAATCCGCGATGCTGGGGCTGGGGGCGTTCCTGGTGATCCGGGGCGAGATGACGCCCGGTGCGATGATTGCCGCCTCGATCCTGTTGGGCCGGGCGCTGGCCCCGATCGAGCAGGCCATCGGCGGCTGGCCTCTGGTGCAGCGCGCGCTGCGCGGCTGGGCGGATCTGGGACAGCTTCTGGCGACGCATCCGCCCGAACCGGCCCGCACCCCGCTGCCCGTGCCGCGCGCATGTCTGGAGGTTCAGGGCCTCACGGTCGTTCCACCGGGCGAAGGGCTTGCCGTGCTGCGATCCGTGAGCTTTTCGGTCGCGCCGGGGCAGGCTGTCGGTGTCATCGGCGCCTCGGGTGCGGGAAAGTCCACACTGGCCCGCGCCTTGACGGGTTCGTGGCCTTCGGCTGCAGGCAAGATACGGCTGGATGGGGCGGCGCTCGATCAATATGATCCCGCCGCGCGCGGCCAGCATATCGGCTATCTGCCGCAACGGGTGCATCTGTTCGACGGGTCCATCGCCGAGAATATCGCCCGGATGGCGCTGCTGCCCGATGCCGCGCAAGTGGTTGAGGCGGCCCGCAAGGCCGCCGCCCATGAGATGATCCTGAAGCTGCCGGATGGCTATGACACGCAGGTTACGCGCGCCGGGGGGCGTTTGTCCGGCGGTCAGATCCAGCGGATCGGTCTGGCGCGGGCCATCTATGGCGATCCGGTGATCCTTGTGCTGGATGAGCCGAATGCCAATCTGGACAATGAGGGGTCGCAAGCCCTGAACCGGGCGATCCGGGCGATGAAGGCTGCGGGGAAATCCGTGTTGATCATGGCCCACAGGCCCGCTGCCATTCAGGAATGCGACATGCTGCTTGTGCTGGATGCCGGGGCCCGCGTGGCCTTTGGACCAAGGGATGAGGTGCTGCAAAAGGTGCTGAGCAATCATGACGCGGTGCAGACGGGCCTGACGCAGGGTGGCGGCGGAGGTGTGCGATGACGCGGAAGGGGCCGACAGATTTTCCGGTCCGGGGGCCGGTCCTTGTGGGGATGGCGGCGCTTGTCCTGTTGCTGGGCGGGTTTGGCGCCTGGGCCACGATGGTCAACATCTCGGGTGCGGTCGTCGCCAGTGGCCGGATCGAGGTCGATCAGAACAGGCAGGTCGTGCAACATCCCGATGGCGGCGTGGTGCGTGACATCGCAGTCAGCGAAGGGATGCGCGTGGCCGAGGATCAGGTGCTGATCCGGCTCGATCCATCAGAGCTGCAATCGCAGCTTGCCATCATCGAGGGGCAGCTTTTCGAATTGATGGCCCGGCGGGGCCGGCACGAGGCAGAGCGGGACGGACGCCACGACCTGCGATTTGATCCCTTGCTGCTGGCCGCAGCACAGGCAAACCCGGATACCGCCCTGCTGATACAGGGGCAAAGACAGCTTCTTGAGGCGCGCGTCACCTCTTTGGCCGGTCAGGTCGAGCAGTTGCGCAAACGCAGCCAACAGATCGAGGCGCAGATTGACGGGATCGCCGCGCAGAAGGCGGCGCTGCTGCTGCAACTGGGGCTGATCGAGCAGGAACTGGCAGATCAGCAAACCCTGCTGGACCGTGGTTTGGCTCAGGCCAGCCGGGTTCTGGCCCTGCAACGCGAGCAGGCGCGGCTGAACGGGCAGATCGGGGCCTTGACGGCCGAGGCTGCAACAGCCGAAAGCCGGATCACCGAAACCCAGATCGAGATCCTGCGCCTGTCAGATAACCGGCGCGAGGAGGCGATTGCCCGCCTGCGCGACCTCCAGTTCCGCGAGCTGGAACTGGCCGAGCAGCGTCGCGCGCTGTTGCAGCGGTTGGAACGGCTGGACATCCGCGCCCCGGTGGCGGGGATCGTGCACGGGTTGCAGGTCTTTGCGCGACGCGCGGTTCTGCGACCGGCGGACCCGGTGCTTTATATCGTGCCGCAGGACCGCCCCCTGATCATCATGGCCGAGATTGCGCCGATCAATATTGATCAGGTCTATCCCGGACAGCCGGTCACGTTGCGATTCGCGGCGCTGGACCAGCGGCGGACGCCGGAACTTGTGGGGCGCGTGGTGCAGACATCGGCAGATGCCTTTGCCGACCCCGCAACAGGGGCGTCCTTCTACCGGACCGAGATCGTTCTGGCCGAAGGCGAGATGGCCCGCCTGCCGGAGGGGACGACATTGATCCCCGGAATGCCGGTGGATGCCTTCATCCGCACAGGGGATCGCACCACGCTGGAGTATCTGGTCAAGCCGCTGGCGGACTTCTTCAGTGCCGCCCTGCGAGAGGGTTGAGCAACAGGAAAGCGGCGCGGCGCGGCGCGCGTTTTGGGTTCCAATCCGGTGCGAAGCCCGATAGCGTCCGGCGCAAATCACCCGCCTCAAAAGGAGCACCGCCATGACCAGTGCCATCGAAACACGTCTTGCCAGCCTTGGCGTCACCCTGCCTGACGCGCCCGCGCCTGCCGCGAACTATGTGCCTTTCGTGCAATCCGGCGATCTGGTGTTCGTGTCCGGGCAGATCTCGAACGGGCCGGATGGTCTGATCAAGGGCAAGCTGGGTGACGGCATGGATGTGACCGCCGGTGCAGCCGCCGCCAAAGCCTGCGCCATCAGCCTGCTGGCGCAGCTCAAGGCCGCCTGCGGTGGCGACATTGACCGGCTGGTGCGCGTGGTCAAGCTGACTGGTTTCGTCAATTCGACACCAGATTTCACCGAACAGCCCAAGGTGATCAACGGCGCGTCGGATTTTCTGGTCGAGGCTTTGGGCGATATGGGCCGTCATTCGCGGTCCGCTGTCTCGGCCGCGTCTTTGCCGCTGGGCGTTGCCGTTGAAATCGAAGCGATTTTCCAGATCAGATGAGCCGCCTGCCAGATGCCTTTCTGAAGGCCCCGATTGCGCATCGCGCCCTGCATGACCTGTCGGCAGGGCGCCCGGAAAACTCGCCTGCCGCGATCGAGGCGGCCTGCGCTGCGGGTTACGGGATCGAGATCGACCTGCAACTGTCGTCCGACGGCGTGGCGATGGTGTTTCACGATTACGACCTCAAGCGCCTGACCGATGAGGTGGGACCGATCCGCCAGCGCAGCGCGGCGGAACTGGGGCAGATCACGCTCAAGGGGGGGACGGATACGATCCCGACCCTCGCGCAGGTGCTGCAACAGGTGGCGGGCCGGGTGCCGCTTCTGATCGAGATCAAGGATCAGGACGGCGCGATGGGCGGCAGCGTCGGGGCGCTGGAGGCGGCCACGGCGCGCGCGTTGCAAACCTATCAGGGCGTGGTTGCCGTCATGTCCTTCAACCCCCATTCCATGATTGCCATGGCAGGGCTCGCACCCGAGATTCCGCGCGGGTTGACCACCTGCGCCTATACCGCCGAGGATTGGCCCCTCTTGCCAGCGGCGACGCGCACAAGGTTGCGGGACATTCCCGATTACGATGCGGCAAGGGCCTGTTTCATCAGCCATGACGCCAGTGATCTGGACGCGCCGCGCGTGGCCGACCTCAAGGCGCGGGGGGCGACGATCCTGTGCTGGACGATCCGCTCCGCCGAGGCCGAGGCAGCCGCACGGCGGATGGCACAGAATGTCACCTTCGAGGGCTATGCCGCCGCGATCCCGGCTTGATCGACCCTGTCACCGCTCCAGATAGTCGGGGGCATCATGAAGGGCAGGCCAAGATGACAGACGACACGATCGAGATTGCCATGCTGGGCAGCCTGAGCGAAGTGGCGCAGGCCGACTGGGACGCCTGCGCCTGCCCCGAGGCGGCGGATGGCGGGGGGCCGGACGATCCCTTCACTACATGGCGGTTTCTGCGCGCGCTGGAGGAGAGCGGGTCCGTCGGGACCGGGTCTGGCTGGCAGCCACGCTATCTGACCGCGCGGCAGAACGGGCAGTTGATCGCCTGCGCGCCGATGTATGCCAAATCGCACAGTCAGGGCGAGTATATCTTTGATCACAACTGGGCCCATGCCTATGAGCGGGCGGGCGGGCGCTATTACCCGAAGTTGCAGATCGCGGTGCCCTTCACGCCGGCCACCGGGCGGCGGTTCCTGACCCGTCCGGGGTTCGAGGAGACGGGCATGGCCGCACTGGTGCAGGGTGCGGTCGAATTGACCGCGAACAACAGCCTGTCGTCGCTGCATGTCACATTCTGCACACCCGCTGAGGCCGAGGCGGGCGAGGCGCTGGGCCTAATGCGCCGGGTCACGCAGCAATATCATTGGGAGAACGACAGCTACGCCGATTTCGACGGGTTCCTCGCTTCGCTTTCCTCGCGCAAGCGCAAGATGATCCGCAAGGAGCGCGAGCGGGCGAACGGGTTTGGCGGCGAGATCGTGCTATTGACCGGCGACCAGATCGCGCCGTGGCATTGGGACTGGTTCTGGCGCTTCTATCAGGACACCGGCGCGCGGAAATGGGGCACACCCTATCTGACGCGGCGGTTCTTTGACATCGCGCATGAGACGCTGCGCAATGACATGCTGCTGGTGCTGGCGCTGCGCGACGGTGTGCCGGTCGCGGGGGCGCTGAACTTCATCGGGCGGCAGGCGCTTTTTGGCCGCTACTGGGGCTGTCTCGAGGATCATCCCTGTCTGCATTTCGAGCTCTGCTATTATCGCGCCATGGATTTCGCCATGGCGCAGGGCATGGCACGGGTCGAGGCGGGCGCGCAGGGCGAGCACAAGCTGGCGCGGGGCTATCTGCCGGTGCCGATCCAGTCGCTGCATTGGATGCGCGAGCCGGGCTTTGCCGAAGCGGTGGCCAATTACCTCGTGGCCGAGCGCCGGGCGGTGGAGGAAGACATCGAGGTGCTGACCGCCTATGGTCCGTTCAGAAAGACAAGTGTGGAGGAACAGGAATGACCGAACGCCTGAGCGATACGGGTCGCAAGACGATGCTGGAGCCCTTGTTCGAAACGGGCTGGCACATGGTTGACGACCGCGATGCCATCACCAAAACCTTCGTGTTCAAGGATTTCACCGAGGCTTTCGGCTGGATGACGCAGGCGGCACTTTGGGCGGAGAAGTGGAATCATCACCCGGAATGGTCCAATGTCTACAAGACAGTGACCGTCGTTCTGACCACGCATGATGTGGACGGGCTCTCGGCGCTTGATGCCAAACTGGCGCGCAAGATGGACAGCCTCTGACTGAAAACCAACGAAAGGACCAAGACGGACCCATGCAGGAATTGATGACAACCGAACTCTGGAACGGAACCACGCTGGCCGATGTGCTGACCCTGCAATTTCTGGCCACGCTGGCGGGATCGGTGATCGGGGCACTGGCCCTCGTGCTGGGCGGTTTCATCATCGCGGGATGGGCGCGCAACCGGGTCGTCGGGCTGACGCGACGCTATCGCAGGCTGGATGCGACGCTGTTCAGCTTTCTGGGCAATATCCTGCGCTATGTGATCCTGGCCTTCACGGCGTTGTTCGTCCTGAACACCTTTGGCATCCAGACCACCTCGATCGTCGCGGTGATCGGTGCGGCAGGTCTGGCCATCGGTCTGGCGTTGCAGGGCACGCTGTCGAATGTCGCAGCAGGGGTGATGATCATCCTGTTCCGCCCCTTCAAGAACGGCGATTTCGTCGAGGTTGCGGGCGAGATGGGAACCGTGCAGGAAATATCACTGAACTTCACGGAACTCTCCTCGTTGGGCAATGTGCAGGTCATCATTCCCAACAGTCAGATCTGGGGCAATGTGATCACCAACTATTCCGCCTATGACACGCGGCGGGCCGAATGGGTGTTCGGCGTATCCTATGACGCGGATCTCAAAAAGGCCGAAGGCATCATCCGCGAGACGATCATGGCCGACCCCCGCTCGATGACCGAGCCGGAGCCGTTCATTCAGGTGAACAACCTTGGCGATTTCTCGGTCGATTTCCTGGTGCGGGTGTGGTGCGCCTCTGGCGACTATTTCCAGTATCAGGCCGATATGAAGCGCGCCGTGAAAGAGGCGCTGGATTCCGGCGGGATCGAGATTCCCTTCCCCACACGCACCATGATCAACGCAGCCTGATGCAAGAGGCAGCGGTGATCGCCTGATCTTGACTTGAAAAAATTTATATCGCGTGCGATATAAACGCAAGCGATACATTTGAAACAAGGAGAGCGATCATGTCAGTCGATGTCAAATACCGCACCAAGGCCACGGCAACCGGGGGGCGCGACGGTCATTCCGCCACGCAGGACGGGGCTGTGGATGTCAAGCTGGTGACGCCCAAGGAACTGGGCGGCGCAGGCGGCGATGGGGTGAACCCCGAACAGTTGTTCGCAACCGGCTATGCGGCCTGCTTTCTGGGCGCGCTGAAATTCGTGGCGGGACAGGCCAAGGTCAAAGTGCCGGCCGACGCGACCGTGACTGCCGATGTGGGCATCGGTCCGCGCGCGGATGGGGGCGGTTTCGGGCTGGACGTGGCCTTGACCGTGACCCTGCCGGGGATCGAGAATGACGTGGCCGACGACCTGATCGCCAAGGCGCATGTTGTCTGCCCCTATTCCCATGCAACGCAGAACAACATCAATGTCAGCCTGACGCGCGGCTGAAACGCGACCGCATCTTTGCCGATTCACTGAAAACCCCCGCCGGGCACATGCCTGACGGGGGTTTTTTGGATGGCCCGAAGGGATCAGATCGCGGCCAGCAGCGCCTCGCCGCCCGATATTTCGCACATGCCGGGGCTTTCCTCGGGATGGAAGACGGTGACGACCCCATCCTCGACCAGCATGGCATAGCGCTTGGAGCGGGCGACCAGACCGGCGGGCGGTGCGTCGAAATCCATGCCGATCGCCTTGGTGAAGTCGCTTGACGCGTCCGAGAGCATGGTGATGCCGGCGGCTGTGGCCCCCGTCGCCTCGCCCCAGGCTTTCATCACGAAGGGATCATTGACGCTGATGCAGATGATCTCGTCCACGCCCTTGGCGGCGAACTGATCCTTGGTCCGAATGAAACTGGGCACATGCGCCGAATGGCAGGTGGGCGTGAACGCGCCCGGCACGGCGAAAAGCGCGACCTTGCGGCCCTTCAGCTTGTCGGCCAGGGCCACAGCCTCCGGCCCCTTTTCGCCCATCTTCACAAGTGTCGCGTCGGGCAGCTTGGCCCCTGTCGAAATCGTCATCCTGTTCCTCACCTTGGGTTTGCGTTTTCCGATGCCCCCGATATAGGGTGCCGCGCAACGCGAAACCAATACTTTCGAAAAGGAGTGGCCATGACGCATGTTGTCGTGATCGGCGCAGGGCAGGCCGGATCATCGCTTGTGGCGAAATTGCGCAACTCCGGTTTTGAGGGAAAGGTGACGTTGATCGGCGCCGAGGCAGTGCCCCCCTATCAGCGCCCTCCCCTGTCCAAGGCCTATCTGCTGGGCGACATGACGCTGGACCGGCTCTTCCTGCGGCCCGAGAGCTTCTATGCCGAGCACGCAATCGACCTGCGGCTGAACACACGGGTGACGGGGATCGACCGCGCGGCGCGTCAGGTGCATGTCGGTGGCGATGTGATCGCCTATGACCATCTGGTGCTGACCACCGGATCGGACCCGCGCCGCTTGCCCGCCAGTATCGGCGGCACGCTTGCCGGTGTCTTCGTGGTGCGCGATCTGGCGGATGTCGATGCGATGGCCCCCCATGTGGCCGCGGGTCGCCGCGCGTTGATCGTGGGTGGCGGCTATATCGGGCTGGAGGCCGCGGCGGTGGCGGCCAAACGGGGCTTGCAGGTCACGCTGGTGGAAATGGCGGATCGCATCCTGCAACGGGTCGCCGCGCCCGAAACCTCGGACTATTTCCGCGATCTGCATCAGTCGCATGGTGTGACGATCCGCGAAGGCGTGGGACTGGACCGGCTGCTGGGAGAGGGTCACGTCACCGGCGCGCGGCTGAGCGATGGCACCGAGCTGGAGGTCGATCTGGTGATCGTGGGCGTGGGAATCGCACCTGCGACAGCCCTGGCCGAGGCGGCCGGGCTGGAGATCGAGAACGGGATCAAGGTCGATGCGCGGGGTCAGACCTCGGACCCGGCCATCTGGGCGGCGGGCGATTGCGCATCCTTTCCCTGGAAGGGCGGGCGGATCCGGCTGGAAAGCGTGCCCAATGCGATTGATCAGGCCGAATGCGTGGCCGAAAATATCATGGGCGCGGCCAAGGATTACGTGGCGACGCCATGGTTCTGGTCGGACCAGTATGACGTAAAGCTGCAAATCGCGGGGCTGAACGCCGGGTATGACCGCACTGTCCTGCGTCCGGGGGACAAGCCCGGCAGCCAGTCGGTCTGGTATTTCCGGGGCGATGTCCTGCTGGCCGTGGACGCGATGAACGATCCGCGCGCCTATATGATCGGCAAGCGGCTGATCGAGGCCGGTCACTCGCCCGCGCCCGCCGCCGTGGCCGACCCCGCCACGCCGCTGAAATCGCTGATGCCCGCGTGAGGATCGTCGCGGGCCGCTTCCGGGGCCGCGCCTTGGCGGCTGTGGGCAAGGGCGATCCCGCTGCCCATCTGCGCCCGACCAGCGACCGCACGCGCGAGAGCCTGTTCAACATGCTGGCAGGCGGGCGCTTTGACGACCCTGTGACCGATGCGCATGTGCTGGATCTCTTCGCGGGCACCGGCGCATTGGGGCTTGAGGCGCTGTCGCGGGGTGCGGCACAGGCCACTTTCGTGGATGACGGGGTCAAGGCATTGTCCCTGATCCGGCAGAATATCGCGCTCTGCGGGGCCGAGGGTGAAACCCGGATCGTCAAACGCGATGCGCGCCGCCTGCCACCGCATGACGGGGCGGCGCATGATCTGGTGTTTCTGGACCCGCCCTATGGCAAGGGTCTGGGCGAGGTCGCGCTGGCGCAGGCGCTGCGCGGGGGGTGGATCGCGCCCGGCGCGCTGATCGTCTGGGAGGAGAGCGCGCCGATTTCCGCGCCCGAAGGGGTGGAGCTGCTGGAGAGCCGCCGCTATGGCGACACGGTGATCAGCCTGCTGCGCGCCAGAGCGGACCTTGCGGCTGAGGCGGGCTAGTTTCCGAGTATTTTCAGAACGATGAAGGAACGGGCGAAAGGCGACCTTGCCTGCGTCGGAAACGGGCAAGCACCGCAACCGGCGCGGGTGCAGCCTTGGGCAGACTGAACCGGAAGACCCATGGCCACCCGTTACATCCCCCTGTGGACCCGCTTTGCGCCTGCCCCCGGCGTGCGGGGTTTCGCCACCCTTCAGGGGTTCGAGGCGATCACGCGCGGCATTCTCATCTCGGTCTTTCCGCTCGAGATGTATCGCGCCCTGCAAGATGCGCAGACGGTCTCGCAGGTCTATTTCATGATCGGGATCACCTCGCTTCTGGCGGGGCTGATGGTGCCCTGGCTCAACCGTTTCCTGCCCCGGCGCTGGATGTATACGACAGGGGCAAGCCTTTATGTGATCGGCTCCAGCATCGCCATCCTGGGCGGGACCGAGACGATCATGTTCGCGCTGCTCTGCAATACGCTGGCGACGGTGATCACCTTTGTCTGCTTCAATGCCTATGTGCTGGACTACATCGCGCGCAGCGATCTGGGGCGGGCCGAGTCGATGCGGATGTTCTATTCCGCTCTGGGCTGGACCATGGGTCCGGTGCTGGGCGTGACGCTGATGGCCTTGTGGCGCCCCGCGCCCTTTGTGGTGGCCGGCATTTCCGCCCTCTGCATGTTGTCCGTCTTCTGGTCGATGCGGCTGGGCAATGGCAAGCTGATCAGCCGCGCCCGCGCGCCCGCACCCAATCCGCTGGCCTTTCTGGGGCGGTTCTTCGCCCAACCCCGCCTGATCGCCGGATGGCTTTTCGCGGTGATCCGGTCCTGCGGATGGTGGGTCTATGTGGTCTACCTGCCGATCTTCGCCGTGCAATCCGGCCTGGGCGAGGCGACGGGCGGGATTGTTCTGTCACTCACCAATGGCACGCTGTTCCTGACGCCGCTGATGCTGCGCTTCGTGCAGGCCAGCTCGATCCGCACGGCGGTGCGCTTCGGATTCTTCGCCTCGGGGACGTTGTTCATCCTGGCCGGTGTCGGGCAATGGCTGCCCTGGGGGGCGGTGGCCGCTTTGATGGCAGCCTCGTTCTGTCTGATCCTGCTGGATGTCTGCGGAGGCCTGCCCTTCCTGATGGCCGTCAAACCGTCAGAGCGGACAGAGATGTCCGCGGTCTATTCCAGCTTTCGGGACGTCTCCGGCATCCTGACGCCGGGCGTGGCCTGGCTGGTGTTGCTGGCGGCACCGTTGCCGGGTGTGTTCATGGCCTGTGGCGCCGGATTGTGGCTGGCCGGGGCGATAGCCGGGCGCCTGCATCCCCGTCTGGGCCGCGCCCGCATCCGCCTGCCGGTCGTCTAGCGCAGAGCCTGTTTCTTCTTGCTTCAAATATCCCCGCGCGGAGCGCATTCCGACAGGTGATCCGGCCGCGTCAGCCGTAGGTCGGGTGAAAGCGTCCGGCGGGCGACAGGGTGAATATCTCGCAACCGTCGGCTGTCACACCCACGGAATGCTCGAACTGCGCGCTCAGGGATTTGTCGCGCGTCACTGCGGTCCAGTCATCGGCCAGAACCTTGGTTTCCGGGCGTCCGATGTTCACCATGGGCTCGATCGTGAAGAACATCCCCTCCTCCAGCACGGGGCCGGTGCCGGGGCGGCCATAGTGCAGCACGTTGGGCGGCGCATGGAAGACGCGGCCCAGACCATGACCGCAGAAATCGCGCACCACGCTCATGCGGTGGCTTTCGACATAGCTTTGGATGGCATGGCCGATGTCACCGAAAGTGTTGCCGGGTTTGACAGCCTCGATCCCCAGCATCAGGGCATCATGGGTCACGTCGATCAGGCGCTCCGCCTTGCGCGGCAGGGCGCCGGCGGCATACATCCGGCTGGTATCCCCGAACCATCCATCGACGATCACCGTCACGTCGATGTTGAGGATGTCGCCATCCTTGAGTTTCTTTTCACCCGGAATGCCGTGGCAGACGACATGGTTCAGGCTGATGCAACTGGCATGTTGATAGCCTTTGTAACCGATGGTCGCGGATGTCGCACCGGCCTCGGCCACTTTGGTCTCGATGATCTGATCCAGCTCTGCGGTTGTCACGCCCGGCTGCACATGTTCGGCAATCTCGTCCAGAATCCGTGCCGCGACCTGACCGGCGCGGTGCATTCCGGCAAAATCACCGGCTTCGTGAATGCGAATGCCATCCCGTGTAAGGCGGCCGCGATACTGATCGTTCAAACCGGGGCTCCGTCCTGCAATCCCATTTGCCTTTATTTAAGCCGATTTAGCGCAAGTTGCCAGTGCTGCCATGCAAAGCGGTGACGGGATGTGACAATTGGATGCTGCCGGGGCCGGGGCTTCCGGCCCGGATCGGCGGCGCCGGGCGCAGAGGGCTTGGAAAGCGCATGGTCTTGGGCCTATACCGTGACATCACAGCTTTCAAGGACAGCGCCATGACCAATCCCACCGCCGCCATGATCGTGATCGGGGACGAGATCCTCTCGGGGCGGACCCGCGACAGCAACATGCATTATCTGGCCG
>JAMWZG010000500.1 GCA_024304855.1 Paracoccaceae bacterium
TGTTGGGGCGGGGTCTGTGTCAGGACGTCGGAGGGCATCGGCGTCATCTCCTTGAGCGGGGGGGTGGATCGGGCCGCGGACGGGCCCATGGCCGCGGGGTCGGTGAAATGGAGGGTGCCAAGGCGGCGCAGCGCCTCATCGACCAGAAGATCGTCGCGCCGGTTCTCCAGCCTGCGGATCTGGCGCAGCACGGTGGAGGCGTGGCAGCCGGCACTGCGGGCCAGGGCGCGGATCGGCAGGCCCGCTTCGGTATGGGCGAGGGAGCGCAGGGCATCGGGGGGCACCCATGCGGGTGCGGTCCGGCTTGCCGGATGGCCGCGCGTGTCGTCCTGATGGGGTGTCGTCGCCTTGCCCGTTGTCATGTCAGCCCTTCTGCCCCTTTTGTCCACAGGTTATCCCCAGCCGGGCTTTCTACCTACGAATGCATTTCTTACCAGTTCGTTAACGATTAGGCGTTTTGTCCATAATTGTTTCCAAATGTTGAACAAAGGCAAAGGGGGCGCGCGCTGCTGCGGGGCAAGACGCAACATCCCCCTCATTCGTGCTTGTGTGGATGCAACCGGGCGCTGTGCCCGGTGTTGCACAGGACACCACGCCCATGACCGACCTTCTGGACCATCTTGATCATCTGCGCCGTCCGCGTCTTCTGATCCGCGCGGCGCGGATCGGGGCCGAGGACTATCGGCGGGAGACGCATCTGCCACGCTTGCTGGGCCATGGGGATTTGCCGCGCAGCATCCTGGCGCTGGCCAGGTTGATCGAGAGTGAGGCGGTGCTGGACGATTGCCGCCGTGCCGGGGATGCGGGCTATTCCGTGATCCGGCATCTGGACGTGATGATTGCCATGATCGGAGAGGCGCGCATCATCAGGGCGGCGCATCCCGCACTTGTGCGGCCCCGTGCCGCCCCTGCCCCGGTTCTGGTCGCGGTCGTTTGACGCGGTTGACGGGTCAGGCGGAACGCAACAGGGCGACCCATCGGGCCGCCCTGCAAGAGATCGGATCAAAGGCGCGCCTTACATGAAGGCGTCGGCCATGCTTTCCTTCTTGCGCGCGACAAAGCCTGCCAGCGCCTCGGCGATGGCGGGATCAAGGGCGGGTTGCTGGTAATTGGCCAGCATCTGCTCGACCTTGGCGCCGGCCAGCGCCATGGTGTCGCGCGCGCCTTCCTCGTGCCATGTCTCATAGGGTTTGTAGTCGAAGACATCCGAGCGCCAGAAGGCGGATTTGAAATTCGCCTGCGTATGGGCGCAGCCCAGGTAATGCCCGCTGGGGCCGACTTCGCGGATCGCATCCATCGCCTGTGCGTTCTGATCCATGGCGACGCCCTCGGCGAATTTGTGCAGCGCGCCCAGTTGGTCGGCGTCCATCACGAATTTCTCGAAGCTGGATACGAGGCCGCCTTCCAGCCAGCCGCAGGCGTGGAGCATGAAGTTCACGCCGGACAAAAGCCCCATGTTGAGGCTGTTGGCCGTTTCATAGGCCGCCTGCGCATCGGGGAGTTTCGAGCCGCAGAAGGAGCCGGCGCTGCGGTAAGGCAGGCCCATGCGGCGCGCCAACTGACCCGCGCCATAGGTGATGTGGCTGGCCTCGGGCGTCCCGAAGGTGGGTGCGCCGGAGTTCATGTCGATCGAGGTGACGAAGGCGCCGAAGATCACCGGCGCGCCGGGGCGC
>JAMWZG010000501.1 GCA_024304855.1 Paracoccaceae bacterium
AGAGACAGACCCTAACCTTGGCAAGGTTATGCTCTACCCCTGAGCTACGCCCGCTTCCTTGGGTGAGGCGTGATCTATAAATTCTGCGCGTGACCCGCAAGAGGAAAATTGCGTCCTTGTGCAAAAACTTTTCGGCCCCGCGCGCAGGCCCTTGAAAACAAGGCCGTTCAGAAGAGGGCATGGCCGATATTGGCGGCCCCGCCAAAGAACAGCACCAGAAAGGTGAGCAAGGCCCCGCCGCCGCGCAGGGGCGAGACATGGGGCATCCGCGCCATGCCGGCGGCGTGCATCGCCCGCGCCAGCAACAGACCCGCCCCCAGCGCGTGCAGCGCCAGCGCAGGGGCGCCCTGTAGTTCCGCCAGCAGGATCAGAATCAGCGCCAGCGGCACATATTCCGCGAAATTGGCGTGAAGCCGCATGGCATTGGCCATGACCGGATCGCCCTTGTCCCCGGCAAAGACCTTTTGCTGCACGCGGACCCGCACCACCCAGCCGCTGATCCCCAGATAGAGCAGCGCCAGACATCCTGCGTAAAGCGATGTGACGGCGGGGATCATGCGTCGAACTCCACCAGCAGATCCTTGGCGTCGATCGAGGCGCCGGGGGTGACATGCACCGCCTTGATCGTGGCGTCATGGTCGGCATGGATGCCGGTCTCCATCTTCATCGCCTCGATGGTCAGCAGCAGATCGCCCGCCTTGACCTTTGCGCCCACCGTGGCCGCGACACTGGCCACCACGCCGGGCATCGGCGCGCCGATATGGGCGGGGTTGCCGGCCTCGGCCTTGGGGCGCGCGGCGGTCTGGGATTTGACCAGACGGTTCGGCACGCGGATCACGCGGGGCTGGCCGTTCAGCTCGAAGAAGACCTTGACCTCGCCATCATCCGTCGTCTCGCCCACGGCTTGCAGGCGGATCTCCAGCGTCTTGCCGGGGTCGATCTCGGCGGTGATCTCCTCTCCCGGCTCCATCCCGTAGAGATAGGTGCGGGTGGGCAGGGTGCGCACGGGACCATAGAGGCGGTGGCGGCCCATGTAATCGAGGAACACCTTGGGATACATCAGGTAGCCGTTCAGATCTTCGTCGTCGATCTTCTTGCCTTCAAGCTGCTTTTCCAGATCAGCGCGGGCGGCGTCCAGATCGACGGGCGGCAAGTGCTTGCCGGGGCGGTCGGTATTGGGTTTCTCGCCCTTAAGCACCTTGGCGACCATCGCGGGCGGAAAGCCGCCCGGCGGCTGGCCCAGATTGCCGCGCATCATGTCGATCACGGAATCGGGAAAGGCCACATCGGTGGCGGGGTCTTCCACTTGCGCGCGGGTCAGGCCCTGACTGACCATCATCAGCGCCATGTCGCCCACCACCTTGGACGAGGGCGTGACCTTGACGATGTCACCGAACATCTGGTTCACCTGCGCATAGGTGCGGGCGACCTCGGGCCATTTCTCCTCAAGCCCCAAGCTGCGCGCCTGCGCCTTGAGGTTGGTGAACTGCCCGCCCGGCATCTCATGCAGGTAAACCTCCGATGCGGGGGCCTGCATCCCGGCCTCGAAGGCCACATATTGCGCGCGGACCTGTTCCCAGTAGTCGCTGATCTCGCGCACCCGCTCCATGTTCAGGCCGGTGTCGCGGGGCGTGTGGCGCAGCGCCTCGACCACCGAGC
>JAMWZG010000502.1 GCA_024304855.1 Paracoccaceae bacterium
CCGCCTATATCGTGTCGGGCATGACCAAAGAGCCCCCGCGCGAGATTCAGGATCTGGTGGAATCCATCCGTGTGCCGAAAGGCGCAGGTGCGGCCACCGGCCACTGAGCCAAATACATCGGGGCGGGCGGTCCGAAAGGGCCGCCCGTTTCGCTTTTTCAGATGTTCCGCCGCCCTGCCCTGCGCTAGACATGGGCGGACACAGCCCCAGGAACATGCCCGAGGATCGGTTCGATGCCACGTTCTGCTGACGACCTGCGCCGGTTTCTCGGCACGATACACCCCTATGACAGCCTGACCCCGGAGGATCTGGACCGGCTCGCCGCCCAGTTCCGCATCCTGCCGCTGCGGCGCGAGGATGTGATCTACCGCTTCGGCGAACCCTGCGAGGGGCTCTATGTGATCATGGAGGGCGAGGTCGAGATCACCTCGGACAGCGGCGAAGTCGTCTCGCATCTGAGCGCGCGCAACTCCTTTGGCGAGCGTGGCCTGATGCGGGGCGGGCTGACCGGCACCAATGCCCGCGCCCTTGGCGATGGCACGTTGCTGCTGCTGCCGGCCGATGACTTCCGCAGCCTGATCGCCACCCATGAGGGCGCGCGCCGGTTCTTTGCCCGCAGCCGCGCGCGTGAGGCGGCCGATGCCGCCCGCCCCGCCAGCCTGACCGAAACGCGCGTCGATCAACTGATGGCCCGCGATCCCGTCACCTGCACGGTCGAGACCTCGATCGTCGATGCCGCGCGTCTGATGCGCTCGCATCGCATCTCGGCCCTGGGCATCACCGAGGGCGAGCGGCTGGCCGGGATCGTCACGCTGCATGACATCAACAACCGCGTCGTGGCCGAAGGGCTGGACCCGTCCCGCCCCGTGCGCCAGATCATGACCGCCAACCCCGAGACGCTGCCCCCCTCGGCCATCGGCTCGGATGTGCTGCACATGATGATGGAACGCCGCTTCGGCCATGTGCCGGTGGTGGATCACGGCAGGTTCGTGGGCATCGTCACCCAGACCAACCTGACCCGGTTTCAGGCCACCAATTCGGCCTCGCTGGTGCGCGACATCGCCCGCACCGAAACCCCGGCCGACATGGCCGCCGTCACCGCGCATATCCCGCGCCTGCTGGTGCAACTGGTGGGGGCGGGCAACCGCCACGAAACCGTTACGCGGCTGATCACCGACATCGCGGATGCCGCCACCCGCCGCCTTCTGACCATGGCCGAGGCGCAGATGGGCCCGCCGCCGGTGCCATATCTCTGGCTCGCCTGCGGCTCGCAGGGGCGGCAGGAACAGACCGGCGTCTCGGATCAGGACAACTGCCTGATGCTGGACGATGCCGTGACCGAGGCGGATATGCCCTATTTTGCAGAGCTTGCAAAATTCGTCAGCGACGGGCTGGATGCGGCGGGCTATTTCCACTGCCCCGGCGACATGATGGCCACCAATCCGCGCTGGTGCCAGCCGGTGCATGTCTGGCGCAGCTATTTCCGCCACTGGATCGAGACCCCCAACCCCGAGGCGCAGATGCTCGCCTCGGTCATGTTCGACCTGCGCCCCATCGGCGGCACGACCGCGCTCTTTGCCGATCTGCAACGCGAGACGCTGGACGCCGCCGCGCGCAACTCGATCTTCGTGGCGCATATGGTGTCGAACTCGCTCAAGC
>JAMWZG010000503.1 GCA_024304855.1 Paracoccaceae bacterium
CTGAAATCCCGCAGGCGGGGTGGGCCTATGGGGGAGACATCCCCATATGTCCGCCGGTTGGAGCATCCGCTCTCACACCCCCGCCGAGGCGAAAACCGGAAAAGGATACGACAATGGCTCTTCCCGAGTTCACTCTGCGCCAATTGCTTGAAGCTGGCGTTCACTTCGGCCACCAGACGCAGCGCTGGAACCCCCGCATGGGTCCGTTCATCTACGGCGCGCGCAACGGCATTCACATCATGGACCTGACGCAGACCGTTCCGATGCTGGATCAGGCGCTCAAGGTCATCCGCGACACCGTCGCCAAGAACGGCCGCATCCTCTTTGTCGGCACCAAGCGTCAGGCCGCACTGCCCGTCGCCGAAGCCGCCGAGAAATGCGCACAGTTCTACATGAACCACCGCTGGCTCGGTGGCACGCTGACCAACTGGCAGACCGTGTCGCAGTCGATCAACCGTCTCAAGTCGATTGACGAGCAGATGGCAGGCGGCGCCGAAGGCCTGACCAAGAAAGAACGCCTGAACATGGAACGCGAGCAGGCCAAGCTGCAAGCCTCCCTCGGCGGGATTCGCGAAATGGGCGGCGTGCCGGACCTGCTCTTCGTCATCGACGTCAAGAAAGAGGCGCTGGCGATTGCCGAGGCGAACAAGCTGGGCATCCCCGTCGTCGGCGTCGTGGACACCAACTGCTCGCCCGATGGCATCGACTACATCATCCCCGGCAACGATGACGCGGCCCGCGCCATCGCGCTCTATTGCGATCTGGTCAGCCGCGCCGCACTGGACGGCATGACCGCACAGATGGGCGCCGCCGGCGTCGATCTGGGCGCATTGGAAGAAGCGCCGGTCGAGGAACTGCTGGCCGAAGCCACCGGCCAGGCCTGATCCGTCACACCCCTGACACATGCGGGCGGTCATAACCGCCCGCAGATCCATTTCATTCATCCGAGGAGAGCCGAATTATGGCGATCACAGCTGCACTGGTAAAAGATCTGCGCGACCGTACGGGCGCAGGCATGATGGACGCGAAGAAAGCACTGACCGAAACCAATGGTGACATGGAGGCCGCGATCGACTGGCTGCGCACCAAGGGTCTGGCCAAGGCCGCCAAGAAATCCGACCGCACCGCGGCCGAAGGTCTGGTGGCCGTTCTGGTCGAAGGCGGCCGTGGCGTCGCCATCGAAGTGAACTCGGAAACCGATTTCGTCGGCAAGAACGCCGATTTTCAGGCCATGGTTGCCAGCTTCGCCAAGGCGGCGATGGGCGTGAACACGGTCGAAGAACTGAAAGCGGCCCATGTCAACGGCAAGACCGTCGAAGAGGTTCTGACCGAGAAGATCGCCACCATCGGTGAAAACATGTCGGTCCGCCGCATGGCCGTGATCGAGGGCGAAACCGTTGTCTCCTATGTCCACAACGCCGCCGCAGACGGCATGGGCAAGATCGGCGTTCTGGTCGCAATGAAGGGCGGCAACGAAGGCTTCGCCCGTCAGGTCGCGATGCATATCGCGGCGGCCACCCCCGCCTCGCTCAGCCAGGCCGATCTCGACCCCGCCGTGGTCGAGAAGGAAAAGCACGTCCAGATGGAAATCGCGCGGGAATCGGGCAAGCCCGAAGCCGTGATCGAAAAGATGATCGTGGGCCGGATG
>JAMWZG010000504.1 GCA_024304855.1 Paracoccaceae bacterium
AAAGCCCGCTTCCGTAATGGGGCGGGCCTCTGTCAAGGGTTTCGGGCAAGTCAAAAATCCCGGCGAAGATCTCATTCTTCTCCGAGTTTTAAGGCACAAATTCAGAAGCTTACTTTTTCTTTTTCACTGCACCGGCACGTCAGGACTGAAGGACACCCCCCTGTCCGGGCTTCGCTCTTCCGTCCGTAGTCAGCCGCATGGCTGCCACTCTATGCCTGGTCCAAATCTGGTCCTGGGTGCCCATCTTTTACGCGTATTCAGCGTTAGCCGATAACTAGCGGGCTTTCGGCATCTCCAGGAACCTCGTCCCGGCAAGGGACCTCGTCGTACCTGTCGTCAGGTGCAGTGCGTTCCTCCGTCAGATCAAGTTCTGGAATTATTTTACTCAGACCGTTGCCGGGGAGCTCTGCACATGGCGGAATGGTGTGCCGTCTCGCCACATGCGGTGCAATACAACGCCAATACGCCGCGCAAGTGCAATCAAGGCCCGTTTCGATCCACGCCGATGGGCCACTCTGAGCGCCCAGGCCTGGAGCCAGTTTGGTGACCCACGGTGCATCAAGATCATCGCCGCTTGATACAAGGCCGTTCGAAGGGCCCGGTCACCGGCTCGAGTAATTTGCCCGACAATGTCCATCTCTCCGGATTGCGTACGTCTCGGCGTCAGCCCCACCCACGGACCAACATCCTTCGATCGCGCGAACCGGGTCGGATCGTCGATCGCGGATTTGACCGTCAGGGCGACGATCCGACCGACGCCTGGCATCGTCATCATCAGACGGCAAACGTCGTCTTGTTTTGCCAGATCCGCGATTGTCGCATCCAATTCAGCCAACTCGGCGCGCAACTGCGCACGCGCGCGCAAAAGGGCCTCTGTCGACGCCGACAGGATTTCATTCTGCTCAACCAGTTCCCTCACCCGGGCCTCGTACCTGATCCGGGTGACGTGTCCCAGCTTCAGACCGAAGTTCCGCAAAACACCCCGCATGGAAAGCTCAAGGTTGATGATGGCCTGCTGAACTGACTTGCGCGCTGTCAGCAACGCGCGGATTTCCTGGGAGGACACCGATTTGCGGTGCACGGGCCTGTACCATCCCATTTGAAGCAAGCGCGCAATGCCCTGAGCATCGCGCCGATCGGTTTTGATCGGCATGGCTTTCAAAGCGGCTTTCACCAACCGCGTTTCCATCAAGACCACGTCAAGTCCGGCCTCTTCGATGCCCTTACTCAGCCATTGGGACAGTGGTCCGGCTTCAAGACCGATCGCATCGACCGCGTACGGCAATGACGTCATCGCACGCACCAGCGCCTCAGGCTCGCTGGCGGCCTCCAACTCCTCAACAACCTTCCCTTGCGGCCCCAGCACACAAATCGCCGTGCTTGTCAGAGATACATCTAGTCCGATAAATACATTCATGTCGTTGCCCTTCTATTCTTAGGAATTGAGGCGCATGGAAACATACGACCTCGTAGACGCGCTGCAGGCGCATCAAGGGCAACGGCACTTCAGATCATGCTGACAAACAAGCGAAACGTGCTCGATTCGCCGACAGCCCCATTACGGCATCTTTAACTTTTCAGGCGGCTTGTTCTGCCGCTCTGGCGGCTTCCTGCCCCACGATCCGGGCCAGAATGCTTCCCGTGTCG
>JAMWZG010000505.1:0-1314 GCA_024304855.1 Paracoccaceae bacterium
CGCCGATCCCGGCATAGATGAAACGCGCCGCGCGACCGGGGATCTTTGCGGCGCGTTTCATCTATGCCGGGATCGGCGCGCAGGTGCAGAAGGCCGGGTATGACTCGCTTACTACCCGGGCCCATACATCGAAGGCCCAGAAGATCGGCTGGCTGGGCCTGTCGATGCTCAGGGCAGGGGGCACGATGGTGATGCCGAAATCGGCGCTGCTATATGCACAGCCGCTGGACGAGATCCGCTTTCTTGTCGATGCCGCCGCACGTCGTCCAGTCCAAGCGGCCAGCCGTTCTGATGCGCTGATCGGCGCATTGACGCAATTGGAGCATCACAGCCGATCACAACGAGCGGCCTTGATAACGGGGGCGGAAGGGACTAGCTGATCCGCATGGATTGGCTTTTGTTTCTTGTCTTCTTGGGGGCCTGCCTTGGTGCGGGTCTGACCGGCGGTCTGTTTCAGCCCGGCGAATGGTATCGCGCCCTGACCAAGCCAAGCTGGACTCCGCCTGACTGGGTGTTTCCCGTAACATGGTTCGTGCTCTACGCCTGCATGGCGGCGGCTGGAGCGCGTGCGGCCGTTCTGCCGGATGCGCAATATGCCATGGCCTTTTGGGCCCTGCAGATCGCGCTGAACGGGCTGTGGACGCCTGTGTTCTTTGGCCTGAAGAAGATCAGACTGGGATTTGTGGTCGTGTCCTGCCTGTGGCTGGCCGTGCTTGGCGCGATGATCGCGCTTTGGCAGGTGGATTGGATCGCCGGGGTCTTGTTCATTCCCTATCTGGTCTGGGTGACGATTGCCGCATCACTGAACGCTGCGATCTGGCGCCTGAATCCGGACGTGGCGCGCGCCGCCTGATCAATCCGCAAAGGTCCAGTTTGACCGGCGCGGAACCCGGCATGCGAGCATCGGTTTGAGCAAGGGACTGCGGAACCGCACCAGATCCAGCGCCTCATGCACGCCCACCGTTTCCACACCGTCCAGCTTGGTCCTGACCGCCGAGCGGGAATAGAACGGCGCATCCAGCATGTTCTTGACCTGCTTTGGCTGGTAGCCCGCATCGGCCCGCGTTTCCCGTGCCACAGCCCAAAGGCTGCGGCGCATCTGCGCCTTTGGGGGCAGGGGGATCATCCGCGCGGCCCCATCTGCGTCGAACTGGATGCCCGCGGCCAACTCGCTCCCATCCAGTCGTGTCGCATCATAAAAACAGGTGCTTCCTGATCCGGTTGGATAGCGACCCCATGTCCAATAGGCGAAATCATCTTCCAGCGCGCGCGTTCCGAAATTGGCGTCGAAATAGCCATGCCCGTCCCACTGCC
>JAMWZG010000505.1:1323-1645 GCA_024304855.1 Paracoccaceae bacterium
CGGGACTGTTCAATGCGACGCTGATCGTCGATGTCGGCCCGAATGGGCGCCAGATATGTGCTCCATCGGGAGTGAGTGGCAGCTCGACCGCCGTGATCGCCGAGGGTGTCACCCGGATCTGTCCGCGCACGCGGCTGATGACGGGCGGGGCTGAAATCTCGTCGATGTCGATGATGAGCGCGTCACCGTCCCATCGCATCATGGACGGGCCGACCTCCAGCCGCGAGGCCGTCTGGCGCAGGGCGGATCGTCCGCGGTCGGTCATCGTGAAACGGCCGCCGGGACCATAGGTGGCCACGTTGATGCAGCAATGATTGGCCGG
>JAMWZG010000506.1 GCA_024304855.1 Paracoccaceae bacterium
GGGCAATCGCCCGCTTTCGCCGCACCTGTCAATCTATCGCCCGCAACTGACCTCGATCACCTCGATCCTGACGCGGATCACCGGCAATGCGCTGATCCTTGCGGCGCTCTTGATCGTGTGGTGGTTCCTGGCGGCGGCGACCTCGCCTGAATATTTCGCCATCGCGGATGGGGTGATCACCAGCTGGTTCGGGGATCTGGTGATGGTCCTGTCGCTCTGGGCGCTGTGGTATCACACGCTGGCCGGGGTGCGGCACCTGATCTGGGACAATGCCGCGATGCTGGACATCCCCAGCGCCTACAAGCTGGGCTATGCGGTGATCGGCGGGTCGGTTCTGCTGACGCTGCTGACCGTGGCCGTGATCTGAGGAGGATGGACATGCGTTACCTGACAGACCGCAAGCGCGCGATGGGGATGGGGTCGGCCAAGACGGGCACGGCGCATTTCTGGTCGATGAAAGTGTCCTCTGTGGCGCTTCTGATCCTGATCCCGCTGTTCGTCTTTACCTTCGGCCCGATGCTGGGCGCGGCCCATGCCGATGTGCTGGCGCATTTCGCGCGGCCCTTCCCGGCCATCGTGGCGGCGCTGACGCTGATCGTGGGGTTCAAACATTTCAACGAGGGTGCCCAAACCATGATCGAGGACTATGTCCACGGGACGACACAGAAAATCGTGATCATCGCGGTGACTTGCCTGAGCTATGGCGCAGCGGCCACCGGGTTGTTCGCCATCGCGAAGATCGCGCTTTAACTTTCGGAGACTGTTGCAATGGCAGCTTATCAATACGAGACCCACGACTATGACGTGGTGGTGGTCGGGGCCGGCGGGGCCGGTCTGCGCGCGACGCTGGGCATGGCCGAGCAGGGTCTGCGCACCGCCTGCGTGACCAAGGTGTTCCCGACGCGGTCGCATACCGTGGCGGCGCAGGGTGGCATCGCGGCGTCCCTGTCGAACATGGGGCCGGATCACTGGCAATGGCATATGTATGACACGGTCAAGGGGTCCGACTGGCTGGGCGATACGGATGCGATGGAATATCTGGCGCGCGAGGCCCCCAAGGCGGTCTATGAGCTGGAACATTACGGCGTGCCGTTTTCGCGCACCGAAGAGGGCAAGATCTATCAGCGCCCCTTTGGCGGCCACACGACCGAATTCGGGGAAGGCCCGCCGGTGCAGCGCACCTGTGCCGCCGCTGACCGGACGGGTCACGCAATCCTGCACACGCTTTATGGCCAGAGCCTCAAGCAGAAGGCCGAGTTCTATATCGAATATTTTGCCATCGACCTGATCATGTCCGAGGATGGCGTGTGTCAGGGTGTCGTCTGCTGGAAGCTGGACGATGGCACGATGCATGTCTTCAACGCCAAGATGGTGGTGCTGGCCACGGGCGGCTATGGCCGCGCCTATTTCAGCGCGACCTCTGCCCATACCTGCACCGGCGACGGCAACGGGATGGTGGCGCGGCAGGGTCTGCCGCTTCAGGACATGGAATTCGTGCAGTTCCACCCGACCGGCATCTATGGCGCGGGCTGCCTGATCACCGAAGGCGCGCGTGGCGAGGGCGGGTATCTGACCAACTCGGAAGGCGAGCGGTTCATGGAACGCTATGCGCCGACCTACAAGGATCTGGCC
>JAMWZG010000507.1 GCA_024304855.1 Paracoccaceae bacterium
GGGTGTGCTGGATGTGTTCCGCTCGACCGTGGCGGCGGCGGCGCTGGGCTTTGCGCGGCGCGCGCTGGACGAGGCTTTGGGCCGGGTGCAGGACCGCCGCGTGCAGGGGGCGCCTTTGTTTGATTTGCAGATGGTGCAGGGGCATGTGGCGGATATGGCCTTGCGCGTCGATGCGGCGGCGCTGCTGGTGTATCGCGCGGCCTGGGCCAAGGATGCGGGGGCGGCGCGGGTGACGCGGGAGGCGGCGATGGCGAAGCTATACGCCACGGACGAGGCGCAGCATGTGATCGACATGGCGGTGCAGTTGCATGGCGGCGATGGGGTGCGATCCGGTGCGGTGGTCGAGCGATTGTATCGCGAGATCAGGGCCTTGCGGATTTATGAGGGGGCCTCGGATGTGCAGCGGGTGGTGATCGCGCGTCAGGCCATGGGCGCTTTTCAGGGGGAGTGATGCTGATGCTGGGACCGAGCGCGCATGTCGATACCTTCACGCGGGACAATCTGCCGCCCATGGATCAGTGGCCGGATCTGCTGCTGGAGGGGTTCGATTATCCTGAGCGGCTGAATGCGGGGGTCGAGTTGACCGATGCGATGGTGGCGCGCGGGTTTGGCGACAGGACGGCGCTGATCGGGAACGGGCGGCGGCGGACCTATAAGGAGCTGGCGGATTGGACCAACCGTCTGGCCCATGCGCTGGTCGATGATCTGGGGGTGAAGCCGGGCAATCGGGTGCTGATCCGGTCGGCCAATAATCCGGCGATGGTGGCCTGCTGGCTGGCCGCGACCAAGGCGGGGGCGGTGGTGGTGAACACGATGCCGATGCTGCGGGCGGGGGAGCTGTCCAAGATCGTGGACAAGGCCGAGATCACCCATGCGCTGTGTGACACGCGGCTGATGGCGGAGATGGAGGGCTGTGCGGCGTCCTCTCGGTTTCTCAAGCGGGTGGTGGGGTTTGACGGCACGTCGAACCATGACGCAGAGCTGGACCGGCTGGCGCTGGAGAAGCCGGTGCAGTTCGAGGCGGTGCCGACGGGGCGCGATGACGTGGCGCTGCTGGGGTTCACATCGGGGACCACGGGCGCGCCCAAGGCGACGATGCATTTTCACCGTGATCTGCTGATCATCGCGGATGGCTATGCGCGCGAGGTTCTGGGCGTGGTGCCGGAGGATGTGTTTGTCGGATCGCCGCCGCTTGCCTTTACCTTCGGGCTTGGCGGGCTGGCGGTTTTTCCGCTGCGCTTCGGGGCGGCGGCGACGCTGCTGGAGAATGCATCCCCGCCGCATATGATCGAGATCATCCAGAAATACCGCGCGACGGTGTGTTTCACGGCACCGACCGCTTATCGCGCGATGCTGGCGGCGATGGAGCAGGGGGCGGATCTGTCATCCTTGCGCGCGGCGGTGTCGGCGGGCGAGACGCTGCCTGCGCCGGTCTATCAGGAATGGATCGCCAAGACCGGCAAGCCGATGCTGGACGGGATCGGGGCGACGGAACTGCTGCATATCTTCATCACCAACCGTTTCGACGATCACCGCCCGGCCTGCACCGGCAAGCCGGTGGCGGGCTATGAGGCGCGCGTGATCGGCGAGGATGGGGCGGAAGTGCCGCGCGGGCAG
>JAMWZG010000508.1 GCA_024304855.1 Paracoccaceae bacterium
AGACCGAATCCACCCCGAACCCAGCCACGCTGAAGTTCCTGCCCGGCCAGACCGTGCTGGACATGGGCACAGCCGATTTCCCCAGCCCCGAGGGGGCCTCTGCCTCGCCTCTGGCCACGCGGCTTTTTGCGGTCGGCGGTGTCACCGGCGTGTTTTTCGGCACGGATTTCGTGACCGTCACCAAAGCGGCGGATGCGGAATGGGACCATATCAAACCCGCACTGCTGGGCGCGATCATGGAACATTTCCAGTCCGGCCAGCCCGTGATGGGCGCAGGCGCGCAGGCGGCTTCGGGCCATGCCGATCATGACGGGCCGGATTCGGTGGTCGTCGGGCAGATCAAGGAACTGCTGGATACCCGCGTGCGCCCCGCCGTCGCGCAGGATGGGGGCGACATCACCTTCCACGGCTTTGACCGTGGCGTGGTCTATCTGCATATGCAGGGGGCCTGCGCGGGCTGTCCCTCCTCGACCCTGACCCTCAAGATGGGGATCGAAAACCTGCTGCGGCACTATATCCCCGAAGTCACCGAAGTGCGGCCCGTCGCGGTCTGACCGCCGCGCTGGCCCGTCGTGACACCGTGACACCGCATCCCCAGGAGCCGGTCATACTGGCCTTCGACACCTCGGCCGCGCATTGCGCGGCCGCTGTGCTGCGCGGCAAGACCCTGCTGGCCCGCAGGTCCGAGGATATGGGCCGCGGTCAGGCCGAACGGCTGGTCCCGCTGCTGGACGAGGTGATCAAGAGCGCGGGTCTGGACTGGTCCGACCTTTCGGCCCTGGCCGTGGGCGTGGGGCCGGGGAATTTCACCGGCATCCGCATTTCCGTTTCGACCGCGCGGGGGCTGGCGCTGGCGCTGGAGATTCCCGCCATCGGCATCAGCACCTTCGACGCGATCACCAAAATGGCGACCCTGCCGCATCTGGCCACCGTGCCCGCGCCGCAGGACCGGGTCTATATCGCCCCGCAAGGGGCCGCGCCCGCGCTGGTCAGCATGGAGGAGGCCCATGCCATCGGCCTGCCGCTGGCCCTGCCCCCGGCCCCGGCCGATCTGGTCGTGGCCATGGCCCGTGTCGCCCGTGCGCGGCTGGTGGCAGGGGCGGTGCTGCCGCCCCCTGTATATCCGCGCCGCCGATGCGGCCCCGGCCCGCGACGCGCCCCCGGTGATGCTGCCCGATGACGCCGACTGAGGGCTGTCCCCCGCCGGACCCGAGCCCGGCCTGCATGGCCGCGGTCCATGCCGCCGCCTATCGGCTGGACCGGCCCTGGACTGAGGCGGAATTCGCCAGCCTGACCGACAGCCCGCATGTCATGGCCTTTGGCGATGCGCGCGCCATCCTGCTGGTGCGGATCATCGCGGACGAGGCCGAGGTTCTGACCATCGCCACCCATCCCGACCAGCGCCGCAAGGGTCTGGCCCGCGCCCTGCTGGCGCAGTTCCACGCCGCCGCCCGCGCGCGCGGCGCGACACGCGCCTTTCTGGAAGTGGCGGCCGACAATGACGCGGCGCTGAGCCTCTATCTGGCGGCGGGCTATCGCCGGATCGGACTGCGGCGGGCCTATTACGCGCGCGCCGCCACGCCTGCGGCGGATGCCCTGGTGCTGGAGCGGCCCCT
>JAMWZG010000509.1 GCA_024304855.1 Paracoccaceae bacterium
CGCAGCGTCTTGGGTTCCTTGCGTGACATGCGAGTCTCCGTTCTCCGTGTGGTCAGGCGGCCTCGGCACTGCGCCCTGCCCTACCCGCCTCAGATTGTGCGATCAGATAGTCACAGGCGCGCTGCGCATCCGCGGCGTGCTTGAAGATCGCACCCTTGTCCGACCGAAGAACGCGCAACCAGTTGTGGAGGTAGGCGGCATTCATCTCGAGCGTATGCGCCGTGAAGCCGAGCGTCTGACCCAGGAACACCGAGGTCAATTCCGCGACGATCTCCTCGCGCGCATAGGACGTGTTGCCAAACTTCGAGAACCCGAAATCACGGTTCAGCCGATGCGGGGCTTTCGTGGCATGGGCCAGCTCATGGGCCCAGACCCCGTAGAAATTGCGCGGGTCCTGGAACCGCGTGATGGACGGCATGTAGACCTTGTCCACGGGCGGCAAATAGTACGCCTCCGTGCCCGTGAAGACGGTTGTGATGTCGATGGCATCGAAAAACGCCTGCATGTGCGGGATGGGCTCGGACGGCGGATGCTCGGGCGCTGGCTCCGGGTCGGGGAAGAAGCTGTCGGGCAAGCCCTCGATCTGGCAGGCATTGAACACGCGGTAGGATTTCTGGAAGCGGAAGATACGGGCTTCCTCGGAGCGATCATCGCCATCGCTGCGGTCGTCCTCGCCGCCCGCGTCTCTCCGGCTTTGGCCGTAATAGACGACGACAGAGGACTTCTCGCCCTTGCGGACCTTTGCGTCCAACGCATTGGCTTGCGGCAGCGTCATCCAGAAGGGAGAGCTGTGGCCCGCCATCACGGTCCGCATCGTCAGCAGGAAGTTGTTCACTCCCTGGTAGGGTTCTCCGCCCACGCGCAGGGGACGAGAGCTGCCACCTGCGGTCCATGGCTTGCGCCACGGCAGGACACCGCGCTCGATGATGCGGATGATTTCGTTTGTGATGACCTCGGAGGCATCGAATTTGGGCGTGCGGGATCGGGCCATGACTGGCGTCCTTTCGAGTTTTGGTGAGAGGGAATGGTGATCAGATTGACTGAAGGGGCCTCGGATCGTTGGCGATCCTGGCACCGAGGACTTCGATCATGTCGATGTAGGTGGTCAGCGACACGGACCTGCCGGGACCCCAGGGTTCAGAGGCGTCCGATCCGTCCCGCGTCACCCGCGGCAGGTTCGCTAAGGCAATCACATCGGTGACGGGTCGGATATCGATGAACGGGGTCCCTCGTGCGACCGCAAGAGTGGCCAATGGAAAGCTCTCAATCGGCGCGAAGGTTGAAACGGTGGTCCATCCGAGATGGATGAATGTCCCGCCCTCTCCGCAGATCACATGCGCATTCGGCAATAACGCCGCCAGTTTCAGATAACCGAGATCACGCATTACGGTCTCGTTTTCGAGCCGCTTCGCCAGCCCCAGCTGACCGGTTTGGCGTAGTTCCTTGTGTCGCCACCACGAGGCAGCGGTCGCGCGCAACACGCGCAAGACACCTGTTTGCATGGGAATGTCCTTCATCAGGAACGGCAGACCGGAACCCGGCCCGGACCCATCTGAGGGACCCCAAAGGCCCTCATCCGTCAGTCACAAAACCCGAAGAACACTTTCACT
>JAMWZG010000051.1 GCA_024304855.1 Paracoccaceae bacterium
GCGGATCAAGATGTATTCCGGCCGCACTGGCGAACGTCTGGACACGATCTATTGGGTCGAAGGCGATTACATCAAGGACGCCGTGGCCGAGATCAACCATTTCATGCGCGACTGGCGGACCAACGACATCAAGCAGATCGACCTGCGCACCATCGACATCATGGCCGCGGCGCATAACCTGCTGGATGTGAGCGAGCCTTACATGCTTCTTTCCGGCTATCGCAGCCCCAAGACCAATGCGATGCTGCGGTCGAATTCCTCGGGCGTGGCGCGCAATTCGCTGCATCTGCAAGGGCAGGCTGCGGATCTGCGGCTGGCCTCGCGCTCGGTCGGGCAGATGGCCCGCGCTGCGGCCGCCTGCCGCGCGGGTGGTGTCGGAAGCTATTCCGGCTCGAACTTCGTGCATATGGATTGCGGTCCGATCCGCAAATGGGGCCGCTGATCCGGCCCATCCCATGACAGTCTGAGCAGCCCGCAAGTCCACACTTGCGGGTTTTTGCATTCGATCTGTCGGTTTCACCCTTGCAGGCCAGCGTCGTTTTGGCCCAACTGCCCGCGCAGATGATCCGGTCGGGGAGGACAGGCGATGAGCAGCACCATGTCAGATGATGCCAACAACAGGCTGCCCAGCGTGGCGATGCTGGTGATCCTGCAAGCTGTCGTCTCGGCCGCCTCGCTGGTGGTCGAGATCGTGGCGGGTCGGATGCTGGCCCCCTATGTCGGCATGTCGCTTTACACCTGGACCTCGATCATCGCGGTGGTTCTGGCGGGGTTCTCGGCCGGGCATTGGGCCGGTGGGCGGATCGCCGAAATGCCCGCCCCCCGCGCGCTTTTGTGGACAGGTTGGTCCATGCTGGGCGCGGGCGTGACCACGGCGCTGGCGGTTTTCGTGCTGCGCAGCGGGGCAGATATGCTGTTGCCGCATATCACGAACCCGATTGGCGCGATTGTCGCGCTCTGCATGATCGCGTTTTTCCTGCCCTCGTTCTTCGCGGGCATCCCGGCCCCGGTTCTGGCGCAGATCTCGGTCGCCGCCGCCCCCGAACAATCGGGCCGGGCCTTGGGGGCGATGTTCGCCTCGGGCGCGATCGGAGCGATTGCGGGCACGTTGCTGGCAGGCTTTGTCTTTGTCGCATGGCTGGGGTCGGTCGGCACACTGGCGTTGGTGACGCTGTGCTATCTGCTGGCGGCGCTGCTGCTGCTGTGGCTGGCACGGCGGGCGGGTGATCCATCGGGCGTGCTGATGGCGGCGCTGGTCACGCTGGTGGGCCTGTTGCTGGCCGGGGCCACGATTGCACAACCCTCGCCCTGCACCGAGGAGAGCGATTATTTCTGCATCAGGGTCGAGGATGTCTCGGCCGATCCCGACAGCCCTGTCAGGCTGATGGTGCTGGACCATCTGGTGCATGGTGTTTCGGCCCGCGATCTGCCGGAGGTGATCTTTTACGATCACGCCGCCTTGCTGGACCTTCTGGCCCGCGAACGGATGGGGGGCACGGATTTTTCTGCCTTCTTCATCGGTGGCGGCACCTTCACCGTGCCACGCAAATGGGCCACGCTGGAGCCGCGCCCGGCTGTGACCGTGGCCGAGATTGACCCGACCGTGACCGAGGTGGCGATCCGCGATTTCTGGTTCGACCCGGAGGGCACCCGCATCCTCAATCAGGATGCGCGCACCACGCTGCGCACGGATGGCAGCCGTTATGACGTGATCATCGGTGACGCCTTCACCGATATTGCCGTGCCTGCGCATCTGGTGACAGAGGAGTTTTTCACGCTGGTGCGGGATCATCTGACCGAAGACGGCGTGTTTCTGATGAATGTGATCGACCATGCCGACCGGATGATCGCGCTGATGTCACTGGTGCATACGCTGGAGCAGGTCTTTCCCCATGTGGAAATCTGGACCGAGGCGCGGCGTCCCGAGCCGGGCGAGCGGATGATCAACATCATCGCCGCCGGTTTCAGCCCCACGGATGTGGACATGTTGCAAGGGATGTCGCCCGCGCCCATCACCTTTGCCCGTATTCCCGCGCAGGCGCAGGCGCAGCTGAAGGCCGCGCGCAATCCCATCGTGCTGACCGACAACTATGCCCCCATCGACCGGCTGATCGGGGCAGAAAGCTACTGAGGCGTTGCCGCCTCAGAAAATCGCCTCGATCAGATAGGGGCCGGAACTGGCCAGACCGGCCTCCAACGCGGCTTCAAGCCCCGCGCAATCGGTGACGGCTTCGGCCTCGACCCCCATGCCGCGTGACATCTGCACCCAGTCCAGATTGGGCCGGTCCAGCGACAGCATGTCGATGGCGCGGGGACCGGGGTTGCCGACGCCCACATTCGTGAGCTCGCCGCGCAGGATGCGGTAGCTGCGGTTGGCGAAGATCACCACCGTGATGTCCAGCCCTTCACGCGCCATGGTCCAGAGGGCTTGCACCGTATACATGGCCGAGCCGTCGCCGGTCAGCGCCATGATCTTGCGCCGAGGCGCGGCGATGGCCGCCCCGATGGCGACAGGCAGGCCATAGCCGATGGAGCCGCCACAATTGTTCAGCCAGACATGGCGCGGCGCGCCCTGGGTGGCCTTGAAGAAGCCGCGCCCGGTGGTCACGGATTCGTCCACGATCACCGCATCCTTGGGGATGGCGCGGCCAAGGATGATGGCGATGTTGTCAGGGTCCAGCGGCCCTTCGGGACGGTCTGGCACCCCAGGCTTGGCCACATGGGCGGGCGCCACATCATGCCCACCAGCCGCATCGCAGAGCGCACCAAGCGCCCCGGTCAGATCGGCGCCAGTGTCGGCCAGCGCGATGATCTGCGCGCCATCCGCAGTCAGGACGGCAGGCTTGCCCGGATAGGCGAAGAACCCGATAGGGGCGCGGGCACCGACCAGCACGATCCGCTTGTAAGGCGCCAGCACCTTGAGCGCGGCATCAATCGGATAGGGCACGCGGGCGACACTGACGCGCCCTGCCCCGCGTTCCATCCGAGCGTTCGCCCATTCCGACAAAAGCGCGCAGCCCGTGGCGGCGCTGATCCGTCCGGCCAGGTCCAGATTGTCCGCGGTCAGCGCGGCCCCGCCCAGCAGCAGCAGGCTGTCCGGGCCAGAGAGTGCGGCGATGGCGGCATCCAGTTGATCCCGGTCGAAATCCGGGCGCGGAGTCGCCGGCAGCGGATCGGCCACGACGCCACCAGCCGTCCAGGCAGTATCGGAAGGCAGGATGAGGGCGGCCACCTGACCCGGCGCGGTATTGGCCGCCTGCACGGCCTGCGCCGCGTCATGGCCAAGGCTCGCCGCATCCTTGGAAGTATGCACCCAATGCGAGACGGGCCGCGCGATCCCCTGAATATCCGAGGTGAGCGGCGCATCCAGCGTGATGTGGCTGTCTGCATGTTCGCCGATGATGTTCAGAACGCCCGAGCCCGCCTTTTTCGCGTTGTGCAGGTTCGACAGGCCATTGGCCAGCCCCGGCCCCAGATGCAGCAGCGTGCAGGCCGTCTTGCCCGCCATGCGGTAATAGCCATCAGCGGCCCCCGTCGCCACACCCTCTTGCAGGGTGAGGACGGAGCGCATTCCCGGAATATGGTCAAGAGCGGCCACGAAATGCATCTCGGACGTGCCGGGATTGGAAAAGCAGGTATCCACCCCGGCGGCCAGAAGCGTATGCACAAGGCTTTCGGCGCCATTCATGGCGGGGTCGGTCTTATCGGTCATGTCTTGCCTTTCCGTTCAACTCGGCGCATCCGCCCAGAAGGGCGCGCGCAATTCGCGTTTCAAAATCTTGCCGATGGGGCTGCGCGGCAGCATGTCGCGCGCCTCAAGCCCCGACAGGCGCTGGCTTTTGCCAAGGCGGTCATTGGCGGCGGCGCGGATCTCCTCGAGGCTGCGGCTCGCCCCTTGGCGCAGGACGATGAGGCCATAAGGCGTCTCGCCCCATGCGTCCGAGGGCACGCCGATGACGGCCGCATCGGTCACGTCGGGATCGGCCAGCAGGACCAGTTCCAGATCATTGGCATAGATGTTCATGCCGCCCGAGATGATCATGTCCTTCTTGCGATCCGACAGGATCAGGAATCCATCCGCGTCGAAATGGCCCATGTCGCCCGAGCGGAAATAGACCTCGCCCTTCTCATTGTGCCACAGATAGTCGCGGGTCAGGTCATCGCGGCCAAAATAGCCTGCCATCATCGTGGGTCCGCGGCCGCAAATCTCGCCCACCTGCCCGGGCGGCACTTCCTGCCCCTCGGCGTCGATCAGGCGGATATCATTGCCGGGGGCCAGCTTGCCCACCGTATGCAGCTTGTCAGGATATTCATCCGCGACCAGAACCGTGACGCCGCCACCTTCGGTCGAGCCGTAATATTCCACCAGCTTGCCCGGAAAGCGCGCCAGCACATCCGCCTTCACATCGGCCCTGAGGGGCGCGGAGGTCGAGAATTTCACCCGCATCGAAGACAGATCGAACTGGTCGAAATCCGGCACTTCCATGATGCGCTTGTATTGCACCGGCACCAGCATCGTATGGGTGATCCGCTCGGCCTGCACGATCCCCAGATAGGCGCGCGCGTCGAATTTGGCCATCAGATGCACGGTAGAGCCGCCAAAGAGCGTGGGAATGAAGGAGACGATGGTCGTGTTGGAATAGAGCGGAGTGGAGATCAGAGTGCGAGCATTGTCGTCATAGCCATTGGGCGTGACACGGTCCATCTGCGCCGCGCGCATCCAGTGATCGTGCAAGATTCCCTTGGGCGTGCCCGTGGTGCCCGAGGAATAGATCAGGTTGAACGCATCATGCAGGTCAATCGGCACCATCGGATCGGTCGCGGGGGCCGCGTTCAGCGCCTCGGTCATCGGCAGATAGGCGGGGTCGCTGACATCCATCGCATAGCGGGTGATCGGCATCTGCGGCAAGAACCCTGCCACCAGCTCCAGATAGGGGTCTGCCACGAAGATCGCGCGGGCGGCGCAATCCTCGAGCATTTTTTGCAACGCCTCGGGCGAGGCCATGGGGGATAACGGCGTGACGCAGCCCCCGGCCCTGAGGATGCCCATGAACAGCACCGCATACTCGGCCGAATTGGGCGACAGAATCGCGATACGGTCGCCCTTGGCCATGCCCTCCGCCAAAAGCAGATTGGCGACACGGTTGATCCTTTCGTCAAAGGCGGCCCAGGTCAGCCGCGTCTGGCCGCAGACCAGGGCCAGCTTGTCAGGATGGGCCGCGGCATTGTCACGGATCTGCGCGACAATGCTGCGCCGGGGCGGTGTGCCCGAGGATGGCGGATGGATCGGGATCATCAGAGGCTTGCACTTCTTCCGTCAGGGTTGCGTCGCGATCCTGTCAGGCCGATTGCGGCTCTGCAAGCCGTGCGCGCCATGCCACCCACAGGGGCAATGCACAAATCGCGAGCCCCAGCAGGAACGACCCGCCATAGGAGAGCGCCAGCAGTTCCGTCTTGGGCTTGGCGATCAGCACGCCCCCAAAGAACAGCATCACCCGCAGCGGCAGGGCCATCGCCCCCCGGATCGGACCGACAAGGCTCACATAGCCCTGCAAGGCGGCCGAGATCATGGCCACACCGACAATCGCGCATGACAGCGCCACCGTCACCTCCCATGCCGGGGCTTGGCCCACCAGCGCGGGGTTCAGCACGAAGAAGAAGGGCATGATGTAGATCCCCCCGCCGAGGCGCATCGCCTCGAACCCGGTGGCGATCGGGTTCGATCCGGCCATGGTCGATGCCGCAAAGGCCCCCAGCGCCACGGGCGGCGTGATGAAACTGACCATTCCCCAATAGAGGATGAAGAGATGCACGGCGAGCTGGTTCAGACCGCCCGCCTCGAGCGCGGGGGCCAGCACGACGGCCAGAAAGATGTAGCAGGCCGTAACCGTCATCCCCATGCCGAAGATGAAGGCCGTGACCGCGCCCATCAGCACCAGCACCAGCGTATTGTCACCCGCGATGAAGACCAGCTCGTTCACCAAAGTGCCCGCCAATCCCGTGGCCGAGAAAGACCCCACGATCAGCCCCACCCCCAGAAGGATCGCCGTCAGTTCCGCAAGCCCCATCCCGACGCCCACGATCATATTGCCCAGACGTTGCAGGTTCAGCCGGTGGCTGACGCGGATCTGGTTCACGATCAGCAGAAGAACCGTGGCATAGAACGGGGCCGAGGTTTCGCGACGCATCACGATCATCATGAACAGCAGCAGCGCAAAGACGGTGATATAGGGCCAGCCTTCCTTCATCACCGCCCGCAGGACCGGCAATTCGGCCTTGGGCAGGCCGCGCAGGCCACGCCGGGCGGAATAGGCGTCGATCTGGGTGAACAGCCCCCAATAGAACAGCAGGCTGGGAATGATGGCGGCCAGCACGATGTCCACATAGGGCCGCGACAGGAAGGAGGCCATGACAAAGGCCGTGGCCCCCATGATCGGCGGCATCAGCACCGCCCCGGTCGAGGCGCAGGCCTCGGTCGCAGCGGCGGTCTTGGCGGAAAAGCCGGTGCGCCGCATCGCGGGGATGCTGACCGCGCCCGTGGTCAGGACGTTCGAGATGACCGAGCCCGACATCGACCCCATGAAACCACTGGCGAAGATCGACACTTTCGCCGCCCCGCCGCGATAGCCGCCGACCATCCCCAGCGCCAGATCGTTGAAGAACTGTCCACCGCCGGTGCGTTGCAGCACGGCACCGAACAGGATGAAGCCGATCACAACCCCGCCAAAGGCCTTCATCGGGATGCCGAAACTGCTTTCGGCGGAATAGATGTGATAGGGCACGGTTTGCATGAACGTGCTTTGAAACCCGGTGAACGGGTCCGGCATATGCCCGGCGAAAGTCGGGTAGAAGGCAAAAAGCGTGACGATCAGGAACAGCACCAGCCCCCCTGCCCGCCGTGTCGCCTCGAGCACCAGAAAGAAGAAGACCACCGCCACATATTGCGCCAGAGTCGGCGCCGCATATTCCCAGCCCTGCGACAGGTTCTGTTGCGCCGTCTGACCCAGATAGGCCGTGCACCCCAGCGCCAGCGCGAAGAGCGCCCAGTCCAGCAGCGAGGGCACGCCGCCCTTGCCACCGCGCATCTGGAAGATCAGAAAGCTCAGCGCCAGAAACAGCCCGCCCAGCAGATAGAGATAGCGCCCGTCGATCAGCACGATCCCCAGAAATTGCAGATTGAAAAGCTGGTTCACGACCAGAGCCATACCCGCCAGCGTGCCGATGATCACCACCCAGCGCGCGATGCCGCCGATCCGCTCTGCCGGAGAGGAGCCGTCCATCTCGACTTTCTCGAAGGCGGGCGTCTTGTCGTCCGGGTCGTTCGGTTGTGCAGCACTCATGGGGTGTCCTCAGGTCTTGACGTGGCCCGCGCCGGATGGTCGCGGGGCATTTGCCTGCCGGTGCAGGCGATCTTGGGGAAAACGGATCAAAATCGGACGACCCGACCGACACGCAAGGTCAGCCGGGTCGCCCGTCATGGCTGGTTTCAGAAGACGACTTCAAAACCGTTGTCGGCCAATGCCTTGCGGCGCGCTTCGCTCCAGGCGGCTTCCCAATCTGCGGGCGCCTCGGCCTTGAGCGCATCCCAGGCCGCCTTGAGCACGGCCTGACGCTCGATCAGCCGGTCGTTATTGGCCTGCGCCTCCTCGGTCCAGACACCGACTTCCTTGAAATACTGGATCGTGCCCTCGTGATACGGCACCACCCATTCCATTTCCTGCTTGTCCAGCGCCCAGCCGCCGATACCGGGGGCCTTGCCGTCATAGGCGGGGAACAACTCGACCATCGCCTTGGTCATGTTATAGACCAGATCGGTCTCGGTCTCGGAGGTGGCGACCAGCACGGGATAGGGATAACCCGCCCCCTGATAGCCATCGGTGCCGTCGATATTCGCCCCCACGCTGGCCTTGTTGGGCAGGAAAAAGGGCGCGATGGCCTGCATGGCCGCCAGACCCTCGGCATCCTCGGGATCGACCGGCGGCCAGAACAGGCCGCGCGGGCCGGCGGCCGCCTCATAGGCATTGCCGGAATTGGTCGCGGCGAAAGCGGCATCCACCTGCCCCTCGATCAGCCCGGTCCAGCTTGCGCCGAATCCACCGAAATCCACGCGGACCACATCATCCCAGGTCAGCCCGCCATAGGCCAGATAGGCCTCGGTATTCACGTTCAGCGCGGGCGCACCCACGATATAGGCCACGCGCTTGCCCCTGAGATCGGCATAGGTCTCGATCCCCAGATCGCCCGCGACGCCCACGGCAAGGTTGATCGCGCCGCCATTGTTGGCCAGCAGAACGCGAACCGGCTGCGGCCCCCAATTCTCGGCCCCGAAGTCAAACGCGCCTTCCTGCGCCATGAAGCTGCCGCCCACACCCGTGGCCGAAAACTGCACCCGGCCCTGCCGCAGCGGCTCGGTCCGCGACACGTCGTTCTTGCCCGGCAGCACGCGCAGGTTGATCCCGGCGGCATCCTGAAGCGCTGCACCGATGGCGACAGCCTGGTTATAGCCGGCCGATCCGGTGTCATAGGCGGTCCAGGACAACTGGCCCGGCAGTTCGAAGCCCTGCGCCGTGACCATCCCGGTCGAAAGTGAGAATGCCGCAACGGCGGCGAGAATCGGTTTCATGAAGTCCTCCCTGTTTCTTTGACGAAAATCCTTACCGCTTTGCCACTTGGCCCATGCGCACCTCCTGCAATGCGCCAAGTTGCGGAATTTCATTTCGCTATGCGGTTACGTTAGGGAGGCAGCACCGATCCTGTCAACCCAAGGAAGCCCCCGACAGGCCGCAATTCGCCCTTCGGTGGGACATGAGCCAAAGGGAGCAGGACAACACAATGCAGTCACATCCACGACAGCACGTGGATCGACGGCCTGTGCAACGACCCGCGACGGCTGCGAGATCATCGCCGAAACGGTTGATTTGCCTCGAACCGTCCGAAATCGGCCCCGCCTGACGCCCCCGAGTTGATCGACCGCGACGACAAAACCCCGCTCTGTCGTGCGACGTATTACTGCCCGCTGCCAGCGTGGCGGAGGAATTTCCGAAGACTGTTTTGCAAGGAACCTGCCGCCAACCCACGCGACGGCTCATATGTCAAAAGACTCGTCGAGCGATCAATCAAACGCCGGATGCCTCAACCAAGGGTAAAGCTCGCGGTCTTCAGCACCACAATCAACATGAGAGTTCGTGAAAGGCCGCTGCCAGCGCAGCCGCGTGGTGCACCCGACAGGATTCGAACCTGTGGCCTCTGCCTTCGGAGGGCAGCGCTCTATCCAGCTGAGCTACGGGTGCATCTGCGGGTGGAATAGGCGAAAGCGCGCGGTCCCGCAACCGCTATTTGGCGGCAAAGCGGCGGTGTTTCAGGCGAAAAGCTCATGGGCCAGTTCCAGCGCCTCGATCAGCACATCCACCTCGGCCGTTGTGTTGTACAGGCCAAAGGACGCGCGGCAGGTGGCATTGACGCCCAGATGCTCCATCAAGGGTCCGGCGCAGTGCTGGCCCGCGCGCACGGCAACGCCTTTCTTGTCCAGAATGGTCGAGATGTCATGCGCATGAGCCGCCCCTTCCATCGTGAAGGAGAAGATCGCGGCCTTGTCTGCTGTCGTGCCCTGCACGGAAATCCAGTTCAGACCGTCCAGCCGCGCGCGGGCGTAATCGCGCAAGGACCGCTCATGAGCGGCGATATTGTCCATGCCCAGACCCATCATATAATCCAGCGCCACACCCAGACCGATCGTCTGCACGATACCGGGTGTGCCCGCCTCGAATTTCATGGGTGGGTCGTTATAGGTGACGCTGTCGCGCGTGACCTCGCGGATCATGTCGCCGCCGCCGATGAAGGGGCGCATCTCGGCCATGCGCTCATGACGGACATAGATCGCTCCGGACCCCGACGGACCATAGAGCTTGTGCCCGGTGATGGCATAGAAATCGCACCCGATGTCCTGCACATTGACGGGCATATGCACCGCGGCCTGACTGCCATCGACCAAGACCGGCACACCGCGCGCCCGCGCGCCGTCGCAGATCGCCTTTACATCAACAACGGTGCCCAAGACATTGGAAACATGGGTCACGGCAATCAGCCGGGTGCGCGGTGTGATGGCGTCCAGCACCGCCTGCGGATCAAGCGCGCCGGTGGCGTCCACATCGACCCATTTGATCACCACACCCTGCCGTTCGCGCAGGAAATGCCAGGGCACGATATTGGCGTGATGCTCCATGATGGACAGGATGATCTCATCCCCGGCCTGCATCCGGGGCATGGCCCAGCCATAGGCGACCATATTGATGCCTTCGGTGGTCCCGGAGTTGAAGACGATCTCCTCCTCGGACCCGGCGCCCAGAAACCGCGCGATGACCCCGCGCACGGATTCGTAATGGTCGGTCGCCAGATTGGACAGATAGTGCAAGCCCCTGTGGACATTGGCATATTCATGGGAATAGGCATGGCTGATCGCGTCGATCACCACCCGCGGTTTCTGCGCCGAGGCGCCATTGTCCAGATAGACCAGCGGTTTGCCATTCACCTGCCGGGACAGGATGGGAAAATCAGCGCGGATCTTTTCGACGTCATACATGGGCTCAGCTCGCTTCGGTTACGGGGACGCCGATCAGCATCATCAGAAAACTCAGGCCGATGGTGACGCCCACGACCGAGAAGACAAGCACCAAGGCCGCTTTTCCCAGCGACCCGAGACGATGCGCCACATCCAGAAAATTCAACAGCAGCCAAAAGCTGTAGAAGGCGACGACCAGCGTGGCCAGCAGCGCCAGTGTCGGCACCAGCATGGTCAAAAGCAGCAGCACCGCCTGCGCCGCCAGCCGCAGATATTGCAGCCAGACCATGACGACCGTGACATCGGCCAAGCGGCCCTGCCCGCCCATCATGCCGCCCACCCATGTCAGCAGATGCATGGTGATGACCATGCCCCCCGCCATCGCCACCGCATAGAGCACGGGGTTCAGGAAGAGGCCCGGCATCGGAAAGGCCGAGGGGAACAGCATCACATTCACGCTGAACATCAGCGCATTGAGCACCGCCCCCAGCGCCAGCGCCGTCCAGAGGGTCGGCAGACCAAGATCCAGCGCGATCAACCGCTCTGCCATGGCGCGCGGGTCGCGCAGCGTATCCATGGCAAGGCCAGGCAGGTCATTCAATTGCATCCGCTCTCACTCCCCAGCCGGCCTGTCGCAGACCCGCCATCCAGAACCACAGGAACGCGGCAAGCCACAGAACCCCGGTCACATTCAACTCAAGCCCTTCACCGATGAATCCTGCCACCAATCCCCAGAGAAGCATCAGGGGGCTTGCCGCCAGCAAGGCCCAGAACAAGGCCAGACGGGCTGCGTAACCGCTGCTGCGCCCCCCGAAAAGCCGGATGAGCCCCTGGCTGATCAAGGCCACCAGATAAAGCACCAACGGCAGGATGAACACCACACCGAAGAGCGACCCGGCCATCAGCATCTGAAGGTCTTCACCCGTCAGATAGGATTGCCGGGCCAACCGCGGCCACTGGGCGATGAACATCACAAGACAGCCCCCGAGCAGCATGACCAGCGCACGGTCCTCGCGCGGGCCAGCCGCAATCAGCCGGGCCACCACGCGGCCCGGCCCCCGATAGGTCGCGACAATATCGGTCGTGACCGACATCAGCCCCCCCTGCGGGCCAGCCAGCCAGTCAGGCGGCTCACGATCTCGTCGCGCAGATCCTCGTCCTCGATCTCCTCCACCGCCTCGGCCAGAAAGGACAGGACCAGCAGATCCGTCGCGTCCTTCTTGGGCACCCCGCGCGAGCGCAGGTAATACAGCGCGTCCATGTCGATCGCGCCCGAGGTCGAGCCATGCGAGCAAGCCACGTCATCGGCATAGATCTCAAGCTCGGGCTTGGCGAGGAACTGGCTGTCCCCGTCCAGAAGCAGGGACTGGCTGATCTGATAGCCGTCGGTTTTCTGCGCGCCTTCCTTGACCAGGATCTTGCCCTGAAACACACCAACGGCCCCGTTGCGCAGCACCTTCTTGTAGACCTGACGGCTTTCGCAGCGCAGCGCATCATGGGTCACGAAGACCGTATCGTCATGATGGAACGCGCCATCCCCCATGGCCGCGCCCGCGATATGGGCCACGGCATCGTCGCCCGTCATCTCGATCACCGCCTCGTTGCGGGTCAGCACGCCATTCACCGTCAGGGTGAAGGACTTGAACTGGCTCTCGGCACCCAGACGCGCGAAGATATGGGTGGCGGCACGACGTTCGTGATCGCGACCCTGCGCGCGGATGTGATGGAAACGGGCCCCATCGGCCACCTCGACCTCCAGCACCTTGTTGAAGCGGGCGGCAGCGGGACCATTCTCAAGAAGGGTCATTTCTGCCCCCTTCTCAAGCCTCACGACGTGATGCAGAATCGCATCGGAAGCCTCTGACTTATGGGTATAAATCAGACTGATCGGCTTGGGTGCATGGCCCGTGACCCGGATCAACACACCATCCGTGGCATAGGCACTGTTGAGGGCGGCGAGCGGTCGGTCCACGGGGGTCTGGCCGCGCGTTTCCAGCACGCCATAAAGATCCTTGGCCCAATGGATGTCGGCCTGCGCGGCCGTTTCCAGACGCTCGATCTCGACCCCGGCAAGGGTCAGGTCATCACTGGCGGCGGCATCGAAAACACCATCCACGAACACGATCCTGAGCCGGTCCACAGTGTCGAAAACCTGCGGCTCCTTGCTGTCGAACAGGGCTGCTGCCGGCGCATCTGCCTGCGTCAATGTCTCGGGGCGGGTATAGCGCCAGTATTCGTCCCGCCGCGCCGGCAGGCCCATGGCGCGCAACCGTGCCAGTGCATCGCTGCGCGCAGCGGTGATCCAGGTGCCACCTTTCGGCAGGTCAAGCGTCGCGATCCGCGCCTCGGTCGCGTCCAGTTTCAGGTCTGCCCGTGCCATCACACCGCCTCCGCCGCGGCCAGAAGATCGGCATAGCCATTCTGCTCCACTTCAAGCGCCAGTTCGGGGCCGCCCGACTTGATGATCCGACCATCCGCCATGATATGCACCACGTCAGGTTTGATATGGTCCAGAAGCCGCTGATAATGCGTGATAACCAGGAACGACCGCCCCGCATCGCGCAGCGCGTTCACACCGTCGGACACCAGTTTCATCGCATCCACATCCAGACCGGAATCCGTCTCGTCCAGAATGCACATCTTGGGTTCCAGCATCGCCATTTGCAGGATCTCGTTGCGTTTCTTCTCGCCGCCCGAGAAGCCGACATTGACCGGACGCTTGAGCATGTCGGCGTCGATCTGCAAGGTCTTGGCCTTCTCGCGGATCACCTTGAGGAAATCAGCCGCGCTCATCTCCTCCTGCCCGCGCGCCTTGCGCTGCGCGTTCACGGCGGTGCGCAGGAAGGTCATGTTGCCCACGCCGGGAATCTCGACCGGATACTGGAAGGCCAGGAACAGGCCCGCTGCTGCACGCTCTTCGGGTTCCATCTCAAGAATGTCGGCCCCATCCAGCGTGGCGCTGCCATCCGTCACCTCATAGCCATCGCGCCCCGAGAGCACATAGGACAGCGTCGATTTGCCCGAACCGTTGGGCCCCATGATCGCATGGACCGTGCCCGGCTCGATCACCAGATCGACACCCTTGAGGATCACCTTGTCCTCTGCTTCAAGTTTGACGTGCAGGTTATTGATAGTCAGCATCATTTAGTCCTTTCCGTATTGTTCTGACAGATCCGGCGCTCAGGGCCGCGTCATCAGACTGAACACCTGAAGCAGCCTTTCGGCCGGAACAGGCATCGGGTTGATGTCAAAGCGGGCCATGCGACCCATGATCTCGGTCGGTGCGCCCAGAAACGTCTCGATCTGGTGATGGCGCGGACGATTGGCATAATCGTCGTAGTAAAGCGTGACGGGCCGCGCGATCCGAAAGGCCGTGGCCAAGGCGCAGCCCATCCTGAAACGTCCATCCACCAGAACCACATCGGGATGGGTAAAACCCGGCGCGTCCCAGACTGCAAGCGGATAGCGGGCAAAACCCTTCCAGCCGCTCTCATCCACCGGATGCCCCCATTCCTTTGTCGGGCCGATATCGGACCAGATGATCTCGACCTGCCCGGCAGGCGGATGGGTCGCGAACCAGTCGCGCATCATCTGGGCCCAGTCGCGGTCGCTTTCAACCGCTGTGACACGCTTGCCCAGTTCGGCCCCCAGAACCGTCGAACCGCCAGAGCCGTATTCCAGAATGACATCCGCCGCCGCATAGGCCGCGCGGATCGCGGCGGCCTCGGCCTCGGGCATGGTCAGTTCGGGACGGGTCATGGCAACGGTCGAGGTCATGCGCGCTCCACCACCACCGCAGTGCCCGAGGCGCTGACCATCAGCATGGATTGGCCGACCACTTCGTAATCCAGATCGACCCCGACCACGGCATTGGCCCCGGCGCGCTGCGCCTTTTCCTGCAACTCACGCAGGGCGGTGTCGCGCGCATCTTGCAGCTTCGACTCGTAAGCCCCTGATCGGCCGCCGATAATATCCGTGATCCCCGCGAAGAGATCGCGCACCACATTGGCACCCATGATCGCCTCGCCCACGACGATCCCGCGGTAATCGGTGATCCTGTGCCCTTCGATTGCATTGGTGGTTGTGATGATCATGCCGCCCCCCTGAACACAAGCGCCGCCCCCAGCGCGATGAATGCAAACCCCGCCAATGTCATCCAGCTGATCGATTCCTTCAGCCAGAACACCGAAAAGCCCACGAAGACGATCAAGGTGATCACCTCCTGAATGGTCTTGAGCTGCGCCGCCGAGTAGACCTGATGCCCCATCCGGTTGGCAGGCACCGCCAGCGTATATTCAAAGAACGCGATGCCCCAGCTGATCACGATCACCGCAAACAGCGGCGCGGTCGGGAATTTCAGATGACCATACCAGGCGAAGGTCATGAAAACATTCGACAAACCCAGCATCAGGATCGGAGCGATATGGGCCATGGTCATGCGCGCAACTCCGCCGGCAGATGATCGACATAAGCGGCCGGCAAGGATTTGCGCGCAGCCCCCCGTGCAACCAACGTATCCAGCGCCAGAAGCGCCAGATCATGACTCTCGATCGTCGCGGCCAGCAGGGCCAGCGCGCGCAACTGCGCGTCCGACCAGGCGCTGCGATCCTCCAGGCTGCGGATATACACCGCGTCCCCGTCGATCAACTGGCTGGACATGGCCTTGGCGTTCACCCGCGCCTTCTGACTATGGCCCAGCATCCGCGCCTTCTGATGCAGGAAACGATGCAGCACGAAACCTTGCTCCCGCAACCTGCAATCCAGATCATGCAGCATCGGCTCGCCCTCATAAAGGCGATGAAACCGCATCTCGGCAATCACCATGACCGCCTGCGACAGCTTGCCCGCCGCCCCGTCGATGACCGCGCATTCTGCGCCCTGCGCATCCACCTTCAACAGATCGATTCCCGGAATATCCGCAACATCATCAACGCGATGCGTCTCGATGCTGATCTTGTCATCCTGCCCCAGATGGCGGCGGAAATGGCCAAGAACCCCCAACGCCGCAGCGCTCAGCGGATAGAGCGAGGACATCTCGGACGCAGGATAAAGATGCAAGGTCGCAGGCCCGCCCGCGCCCACGGCCAGCGGCAGCCATGTCGCGTGATCCGACGGCGCCAGCCGGGCAAAGGCATCGGGGTTCGGCTCGAACCCCCAGACATGCGCCAGACCCTTGGCCAGCAGCGGCCGATAGATCGGCTTGCCCAGAGGGTTCGCCCCGACATCGACGATGCGCAGCGGCGCGGCCAGTTCAAGCCGCGCCGCCAGCATCGCGATCAGGGATTTTCCTGCCCCAGCCATAACCTTGTCCCACGCGCGGGGCCGCAGCCCCCGGCCTCAGCCGACGCTGCCTTCCAGAGAGATGGCGACCAGTTGCTGCGCCTCCATGGCGAATTCCA
>JAMWZG010000510.1 GCA_024304855.1 Paracoccaceae bacterium
CGAGCCGATCTCGTAATTGACGATCTCATCTGTCCTTGCCGAACTGTTGCTCGACCCAGAGCGAGACCGTCCGCGAACCCGGTGACGTGAAACGCATCTCGGTCGCGGTGCTGGTGAACGGAATCTACAACGTCGCCGACAATGGCACCGTCAGCTACGAGGAACGGCCGGCGGAAGAACTTGATCGGCTGGAGCAGCTTGTCCGCTCGGCAGTCGGGTTCGATGCGGAACGCGGCGACAGCGTATCCGTCGATAGCTTGCGGTTCATCGACTATTCGCTTGATGTCGGTGCGCCCATGGGCATGTCGGTCATGGAGGTGGTTGCGGCCAACCTGATGGGGATACTGCGCAGTCTGTTCGCGCTGGCCATTGTGGCGCTGGTTCTGATCTTCGGTGTGAAACCCCTGTTGCGACGAGTTTGGCCCGAGGGCGGGCTGATGCTGGACGGGTCGGGAATGCAAGGCGCGCCAGCGTTGGCAGGTAGCGGTGCGGTGCCGCAGGTCGGGACCAGCGCCAAAGCGGCAGCCTTGTCCGGCCCGAACCGCGCGCCCGCACTGTCGCAGCCCGTATCGGTCATGGACCCGTCAGACAGCGATATTCAGGACGATCTGGTGAGCCTTGCCTCCGTGTCGGGCGGCGTGCGCCGTGGCCGGATCAAGGTGATCGGACAACTTGTCGAGAATGAACCGGCGGAAGCGCTCCGCGTGATGCAGAACTGGCTGGCCGAGGAGGCATGAGACCCATGAGCCTTGTTTTCAACCGTGACTTCGACCTCGAACTGGCACGCGAGGACGCGCAGACCCGGCGCGATGCGCGGGCGCGCCACACGCCAGAGGAGTTGGCAGAAGCCGTCTCAGCCGCGCGTGAGGCCGCTTTCGCCGAGGGTCGGTGCGCGGGCCATGCCGAAGGGTTGGCACAGGCCACAGCGGCCGATGACGCGCGCCGTACGGCAATCCTTGAGGCATTGATGCCGCAGATGCTCTCGCTTGTGCAGGCTGCCGACACCCATCGCGCGGCCCTTGAAACGCAGTTGCTGGATTTCGCGCTTTCGGTATGTGAGCAGGTCTTTCCCGAACTGCTCAAGCATCGGGCCCACGACCGCGCCTTGGCACAGGTGCGCCGCGCGCTTTCGGTCGGACTGGGCAGCGCCACCTTGCAGGTATCCCTGTCTCCCGAGGCGCTGCGCTTGCTCCACGAGGATCTGGACATCTCGATCGCGGAATGCGGGTTGCAGGGTCGCGTCGAGATGCGGGCGGATCCGGCCCTCGCCGATGGTGATGTGCGTGTCACCTGGGACAGCGGTTTTCTTGAGTACAGCTACGCGTCGATCTGCAACCGCATCCTTCGTGTTCTGCGAGAGGCACGGACTGCGGCCCCCACACATTTTCTGGAGCAATGAGCATGGTCGACACCAACGAACACCCGGCAGATCCCAAAGGTGCTGCCTCTGACGCCGGAGACACATCATTCGAGGCCGCATTGCCCGAACTTGACGCGCCCGAGACCAAGGAAAGCCAAGGCGTTGAAACGGATAGTGCGGCTCCGCGCCCCCCGCAGCAATCCGGACGCAATATCGAAGCGATGCTTAATGTCGATCTGCGGGTGCAG
>JAMWZG010000511.1 GCA_024304855.1 Paracoccaceae bacterium
TAAGAGACAGAGGTTGAATGGGATTTCCGGGCACATGGATGACGGAAAGCGAAAGCGTGGTCTATCGCGTGGTGCCGAAATGCGCCTGCTCGACCATCGGACAGATCCTCTACTACTCGGATCACGGCGAATTCTTCGACGGCGACATCCATGATTCCACCAGCGGCCTGCACAAATGGGCGCAGCCCGACAGCCAGGCCCTGATCGACAGGAACGTCAGGGATCACGCCTCCTATGCCTTCACCTGCGTGCGCAACCCCTATACGCGCATCCTGTCTTCCTTCTTCGACAAGATCTGCGGCATCCAGCGGAACGGCAAACGCTATCGCGGCAATCTGGTGCCGATGCTGACCCAGAAATACGGGATCGAGGTGGGGGGCGATGACGGCACCGCCGAATTCGACCAGATCCGCAGTTTCCGTCGCTTCCTGCTGTTCGCGCGCGACACGATCCGCTGGCGCCGCCCGATGGAGCCTGACATCCACTGGTCCGCCATGGCCGGTCATGTGTCCACCTTCATCGTGAACGGTGGCACCTATGACAGCATCTTCTGGACCGAATCCTTCAACACCGGGATGCAGACCGTGCTGGATGCGATCGAAACCCCGCACAAGGTGGATCTGGCCACGATCCCGCGCTTCAACGAATCCGAAGGGCACGGGCCCAAGCGTCTCCATCCGGTCGAGGATTACTTCGACGATCTGTCGATGCATCTGGTCTATGAGATCTACAAGCGCGATTTCGAGCTGTTCAAATACGATTTCGAGAACCCCGCCAACAAGATGCCGCTGGGCGAGATTGATCTGGACGAGGTGCACGCCAAACTGGGCGACTGAACGCCAAGTTCCGCCCGCAGTTGGCCCGAGGACGCCCCGACAGGGGCGGATCAAGGGTCATGCGCGCATCAGGTCAGGCAGATCCCCGGTCAGCCCCGCCGCCTCGCGGATGAAACTGCGCCGCAGGCCGGGGATGGCGTTGACCACACCCATTCCAAGATCGCGCCCCAGCCGCAGCAGCGGGTTGTCGCTGGCAAAGACGCGGTTCGTCAGATCCGTCGCCAGCGCCAATGTGGTCGTGTCAAAGCGCCGCCATTGCTGATACCGCGCCAGTACAAGCGCCGACGCCACATCCTCGCCGCGCGCCCGCGCCTCGGTCACAACCTGCGCCAGCGCCGCAATGTCGCGCAGCCCCGCATTCAGCCCCTGTCCCGCAATCGGATGCACCCCATGGGCCGCATCCCCCACCAGCGCCAGACGGGTGCCCACAAAGCTGTTCGCCAGCGTCAGGTTCAGCGGATAGGTATAGCGCGCTCCGGCCAGCCGGATCTCGCCCAGAAAATCCCCGAAACGCGGGCGCAGCATGGTCAGGTAATCCTCATCCGACAGCGCGTGAAACGCGGCGGCATTGGCATGGGTCTCGGACCAGACGATGGAACTGCGATGGCCTTTCAGCGGCAGGATCGCCAATGGTCCCGGCGGCATGAAGAACTGATGCGCAATTCCGTGATGCGGCAGATCGTGCTCGATGGCGCAGACCAGCGCGGTCTGCCCGTAATCCCAGCCGCTCCGCGTGATCCCCGCGCGTTCCGCCGTGCCCGAG
>JAMWZG010000512.1 GCA_024304855.1 Paracoccaceae bacterium
TTCCGCGAGATCCCCGCCAGCGCCTTCATCAGCCAGATCACCAGTTTCAACAGCCCGGTGCAGTTCAGCGACTGGCGCGCGATCAACGCGCAGGCCCTGATTTCGGGCGCGGTCAGCGTGGGGGGCGACGGGTCGGTGGCGGTGAAGTTCCGCCTTTATGACGTCTTCGCCGGGCAGGAGCTGGGCGACGGGTTGCAGTTCAACGGCACGCAGGCGGGCTGGCGGCGCATCGCGCATAAGGTGGCCGATGCCGTCTATAGCCGCATCACCGGCGAGGGCGGGTATTTCGACAGCCGCGTGGTCTATGTCGCCGAGGCGGGCGCCAAGGATGACCGGCGCAAGCGTCTGGCGATCATGGATTATGACGGCGCGAATGTGCAGTATCTGACCGACAGCAATGCCATCGTGCTGGCGCCGCGTTTTTCGCCTACGGGGGACCGGATTCTGTATACGAGCTATGAGTCGGGCTTTCCGCGGATCTATGTGATGGATGTCGCCTCGGTCGGGCGGCGGGCCTTGCCGACGCTGGAGGGGGACATGAGCTTTGCGCCGCGTTTCGCCCCCGATGGCAATACGGTGGTCTATTCGCTGACCACGGGTGGCAATACCGACATTTACCGCATGGACATCAATTCGGGGGCGGCGACGCGCCTGACCTCGACCCCGGCGATCGAGACGGCCCCGAGTTTCAGCCCGGATGGCAGCCGGATCGTCTTTGAAAGCGACCGCAGCGGCACCCAGCAGCTTTACATCATGAGCGCCAATGGCGGCGAGCCGCAGCGGATCAGCTTCGGGCAGGGCCGCTATGGCACGCCGGTCTGGTCGCCGCGCGGGGATCTGATTGCCTTTACCAAACAGTCCAAGGGCCGGTTCCATATCGGCGTGATGCGCACCGATGGATCGGAAGAGCGGCTGCTGACCGCCTCGTTCCTGGATGAGGGTCCGACCTGGTCGCCCAATGGCCGCGTGATCATGTTCACCCGCGAGACGCAGGGCGCCAGCGGCGCGGCCTCGCTCTATTCGGTGGATATTTCGGGGCGCAACCTGAAGCAGATCAGAACCGAGGGCGGCGCGTCCGACCCGGCCTGGTCGCCGCTGCAAAGATAAGCCGGACCCGCGCGCACCGATTAACATGGGCGCGCGGATGTGGTATGAGCCTGGACGAGACAGGCAAATTCTTGTGACACACAACAACAACGGGGCACCCGATATGACACTTTTCACGCGCGGCATCATTCTGGCATCGGTTCTGGCGCTGGCCGCCTGCACCAATCCTGACCGTTTCGACTCGGCTGGCGCGGGCGGCGCCGGCGGTGCGGGCGGGGCAGGGGGCATCGGCGCGCCGGGCAGCGCATCCGACCCGCGCTCGCCGCTCTATTTCCAGCAGACGATCGGGGATCGCGTCCTGTTCCAGGTCGATCAGTCCAGCATCACGCCGCAGTATCAGACCGTTCTGGATGGTCAGGCCCAGTGGCTGATGACCAATACCGATTATGTCGCCATCATCGAAGGCCATGCCGATGAGCAGGGCACGCGGGAATACAACCTTGCCCTTGGCGCGCGCCGTGCCAATGCGGTGCAGGAACTGTC
>JAMWZG010000513.1 GCA_024304855.1 Paracoccaceae bacterium
TGCGCCCGCCCGATGATCGGGGCGGATGACAGCGCCAGCGCGGAAGACCCGGCCAGAAAACTTCTACGCGAAAAAGTCATGTCAGTCTCTCCTGTTGGGTTGTGACATCTGCGGGTGTCCGTGAAGGAACACGCCGCGTCAGTCCTTGGATTCGGACGTTTTGCCGTCCGTTTTTGATCCGCGCGAGGCGCTGTTGCGGCGGTTGAGCTGATCCGTCACACCGCGCACGCCGTCACCGATATTCATGCCCACTTCCTCGCCCAGCCGCTGCACGGCGGGCAATTGCAGGGCCATGGACAGCACACCATCGACAAGCTGGTTCACGGTGCCGCCTTCGTTGGGGCTGCCCCCTTCGCCACCTGCGCCACCGCCCCGGCCCATGCCGGTGATGTGGTTGATGCGGATGCTTTCGATCTTCTCGGCAGGTTTAAGCATCCGTTCGACCACTTCGGGCAGGGTCTTGATCCGGGCTTCGTCCAGCTTCATGGCCATCAGTTCTGCCGACTGCGCATTCTCCGCGGTGATGACCGCCGAACGCCCCTCGGCCTCGGCCAGAAGTTTGGCCTTCTGCGCCTCGGCGCGTTCCAGCATGGCCTTGGCCTCGGCCTCGGCCATGGCCAGCATCGTGCCCACTTCGGACCGGACGCGGGTATCATCGACCTCGGCCTGTTCGGTCGCGCGGATCAGGGCCAGCACCTTCTCGCGGTCGGCGGCAGCCTGTTCGCGGATGGTGCGCACCTTTTCCTCGGCCTCGGCCCCGGCGGCGGTGGCGGCAATCGCCTCGGCCTCGGCATGGGCTTCCTCGACGCGCTTGGCCGCAAGGCGGACGGCGTTTTCCGTCTTGGCCAGCGCTGTGGCCAATTCGGCGGCCAAGGTCTGCTCGCGCAGCTCGCGGTCCTTGCTGATCTCGGTCAGGCGCACTTCGCGTTCGCGGGCAATGCGGGCCGCTTCGCGGCGCTTCTCGGATGTCGCCTGTTCCTCGGCGGTTTCGGCCATGGAGCGCGAGCGGGCAATCTCGATCTCACGCTGCTGCGTGATCATCGCCTCCTCTTCCTCACGGCTGATGGTCAGCTTGCGCTTGGTGGCGTCGAGCTGGCTTTGGCGGACCGCCACTTCGGCATCCGCCTCGATCACCGCGCGTTCCTTCTTGTTCACGGCGATGATCTCGGCCAGTCGCCGCATCCCCAAAGCGTTGAAGGCGTTGTTTTCATCCAGCGCATGAAAGGGCGTCTGGTCGATCCGTGTCAGCGAGACGGATTCCAGAAGCAGACCGTTCTGCGCCAGATTGTCGGTCAAGACGGCAGACACCTCGCGCGCGTAACCGGCGCGGTTGTCCTGCAATTCATCCATCGTGTAGCGCGCGGCAACCGACAGCATGGCATCGACCAGCTTGCCCTCCAGCGTTTCGGCCAGATCGGCCGAACGGAAGGATTTGCCCGCCAGCGCCTGCGCCGCCGTCGCAACCCCTTCGGCGGTGGCGCGGACGCGGACATAGAATTCCGCCCCCACATCGACGCGCAGACGATCCTTGGTGATGATGGATTTCGGCCCCAGCCTTTCGATTTCCAGCTTGGTCGTCCGCA
>JAMWZG010000514.1 GCA_024304855.1 Paracoccaceae bacterium
GACCTATCCGGGCGGACCGCTAGCGGCCGAGGCCGATCTGAAACGCGGTCAGGCGCTGGCGCAGCTGGATGATGTGCGCGGCGCGGCGCGGGCCTATCTGTCGGCCTTTACCAGCGACCAGACCGGGCCGAACGCCCCCGAGGCGCTGTTCCGTCTGGGCGAGGCGCTGGGGCGGCTGGGGCAGACGCAGGAAGCCTGCACCACCTTGCAGGAGGTTGGGCTGCGCTTTCCGCAATCGCCCAGCGTCTCCTCGGCGCAGGAGGCCCGCACCCGTCTGGGCTGTCTGTGAGGCGGCAGGCGACGGGCGCGGCCCTTTTGTGGCAGCGTGCGGTCGCCATGGCGATGCAGGGGCAGGCGCGGGTCGGTCTGGCGGTGTCGGGCGGCGGCGATTCCATGGCGCTGCTGCATCTGGCGCAACAGGTCGCGGCACAAAGCGGCTGTGTGATCCATGCGGTGACGGTGGATCATGGGCTGCGCCCCGGCAGCGCCGCCGAGGCGGCGCAGGTGGCGCGCCATTGCGCGGAGCACGCCATGTCGCATCAGACGCTTCTGTGGCAGCGCGCGGCCGTCACAGGCAATCTGCAAGCTGCCGCGCGCGATGCGCGCTATGGGTTGATGGCGGGTTGGGCGCAGGGGCAGGGGATCGGCCGCGTGCTTTTGGGGCATACGCAGGATGATCAGGCCGAGACATTCCTGATGCGGCTGGGGCGCGAGGCGGGGCTGGACGGGCTTTGCGGGATGCCCGCATGTTTCACGCGTCACGGGGTGGAGTGGCACCGCCCCTTGCTGGAGGCGCGGCGCGCCGATCTGCGGGATTATCTGCGCGCCGAGGGGCTGGGCTGGAGCGACGATCCGTCGAATGACGATCTGCGCTTTGCGCGCATCAAGGCGCGCGCGGCGCTGGAGGCGCTGGCCCCGTTGGGGATCGACGCGGGCGGGCTGTCACGCGTGATGGCGCAACTGGATGACGCGCGCGCGGCGCTGCGGCATCAGGTGCAGGCGGTGGCCGCGCGGCTGATCCGGCAGGAGCATGGCGATCTGATCATCGACTGGCCCGCGTTGGAGGCGGAGCCTTTCGAGGTGATCCGACGCTGCGTGGTGGCGGGGCTGATGTGGGTGTCGGGCCGTCCCTATCCGCCGCGGCGCGAGGATGTGAGCCATATCATCCTGGCGCTGGCGTCCGAGGGGCGGCGGACGCTGGCGGGCTGCCTGTTGCGGCGGCAGGGGCATGAGGTGCGGATCGGGCGCGAGTTCAACGCGTTGCGCGACGTGACGGGGCCGACGGGCGCGCCATGGGACAGGCGCTGGCGGCTGGATGGCCCGCATGATCCCGCCCTGCATGTGGCCGCTCTGGGCGAGGGCGGCCTGACGCTCTGCCCGGACTGGCGCGCCACGGGGCTGCCGCGGACGACGCTGCTTGCTTCCCCTGCGGTGTGGCGAGGGGAGCGGCTGGAGGCGGCACCGCTGGCCGGGGTCAATCCCGACTGGACGGCGCGGATTGTCGCGGATTTTCACGCCACGCTGCTTTCGCATTGAAGTAAACCATTTGTTGCCTATTTTAGGCCTAAGGTTCGTGGCATAT
>JAMWZG010000515.1 GCA_024304855.1 Paracoccaceae bacterium
TGAAACTGGAAAATTCAGGAGGGATAGTTGTGAGTTCGAAGAAGCACTGGTCGCCCGGGAGCGATGTTGCCGTTCAAAGCGTTGAGCGAAGTGAATCCGGCGGGTGGATTGTATCGGGCGTTTTGATACCCAACGGTATTTGCCCAGATTGCGGGTTGCGGTCGCGGCGGCGTCACGGATGGCGGCGTCGGCGACTGCAAGATTATCCCGCGCATGGAGACCAGGTAACGGTTGATCTCGCGATTTGCCGTTGGCGATGTCAGGCACCCGCTTGCCCGCGCCGGACTTTCTCGGACCAGATCGCATGGATTGCGCGTCCTTTTGCGCGGCGGACCTCGCGTGTCGGGGAGATTGTCAGCCATCTTGGGCATGCGACCGGCGGACGGCCTGCCGAGCGGTTGTTGCATCGTTTGGGCCTTGGGGTCAGCGATGACACGGTGCTCAGGCAGCTGAAGAAGTGTGCTCAAGGCACCGCCGAGGCGCCGACGGTCATCGGGATCGACGACTGGAGCTGGCGGAAGTCGCAAACCTACGGCACGATCATTGTGGACCTGGAGCGTCGCGTGGTCATCGATGTTCTTGAGGATCGAGATGTCGTCACCTGCACCAACTGGCTGAAGCGACACCCCGAGGTGGAAGTGATCAGCAGAGATCGGTGCGGTCTCTACGCCCAGGCTGCACGGCAAGGGGCACCGCAGGCGAAGCAGGTCGCTGACCGGTTCCATATCGTGCAAAACCTGCGGCAGGCCATTGAGGAGCAAATGAACCTTCACGGCCGTGCGACCGGCAGGGCGCTGCTGTCCGACGCCGACAACATCACCGCAGCCGGCAGCCTTCTGAAGTCCCGCCTTGCGCACAGGACGTCTCGGGAAGAGATTTTCACCACCATCCATGCGCTCCGAAATCAGGGGCTTTCCTGCAGCGAGATCGGGCGGCGAACAGGGTTCCCGCGTCGCAGCATCGCGAAATGGCTGCAGTTCGAGCAACCACCGGACCGCAAGCGGGCAGCTTTGAAGCGGACTTCGCCGTGGTACTTTGAAGCCTTCCTGAGCCAAAGCTGGAAGGACGGCATTCGAACTGGAAGCGCCCTGTTCCGTATGATCCAAGAGCGGGGTTACGAGGGGAGTCAAACGCATCTGCAGCGGTTGCTGGCGGGTTGGCGCAGAGCCGAAAAGCAAACGAAGAGCCCCACCGTGGAGCACCAGATCCTGGAGCCGGTCCGGGACCCGGAAACTGGGCACGCGATCTCCCCGGTCATTGCGGCCGCGCTGTGCATCAAACCCCGCGGAAAGCTCACCTCGGATCAGGCGCAGAAAGTCGACGCTCTCAAGGCCGGTTCTCCCGCCTTCGCAACGATGCGCAGCCTCGCCATGCGATTCAACGGTATCCTGCGTGGCCGCCAAGCAGACCCGCTCCCTGCATGGATCGACGACGCGATCGAAACCGACCTGGCGCCCATTGTGCGCTTCGCCCGCACCTTGAACCGGGACTTCGATGCGGTCAAAAACGCTATCGAGATGCCCTGGAGCAACGGCCAGGCGGAAGGTCAGATCAACCGCCTGAAAACCCTCAAACGCGC
>JAMWZG010000516.1 GCA_024304855.1 Paracoccaceae bacterium
GGCCCCGTCCCCTCGATATGGGCATGAACGCGCTGGCCATTCACCGTCACGAATTGCCCCGTCGGCGGATGGCTCGCCTCGGCCGCGGCGGCGCGTTGATCGGCACGGCGATCGACAATGATCCCGCATCCGCCCAAAAGCGCCAGTGTGGCTACGAGAGAGATCACCTTATGTGCCGATTTCATCCAGCTCGAACGGGGTTGACTGATAAATCTGGTTTATCCAGTTGCCATATAGAAGATGCGCATGACTTCTCCAGCGGTTCAGCGGCATTCTCGCGGGATCGTCATCAGGATAGTAGTTGATGGGCACATTGATCGCCGTGCCGCTTGCCACGTCGCGGTCATATTCCTGTTTCAGCGTGTCGCTGTCATATTCGAAATGGTTGAAGATATAGAGCGCGCGATGCGCCGGATCTTCGACCAGCGCCGGCCCCACATCGTCGCTTGCCAGCAGCGTGACCAGACCGGGGGCCGCGTCGATCTCGGCCTGTTTCACCTCGGTCCAGCGGCTGACCGGGATCACGCAATCATCCGAAAACCCCCGCAGATAGGGCGAGGCAGGCGCCATGTTGCGATGCCGGAAACAGCCAAAGGCCTTGGCGTCCAGCATATGTTTCCTCACCCCATGAAAGTGATAGATCATCGCCATCCCGCCCCAGCAGACGCCAAAGGTGGAATGGACATGGCTCTGGGTCCAGTCGAACACCTGGCGCAGCTCATCCCAATAGGTGACATCCTCGAAAGGCAGATGCTCGATCGGCGCGCCGGTGATGATCAGCCCGTCATATTTCTCGCCCGAGGCTGCCACCTCGCTGAAGGGACGATAGAAACTCTCCATATGCTCGGCGGCGGTATTCTTGGTCTGATGCTCGGACATGCGGATCAGCGACAGCTCGATCTGCAAGGGCGTGGCCCCGATCAACCGGGCAAACTGGTTCTCGGTCTGGATCTTCTTCGGCATCAGGTTCAGCAGGCCGATCTTCAGCGGGCGGATATCCTGCCGCGCGGCCTGATCCTCGTCCATGACCATCACACCCTCGCGCGTCAGCACGTTGAAGGCGGGCAGGGTGGCAGGGATCTTGATGGGCATCGCGGTGGTCCTTCCGGGTCGTCTTGGAATGGGGCAGATAGGGCGGCGCTCAGCCGCGCTCAAGAGCCATGGAGATCAGGCCATCGACATCGGCCGCGCTGCGCACGGCGGCCACCTCATCGGCGGTGACGGTCACACCCCAGTGCTGCGCCATCGCGGCATAGCGGGGCTGGCGATGCGCCAGCGCCTGCGCATAGGTCCAGCGGATGAAGGCATCAGGATCAACATCACCCTCTGACAGCTTGTTCAGGCTCAGATATTCGTGCCAGACCCGGTCAAGGAAAGCCGCCTGATAGGACATCGGCTTGGGCGCCTTGTCAAAGCGGCGGATCAACTCGGCGGTATGCGCGGCGTCCCCCTTGATCCAGACCATCAGCGTCGCGTCCGACAGCGCCTTGAGGACCGGATCATCCGGATTCTCGGGGTCCACCCATTCACAGATCGACCCGCCGGTATCGCAGACGAAATGCGGATAGCCATAAC
>JAMWZG010000517.1 GCA_024304855.1 Paracoccaceae bacterium
CCCACATAGACGGTGCCCGAGGCGCCCCGGATCGCCGCCCCCACCTTGAAATGCGAATAGGGCACATAGGCGTTTTCCCGCACCGCGCGGGCTTCGTCCATCATGGTCATTCTGTCTCTCCCATATGCGTTGTGAACCGACCGGGAAGCGACACTTCCAGCAGTTCCAGATCCTCGGTCGCGTTGCTGTAACGGGTTTTCATCCCCGGCGGGATGACGAAAGCATCCCCCGCCTGCAAGGCGAAAGGATCGCGCCCCTCCCCCTCCAGCAGCATTCCGCCTTGCATCACAAAGGTGAACAGGATGTCGCTGTCATGCCATGTCCAGGCGGTCGCCCCGCCATCCGGCCGCGCCACCTGCACCCCCGCCACATCCTTGGTGTTCACGGCAATCGTGGTGTCGCGGGCGATGAAGCCGGGAATACGGAACGCCTGCCACGCCGCGCCCTGTGCTAGGTTATGCACGAACCGCTGCCCCTGCCATTCCCGGTCGGGGCGCAGATGCGGGGTGGGCAGGGTCATGTCATGATCAATGGCGGTGACATGTTCGGCCGGCACGCCGATCTCGATCACCTCGATCCCGTCCGATGCCTCCAGCACCCGGTGCCGGATCTCGGGCGGCTGGATGAAGCAATCCCCCGCCGTCAGGCGGATGGGCGGTCCCTGATCCTCATAGACCACATCGACCCAGCCCCGGATGCAGAAGATCAGCTGAAAGCCCACCTTGTGATAATGCACCATATCGGGCACCGGCCCGCCATCGGGGATACGGATGTGGCTGGCGATGATCGACCCGCCCAGCCGATCCGGGATCAGGTCGCGATACTGCATCCCGGCGCGCCCGATCACCCAGGGGGCCTGATCCGCAAGCCGTCGCACCACGAAACTGTGGATCGTCGCAGGCAGGACCAGCGGCGGATCGCGCGCGTCAATCTCGACCATCGTGCCACCGGGGGCCGTCAGGTGCCGCGTACCCTCCGCGATACTCTCCGGCGCATCCGACAACAGCCGCAACCGCCCCGGCGCCCCCGTCCCCCGCTCCAGCCGGAACCGCAGCCCATGGCCCGAAAACACCACCACGGCCGGATCATCGGCAGGATAGATCATCTCCATCCGGAACCCCAACCGCTTGGTGAAAAAGCCGATATCGCCGGTCAGATCGGTGGTGGACAGACAAACCTCGGCGATGGTGTCGGACATGGCGTGCTCCCTCTGCGTGCAAAACCTTGGCCCCGGCCATGGCGATTTGCAAGACGGGTTGACCGATCAGGGGCTGGCACCGCCCGCAAAAATCGGTATCTTCCCTTGGGTCAGGAATTAGTTTAACGCTAAACTATCGGGTAAACGGGAGCATTCACCATGACGGACAGCCACAAGGAAAATCTGCGTCAGGCGGCGCTGGCCTATCACGAATTCCCCAAGCCCGGTAAGCTGGAAATCCGCGCGACCAAGCCCTTGGCGAACGGTCGCGATCTGGCCCGCGCCTATTCGCCGGGCGTGGCCGAAGCCTGCCTTGAAATCCGCGACGATCCCGCCAATGCCAGCCGCTACACCGCGCGCGGCAATCTTGTGGCGG
>JAMWZG010000518.1 GCA_024304855.1 Paracoccaceae bacterium
TGCAGCAACTCGATATACTCGTAATAGCGCAAGGTGCGTGGGGTCACGTCATACTTTGCGCACATCTCCTTGAAGGTCAGGCGTGGTTCGGACATCGTTCGGCTCCCTTGGCGGGCAAGCTAAGGCAGACGTAAGGGAAGGGCAACGGGTGCTCTTGCGCGCTGCTCTTGCGCGCGGTGCGGGATGCGGCACATAGTGCGGCGCAAAGGGAAGGAACGGACGGCATGGACAGAGAGAAACTGGCGCGGCAATTCACCCAAGCGATACCCCATGCGAAGGCCTTGTCCATGACCATCGACAGCCTGGGCGAGGGCGTGGCCGAGATGTCGATGCCCTATGACACGCGGTTCATCGGTGATCCCGAGACGGGGGTGATCCACGGGGGCGCGGTCTATGCGCTGCTGGATACCTGCTGCGGAGCGTCGGTCGTGTGCCATCCCGCGTCAAAGGGGGGCACGGCGACGATTGGCCTGCGGATCGACTACATGCGCGCGGCGACGCCGGGGCAGGCCATCCGCACACGGGCGGAATGCTATCATGTGACCCGTTCGGTCGCCTTTGTGCGCGCCACGGCCATGGATGACGATGCGGACCGCCCGGTGGCCACGGCCACGGGCACCTTTACGGTGGAGGCGGGCTGATGAGCGAGGGATCTTTTGTCAAGCCGCGCGGCGGCCGGCCCGAACCCGTGCAGGTGATCAAGCAGCGGCGCGATGCGGCGCTGGGCGCGCTGGTGCATGGGGTGCCCTATATCCAGTTTCTGGGGATCGAATTCGACCGGCGCGGCGATGAGCTGACCGCCGTGCTGCCCTTTGACGACAAGCTGATCGGCAACCCGCTGCTGCCCGCGCTGCATGGCGGGGTGACGGCGGCCTTTCTTGAGGTGACGGCGATCATCGGGCTGAGCTGGGCGAGCCTGTGGGAGGAGATTGAGAGCGGGCGGATCGACGCGCAGACGCTGGTGGCGGGGAACCTGCCGCGCCTGCCCAAGACGATTGATTTCACGGTGGATTACCTGCGCACCGGATTGCCGCGCGATGCCTATGCGCGGGCGAAGGTGAACCGCTCGGGGCGGCGCTATGCCTCGGTCCATGTGGAGGCCTGGCAGGACAATCGCGCGCGGGCCTTTGCGCAGGCGACGGGTCATTTCCTGATGCCACGGACGGATGGCTGACAGCATGGCGGGGCCGGTGGCGGCACCTGTGACGGCCCCCCGGATCACGCATCGGCGGGTCTTGAACGTGGCGCTGCCGATCGTGCTGGCCAATGCGACCGTGCCCATTCTGGGCGCGGTCGATACCGCTGTCGTCGGGCAGATGGGGCAGGCGGCGCCCATCGGGGCGGTGGGTCTGGGCGCGGTGATCCTGACGGCGCTTTACTGGATCTTCGGTTTCCTGCGGATGGGCACGACCGGCCTTGCCGCGCAGGCGCAGGGCGCGGGGCAGGCGGGCGAGGTGGCGGCGCTGCTGACGCGCGTGCTGATGATCGGGGCGGTGGCGGGGCTGGCGGTGATCGCGGTGCAGGGCGCGCTGTTCGCGGGTGCCTTCCTGCTGGCCCCGGCCAGTGCC
>JAMWZG010000519.1 GCA_024304855.1 Paracoccaceae bacterium
AGAGACAGGTCGATCAGTCAATGGCTGGCCCTGTCCGGCTATGACACCGAGACCTTTGCCAGCGCCGAGGATGCGCTGAAGGTGCTGGGACCGGATTATCCGGGGATCGTGATCTCGGACATCAAGATGCCGGGCATGGACGGGATGCAGTTCCTGAAAAAGCTGATGGGGACAGACAGCACCCTGCCGGTGATCATGATCACCGGGCATGGTGATGTGCCGATGGCCGTCGAGGCGATGCGGGTGGGGGCTTTCGATTTTCTGGAAAAGCCCTTCAACCCCGACCGGATGAACGAACTGGCGCGCAAGGCCACCAATACCCGCCGCCTGACGCTGGACAACCGCGCGCTGCGGCGGGAGTTGTCGGATGGCGGGCAGATCATGAAGAAGCTGATCGGCACCTGCCCCGCGATGGAGCGGCTGCGCGAGGATATACTGGATCTGGGGCAGGCCGATGGCCATGTCCTGATTGACGGCGAGACGGGCACGGGCAAGACGCTGGTGGCCCATGCGCTGCACGCAGTCGGCGCGCGGGCAGGGCGCAAGTTCGTGCTGATTTCCTGCGCGGCCTATGACGAGGACAAGCTGGCCAAGCGGCTGTTCGGGCCGATGATGCCCGAGGACAGCCAGCTTCCGGCGGTCGAGGAGGCGCGTGGCGGCACGCTGGTGCTGGAGGATGTGGAAACATTGTCCGACAGCCTTCAGGCGCGGTTGCTGAGTTTCATCAACGAACAGGGCACACCCGCCGAGACGCGGATCGTGGCGATTTCGAACCTTCAGGAGCAGGACCGCACCTGCGAGGATGCCTTGCGGCCTGATCTGTTCTACCGTCTGGCGGCGCTGCGCATCACCCCGCCGCCGCTGCGCCAGCGCGGCGAGGATATACTGACCTTGTTCACCCGCCTGTCCGAGCAGTTTGCCGATGAATACGGCTGCGATGCGCCGCAGGTCAGCGCGCAGGAAGCGGCGCAACTGTTGCAGGCCCCCTGGCCGGGCAATGTGCGCCAGCTGATCAACGTGGCCGAGCGCGCGGTGCTGCAATCGCGGCGCGGATCGGGCACCATCGCCTCGTTGCTGATGACGGATAACGAGGAAATGCAGCCGGTGATGACCACCGAGGGCAAGCCCTTGAAGGAATATGTGGAAGCCTTCGAGCGGATGCTGATCGACAATACGATGCGGCGGCACAAGGGCTCGATCGCGGCGGTGATGGATGAATTGTGCCTGCCGCGCCGGACCCTGAACGAAAAGATGGCCAAATACGGCCTGACCCGGTCGGATTACCTGTGATCCGGGCCTGACAGGGCAGGGATGGCGGGTGCCCTGTGCCGCCGTCATCCCATGCGTCGCGGGACCGGGTTTGATTTTCCCCATTGTCTTATGCCGCCCCCTGCCGCTATGGTGCAGCATGGTGTGTGGCACCTGATGTGACCCGCCATAGAGTTTCGCTGCAACTGCGATGTGTAGGACTATCCGGCACGGCTGATGCAGACCGATTGAGCCCCGGAAACGGGACTGACGAACCCCCGAACCCCTCGTGCAAGCGGGGTGGCGACGGC
>JAMWZG010000052.1:0-5597 GCA_024304855.1 Paracoccaceae bacterium
CGGCTGGGCAGTTTGGATTTGTCGATGCGCGGTTTTGTGGACATGGCGGCCTCCCCGGTAACTGTGTCCGGTTTGGAATAAAGAAGCGTTTGGCGTGGCACAAGGGTGATTGACGGACGTGGCGTCATGAGGGGTGTGGGGTTGCTGCGGCGTTGACACATGCGCCTTGCAGGCAAAGACTGAGCCATCATCGCGGAGGGGAGGACGAGATGGCAGCGGATGGCATGACAGCGGCAGAGGGTCGGTCGCATCAGGCGCTGGGGCGGGATTTCTTTTCCACGGATGAGATACGCGCCCTGGCGGAACGGTCGGATCTATGGGGCTGGTGGCTGGTGGCGCATTGCTGGGGCACGATTGCGCTGGCGCTTGTGCTCTTCGGGGTCTGGCCGAACCCGCTGACATTCGTGCTGGCGGTGGTGGTCATCGGGTCGCGGCAGTTGGGTCTGGCGATATTGATGCATGAGGCGGCGCATAATGCGCTGTTCGGGTCACGCAGGCTGAACGACTGGGTGGGTGAATGGCTGTGCGGGCGGCCCATTCTGGCGGATCTGGCGGAATACCGGCGCTATCATCTGAAACATCACCGGCACACGCAGACCGAGGATGACCCAGATCTGGTGCTGTCGAAACCCTTTCCGACCACGCGCGCGTCGCTGCGGCGGAAGTTGTGGCGCGACATCACGGGGCGGACGGGCATCAAGCAGCGCAGTCAACAGATCATGTTCGCGTTGAAGATGGCGGGCGAGGTCGAGGGCCAGCCCGGCGCGCAGGACTTGGCGCAGGCCTTCTCGGGCCCGGTGATCGGGCGGGCGATCATTGCCAATGCGGTGCTGTTCGCGGTGATGTGGGCAGTGGGGGCCTGGTGGTGGTGGCTGGCCTTCTGGGTCTTGCCGCTGCTGACCTGGTTCCAGCTTGTCCTGCGCATCCGCAACATCGCGGAACATGGCGCGGTCGAGGCGGTGGAGGATCCCTTGCGCAACACGCGCACCACCAAGGCGGGGCCGCTGGCGCGGCTCTTGGTGGCGCCATATTGGGTGAATTACCATCTGGAGCATCATCTGGTGATGCATGTGCCTGCGCGCAACCTGCCGCGGTTGCACCTGATGCTGGTGGCGCGGGGCCATGCGGCGCGGATGCAGATTGCGGGGAATTACTGGGATGTCTTGCGCATCGCCTCGTCCCGGACGGGCTGAGGCGCGCGGCCCCCTGTTCGGCCCCCTGTCGCTGCGCTAGATTCCGGGGCAGAGAGAACCTTGCAGGCCCGTTTCATGCCCTATGCCGCCCATGACAGCTTTGTTGCGCCCGCCCGTGAGAGGGCGGAGATCTGGCGTCTGCTGGTCGGGCTGGTGCTGATCGCGGCGGTGATCCTTGGGCTGACGGCGCTGTATCAGTTGGCGGTGCTGCGGATCGGGGGGGACGCGCTGCACCGCGACATCACGCGCCTTGAGGGAACGGGGCAGACTGCCGCCGGGGTTCTGGTGCTGCTTTACGGCTTTGTCGCGATGACGCTGGCCGTGGCCATGGTGACGGCGCAGTTGCACCGTCGCCCGGTGCTGAGCCTGCTGGGGCCGGTGCCGCTGATGCTGCGGCAGTTCGGGGCGGTGGTGGCGGTGCTGATTGCGGTGGCGATTGCCATCATCCTGTTGCCGCCATGGGGGTTTGACGATCCTGTGCGGCCGGGGATGCCGCCGCTGACTTGGGTGCTGCTGCTGCCCTTGTCGCTGCTGGCGGTGCTGATCCAGACATCGGCCGAGGAGATCCTGTTTCGCGGCTATCTGCAACAACAACTGGCCGCGCGGTTCCGCAGCCCGCTGATCTGGATGGTGGCGCCTGCGCTGCTGTTCGGGGCGCTGCATTATCGGCCCGAGACGGGTGCGAATGGCGGGCTGATCATGCTGTGGGCTGCGGGGTTTGCCTGGGCGGCGGCGGATCTGACGGCGCGGGCGGGCACCTTGGGTCCGGCGATTGCGCTGCATTTCATGTCGAATGCCAGTGCGCTGCTGCTGTTGTCGGCGGATGGGACGCTGTCGGGGCTGGCGCTGTTCCGGTTGCAGATCGACATGGCTGATCCGGTGGCGCTGCGGCCCTATCTGCTGATGGATGCGGCGATGATCGTGATCGGCTGGCTGGCCGCGCGACTGGCGATTCGCCGCTGATGGCGCGGGCGGGATATGCGGCGCATCAGGCGTTCATCGCGCCTGCGCGCGGGGCGGATGATCCACGGCTGCTGATGATCGGCATCCTGCTGGTCGAGGTGATCTATCTGGCGTCCGTCTACCTGATGGAGCCGGTGATGGCCTTGATCCCGCTGGCCCCGGCCGAGGCGGTGGCGGGCGGCACGACGCCGGCCGGGCTGCGGGTGCAGTTGTTCAGTTTCGTCACGCTGGCGCTGGCGGTGGTTCTGGTGGCACGGCGGCTGCATGGGCGCGGGTTCCTGAGCCTTCTGGGGCCGGTGGGGCCGATGCTGCGGCAGTTGATCCGGGTGACGGTCATCGCGGGAGCGATGGTTATGGCGGTGCAGGTTCTGCCGCTGGACCCTGCCGCGCTGGCATTTGCCGAGATGCGGCCCCTTGGCCCGTGGCTGGCGCTGTTGCCGCTGTCGCTGGCGGCGCTGCTGGTGCAGACCGGGTCCGAGGAGCTGTTCTATCGCGGCTATGTGCAGCAACAACTGGCCGCGCGTTTCAACCGGCGCTGGGTGTGGATGGTGCTGCCGAACCTGCTGTTCGCGGCGGCGCATTATTCTCCTGACATGCGCCATGACGAGGCGGTGCAATACCTGATCTGGGCCTTTGTCTTTGGTCTGGCCGCCACGGATCTGACGGCGCGCAGCGGGACATTGGGGCCGGCCATCGGGTTTCACCTTGTCAACAACGCCCTGGCCTTTCTGTTCTATGCCGAGGCGGGCGGGGTGGATTCCGGGCTGGCGCTGTTTCTGTTCGCGCCGGATCTGGCCCTTGGCGCCCTGCCCGAGGAGGCGTTCGAGGCGCCGCCCGCCCTTGATCTGCTGCTTCTGTGGGATCTGGCGGGTATCCTGATGCTGTGGATTGCGGCAAGGATTGCCATCTGGCGCTGATTGCATTTTGTCGTCCGAGGGCTTAACTCGGCCCGTGACACGTCCATCTGGACAAATGACCCTGTAAAAAGGCCCGCTGGCAATGAACTGGATCACGAACTACGTCCGGCCCCGGATCAACTCGATCTTCTCGCGCAGGGAAGTGCCCGAGAACCTGTGGACGAAATGCGACTCCTGCGGGACGATGCTGTTTCACCGAGAGTTGAGCGACAACCAGAATGTCTGCACCTCTTGCGGGCATCACATGGCGATCACGCCGCGCGCCCGCTTTGCCGCGCTGTTCGATGGCGGCATCTTTTCCGAGGTGGCCGTGCCCGAGCCGCTGACCGATCCGTTGCAGTTCCGCGATCAGAAGAAATATCCCGAGCGGATGAAGGCGGCGCAGAAATCCACCGGCGAGCGGGATGCGATGCTGGTGGCGACCGGCGAGATCGGGCGCACACCGATTGTGGCCGCGGCGCAGGATTTCAGCTTCATGGGCGGGTCCATGGGCATGTATGTGGGCAATGCGATCATCGCCGCCGCCGAAGAGGCGGTGAAGCTGAAGCGGCCGCTTGTCCTGTTTTCCGCCGCCGGTGGGGCGCGGATGCAGGAGGGTATCCTGTCGCTGATGCAGATGCCACGGTCCACCGTGGCGATCCAGATGCTCAAGGAAGCGGGGCTTCCCTATATCGTGGTGCTGACCCATCCGACGACGGGTGGTGTCACCGCGTCCTATGCGATGCTGGGCGATGTGCAGATTGCCGAGCCCGGCGCGCTGATCTGTTTTGCCGGCCCGCGCGTGATCGAACAGACGATCCGCGAAAAGCTGCCCGAGGGGTTCCAGCGCGCGGAATATCTGCTGGATCACGGGATGCTGGACCGGGTGACGCCGCGCACCAGACTGCGCGAGGAGCTGATCACCATCATCCGGATGCTGCTGCGCCAGACGCCGGCGGTGCGGGGCGATCTGCCCGCGCCCGAGGCGGCCCCGGCCGCCCCTGCCAGCGCGACCTGAGCCGTCCATGACAGCCCCCGGATCGGACATCATCCTTGAGCGGATGATGGCGCTGCACCCCAAGATCATCGACCTGACGCTGGACCGTGTCTGGCGTCTGCTTGCCGCGCTGGGCCATCCGCAGGAACGGATGCCGCCGGTGATCCATGTGGCGGGCACCAATGGCAAGGGCAGCACGCAGGCGATGATCCGCGCGGGGCTGGAGGCGGCGGGGAATCGCGTGCACGCCTATACCTCGCCGCATCTGGCGCGGTTTCACGAACGTATCCGGCTGGCGGGAGAGCTGATCACCGAGGATGATCTGACCGCGCTGCTGGAGGAATGTTACGCCGCCAATGCGGGCGCAAACATCACCTATTTCGAGATCACGACCTGTGCGGCCCTGCTGGGCTTTGCCCGTGTGCCTGCGGATTACACGCTGCTGGAGGTGGGTCTGGGCGGGCGTCTGGATGCGACCAATGTGGTGGCCAGCCCTGCGCTGTGCATCATCACGCCGGTGTCGATGGATCACGAGCAGTATCTGGGCGATACTGTTGCCAAGATTGCCGGAGAGAAGGCCGGGATCCTGAAACGCGGGGTGACTTGCGTGGTGGGGCCCCAGACGGATGAGGGGCTGGAGGCGATCGAGGCCATCGCCGCGCGGGTGGGCGCGCCGCTGCTGATCCATGGGCAGCACTGGCATGTTTCGCGGGAAGGCGACCGGATGGTCTATCAGGACGAGAGTGGCCTGCTGGACCTGCCCTTGCCGAACCTGCCCGGCGCGCATCAGATCCAGAACGCGGGCGCGGCGCTGGCGGCGTTGCGGTATCTGGGTCAGCCCGAGGTGAGTTATGAGGCCACCGTGACACGCGCGTTCTGGCCCGCGCGGATGCAGCGGTTGCGCCATGGGCCGCTGGTCGATCTGGCGCCCGGGGTGGAGCTGTGGCTGGACGGCGGGCACAATCCGGCGGCGGGCGAGGCGATCGGGGCGCATCTGGCCACCCTGCCCCGGCAACCCACGCATCTGATCTGCGGGATGCTGAACACCAAGGACATCGGCGGCTATCTGCGCCCGATGGCGGCGCATGTCAGCAGCCTGCACGCGGTCAGCATCCCCGATGCGGCCGCGACCCTGCCTGCCGAGGAGACCGCGCAAGCGGCGAGGAGGGCCGGGATCGAGACGGTCGTCGCCGCTTCGGTCGCAGAGGCTTTGGCGGATATTGCCGCGCGTGATCCGCAGGCGCGGGTGCTGATCTGCGGCTCGCTGTATCTGGCGGGTGGGGTGCTGCGCGAGAACGGCTAAGCCGCCTCGGCAGGCAGGATCGACGGGAACGGGCGATTCTTGCGGGGTGCGAATCACTTTCTGTTGACTGATTCGAATCGATTCGCCTATACGTTGACAAGGATTTGCGGCGCGCGGTTCCGGGTCAGTCAATCGGCGCGCCTTGTGCGTTACAGGACAAGGCAGGCAGGAAACGAAAGAGGGGTCGAATCAACGGCCCCCTTTCTTTTTTGGTGTCCCCGCACTGCGCCGTCAGGTCAGGCGCC
>JAMWZG010000052.1:5607-15835 GCA_024304855.1 Paracoccaceae bacterium
CCCCACTGCCCACATCACCGCGCGGTCATGGCTGCCGTCGGCCAGAAGCCATGCCCCGCGCAGATAGCGCACCGCGTAGCGCAGGTTGGTTTCCGCATCCAGCAGGTCCGAGGGTTGCCCGCGAAACCCCATGGTGCGGGCGGTGGCGGGCAGGATCTGCATCAGACCGTAATAGGGGCCGTTGCGGGCATTGGGACGGTGGGTGCTTTCGCGCACGATCACCCGCTGCACAAGGGCCACGGGCACATCGTTTTCGCGGGCCGCAGCCTCGATCAGGCGGCGCAGTTCGGGGGTTTCATTGGGATAGAGCGGGGTCGATCCGGTGGCGAGCGGCGCGTCGGCCCGTTCGGCGCGTCCACAGGCCGTCACGGCCAGGGACATGATCAAGGCAAGAGCCACACGGCGGGAACAGACAACCATAACGACCTCGGGACAATTTCACATGCGCAGGTGATACTCTGCGGCCCGCCGCGACAGAACCGCTTGTTTCCGCGTCGGCAAGGGAACGCCGATCAGCCCGGATCGCGCGCCCAGTCGGCGGATTGCATCTCGCGCAGGCGGCTGGCGGTGCGTTCGAATTCGAAGGTGCCCTCGCCCTCGAGATAGAGGTATTCGGGGGCGGCGGCGGCGGAACAGATCAGGCGCACCTTGGCCTCATAAAGCGCGTCGATCAGGGTGACGAAGCGTTTCGCCTCGTTGAAATTCGACCGTCCCAGCGTGGGGATGTTTTCCAGCACCAGCACGCGGGCGGCCTCGGCCAGGGCCAGGTAATCGGCGGCACCCAGCGGTTTGCCGCAGAGGTCATAGAAGGACGCCCGCGCCACGCCGTTGCGGAAGGCGGGGATCTGCACCTCGCGCCCTTTGACATGCAAGGTCAGGGGTTCGGCGGCGCCGCCTGTCAGGTCTGTCCAGACCTGCGCGATGGCCGCGCGGGCGGCGTCGTTGATGGGGGTGAAATAGACGGGCGAGCCTTCCAGCCGGTCCTGCCGGTAATCGCGATGGCTGACCAGTTCGTGCACCACCATCCGTTCCTTGAGCAAGGCGATGAAGGGCAGGAAGATCTGCCGGTTCAGCCCGTGTTTATAGAGGTCATCGGGCACACGGTTCGAGGTGGTGACGACCACGACACCGGCTTTGAACAGCGCCTCGAACAGGCGGCCCACGATCATGGCGTCGGTGATGTCGGTGATCTGCATCTCGTCAAAGGCCAGCACCTTGACGGATGCGGCCACATCGGCGGCAACCGGGGCGATGGCGTCATCCACCCCGCGCTGGCGGGCCTTGTGCATCCCGTTGTGGATTTCCTGCATGAAGGCGTGGAAATGCACGCGGCGCACCGGCACATCCAGACTGTCCACGAAGAGATCCATCAGCATCGACTTGCCGCGCCCGACCCCGCCCCAGAGGTAAAGCCCCCTGGGTGGTTCGGGGGTCTTGCGGAACAGGCCGCGTTTGACGGGTTCGGCCAGCGCGGCGCGGATGCGTTCGAACTCGGGCAGGGCTTCAAGCTGCGCGTCATCGGCGGTCAGACTGCCGTCGCGCACGCGGGCCTCGTAGATCTGGAGCAGGGTTTTCATGCTTTCTCCTTAGCCCGCGACCTGGGGCATGAAAAGACGGCTTGCCATCAGGAAAGGTGAGGCGCGTCCGCACATTTCATCAATTGACGCGGCATGGCAAAGGCTTAGGGTCCGGGCCAAGCTGATCAGGAATCCCGACATGCCAAGCATCGCGCCTGCGAAACCCGCCTCGATCTTCACGCCTGTGCTGATCGTGGGGTGTCTTATCATCATGGTCTCTTTCGCGGTGCGCGCCAGTTTCGGCGTGTTCCAGATCCCGATTGCCGAGGAATTCGGCTGGCTCAGGGCCGAGTTCAGCCTGGCCATTGCGATCCAGAACCTGGCCTGGGGGATCGGGCAGCCGCTGTTCGGGGCGATGGCGGACAAGGTGGGCAATCGCAAGGCGATCATCCTGGGCGCGCTGGTCTATGCGGCGGGGTTGGTGCTGTCATCCTATGCGGTGACGCCGACGCAGCATCAGCTTTACGAGATTCTGGTGGGTTTCGGTGTGGCGGGCACCGGGTTCGGTGTCATTCTGGCGGTGGTGGGGCGCGCGTCGAGTGACGAGAACCGCTCGATGAGCCTGGCCATTGCGACCGCCGCCGGATCGGCGGGTCAGGTCTTCGGCGCGCCGCTGGCCGAGTGGTTGCTGACGATGATGCCCTGGCAGAGCGTGTTTCTGGTCTTTGCCGCCGCAATCCTGGGGATGCTGGTGTTCTTGCCGCTGATGCGCGCGCCCACACCGCCCGCCACCCGTGCGGAGCTGGAGGAGAGCATGGGCGCGATCCTGAACAAGGCGTTTCGTGACCCAAGCTATACGTTGATTTTCCTTGGCTTTTTCAGCTGCGGTTATCAGCTTGGCTTTATCACCGCGCATTTCCCGGCTTTCGTGACCGAGATGTGCGGGCCGATCATGCCGGGGGATATTCTGCACAGCCTAGGGATCACCACCACATCGGCGCTGGGGGCGGTGGCGATTTCGCTGATCGGTCTGGCCAATATCGCAGGCACGCTGACGGCGGGCTGGGCGGGCAAGCGCTATACCAAGAAATACCTGCTGGCGGGGATCTATGCCGCGCGGACCATCGTCGCGGCGGCCTTTATCCTGACGCCGATCACGCCCACGACGGTGCTGCTGTTTTCGGCGGCGATGGGGTCGCTGTGGCTGGCGACCGTGCCGCTGACCTCGGGGTTGATCGCGCATATCTATGGCCTGCGCTATATGGGCACGCTTTACGGGATTGTGTTCTTCAGCCACCAGCTTGGCAGCTTCATGGGGGTCTGGCTGGGTGGCAAGATGTATGACCTGACCGGGGATTACACGCTGGTCTGGTGGATCGGGGTGGGCGTGGGTGCGTTCAGCGCCATCGTGCATCTGCCCGTGCGGGAAAAGCCGATGCCGCTGGCCGTCCGGGCCGCCTGAGGCGGGGTCAGTCGCCCATGGCTTCGGCGGTCAGGGTTTCCTCGATCACGCGCAGGACGGCGCTGGCATGGGTATAGGTCAGGCCGTGGCCTGCGCCCTCGATCACCTCATGCCGCGCGGTGCGGTTCCATTGGGCCAGCTGGCCCATGGCGCGCAGCGGGATCACCTTGTCCTCGCGGCCCCAGATGGCAAGAACGGGGATGCCTTCGCGGCTGATCTGGCGGTGCGCCTCCTCCAGCGGGCGGGGCAGGATGCCGCGCAGGGAAGACATGACGGCGGGGATGAAGCCGCGTTTCGACAGCTCGGCCTGCTGGTAGTCGATGATGCCGTCGACCTCGGATGGCAGGGGGCGTTCCGCCTCGGTCCCGCGCATATGGGCGGCGGGATAGCGCAGGAGCATCAGCCAGTCGCCCAGGATGGGCGTGTCGCGGGTGAATTTGGCCAGTTTGCCAAGGTCATGCCCCATGCCCGCCGGAGCGAGCAGGATCACGCGGCGCGCGCGTTCGGGATGGCGCGCGGCAAAGGCCGAGACGATGGCCCCGCCCATGGAATAGCCCAGCAGGGTCACGTCTTCGGTGATGCCCAGATCGTGGAGCAGGTCTTCGAGTTGGCGCAGAAAGAAATCCTGATCCTGAAGCCCCGGCGCGCGGTCGGAATAGCCGCGCCCGTAGAGGTCATAGACCAGCACGCGAAAGCCCATGAGGGCCAGACCGCGCGCCACCGCATCCCAGACCATCGAGGGTGTGGTGAGGCCGTGGACGCAGACGGCGACGGGGCCGCGCACCGGGCCGGTCCAGCGGTAATGGGTGATGCCCTGCGACAGTTGCGCGAACTGGCCGGGGGCGTCCTGGCGGGCGGCGTCGTTCATGGGTTTGCGCATCGCTTCGCGGAGGAAGGGGAAGGCGGCGACGGCGGCAAGGGCCAGAAGGATGAGGGTCCAGGTCATTGCGCGGCCTTCCATGCGTCAAGGATGTAGCGGCTGGTCATCAGGTCCAGATGCGCGCCGCCGCCGTTCTTGAAAAGCGTGATGTCGTCGTCGCTTTGCCGGGCAAAGGCATCGGGGGTGTAGTAATCGGCAAGGATCTGGTCGCGAGTGATGATGCCGCGCGACAGCGGGTCTTTGACCTCTCCGATATGGCCGATGGTGGTGTCGAAACTGTCCACGAAAATGCGGGCGCGTTGCAGGGCGGTGTCGTCGGCCTCGCGCATGTCGGGGCGGTAGGCGCCGATCAGGTCGAGGTGCTGACCGGGGCGCAGCCAGTCGCCCTTGATGAGGGGGTCCGTGCTCATGGTGGCGCAGGTGATGATGTCGGCCTGCGTGACGGCCTGTTCCAGATCATCGGCCACAGTCATGCCGGGCCAGTCGGCGGCCAGCGCCTCGGCCCCGGCCCTTGTGCGGTTCCAGATGGTGAAAGTCGCCTCCGGAAAGCCCGCGCCATAGGCTTGGCGCAGCGAGCGGCCCACGGTGCCTGCGCCGACGATGAGGATCTTGCGGCTGTCCTTGCGGGCCAGACGCAGCGCGGCACAGAGGCTGTCGCCTGCGGTTTTCCACTTGGTCACAAGGTGGAAATCGACAATCGCCTCGAGCATCCCGTCGCGGTCGGAATAGAGCGTGACGCCGCCATTGACGGCCGGTTTGCCCTGCGCCGTGTTGCCCGGAAAGATCGTGGCGGATTTCACGGCCAGGCCCAGCCCGTCGATCCATGCGGCGCGGTTGAGCAGCGTGTCGGGGGTGCGGTAGAGGAAGGTATCCGCAATCTCGGCCTTCGGCAGGGTGTGGCCATGGGTGATGGCGCGGGTCAGGGCGCGCCAGTCGAGATGCGCCTCGGCGGAAAAGGGGATGAGGGGGATGGTCATGTGGCCTCCTGTTCTGTCAGCAGACCTTCGGCGATCAGGCGGTCGGCCCAGCCTTGCGGTCCGTCGAAGAGATGCGTCTGCCAGCCGCGCGCGGCAGCAGCGGCGATGTTTTCGGCGCGGTCATCGGTGAAAAGCAGCGCGTCGGGTGCGATGCCGCAGCCCTGTTCCAGCAGTTCATAGATGCGCGGGGCGGGTTTGGTGACGCCCAGCGCGCCCGAGAGGTAAAGCTGGTCGAATTCATCGAGGAAGGGATAGGGGCCGCGCGCCATCTGGAACGGCTCCAGCCCGAAGTTGGACAGGGCAAGGACCGGCACGCCACGCGCGCGCAGGGCCCGCATGAGGCGGACGGAATGGGGGATCGCAGGGCGGGCCATGTCGAGCCAATGCCCGTGCCACATCAGGATCGCGTCGGAGTGGGCGGGAAAATCACGGGCGGTGCGCTGGATTTCCCCGGCGAAGTCGCCGCCTGAATCGACGCGGTCGTTCATGGCGTGCAGGTCCACATCGGCGAACATGGCGCGGCGGCGGTCCTGGCCGATGGTGGCGTCATAGAACCGCTCGGGCTGCCATTCGATCAGCACATTGCCGATGTCGAAGATCACCGCCTGCACGGTCATGCGCCTCTCCCTCTGCTATCCCTGTCGCAGGGCCGCGCGGAGTTCGCGGTCCAGCGCCTCAAGAAAGCGCGAGCGGTCGGACTTTGTAAAGCCCTTGCCGCCGCCCTGACGGAAGGGATCGGCGGCGCGCAGGTCGGCCATCAGGTCGCGGGTGGCCAGAACATTGCCGATATTGGCCTGCGTCAAAGCCTCGCCATTGTGTTTCAGCACGCGCGCGCCCGCGGCCACGCATTTCGCGGCCAAGGGGATGTCGCCCGTCACAACCACATCGCCCGGCCCCGCACGATCCGCGATCCACATATCGGCCACGTCGGGGCCTGCGTCCACGATCACCACCTCGACAAGCGGGTTGCGCGAGAGGCGCAGGCCGCCGTTGCTGACGAGTTTCATGGACACGCCGTGGCGTGTGGCCACGCGCTCGGCCTCCTCCTTGACCGGGCAGGCGTCGGCGTCGATGTAGATCATGACGGTGCCCCCGCGCGGATCAGGTTGCCATCTGGGTCGATCACCGCCAATTCGCGCATCCCCCACGGTTTGTCCTCGACCGGGATCAGGCGGGGAATGCCCGATGTGGGTAAGTGCAAACCGTCCCATTCCGCATCGAGCGCATCAGGATCAGAGACGCGCAGGTAAGCTCCTGCATAGTATTGTGTCGGATCATGTGCAGGCCAGAGGAAGAAGTGCAGTTCGACCCCCTCGCGGTGAAGCATCAGGTAATCGCCGTGATCCTTGTCCGCATCCTGAAATCCAAGCTGGCCCCAGAAGGCGCGGGTGGCGTCCAGATCACGGGACGGCAGGATGGGGCAGAGCGAATGAAGGGTCACGAATACAGCGCCTCGGCGTGGAAGGTGACGTGATCTTCCATGAAGGTGGAGACGAAGAAATAGCTATGGTCATAGCCCGGTTGCAGGCGCAGGGTGGCCTGGGCGCGGCGGGCCATGGCGGCATGGGCCAGCGTTTCGGGGCGCAGGTTGTCAAGGAACTGGTCCTTGGTGCCGGTATCGCAGAGAAGCGGGATGTCGAGGCCCGTCTGCTGCATCATCAGGCTGGCGTCATGGCGCGCCCATTGGCTTTCATCCGTGCCAAGATAGGCGGTGAGTTGCTTGCGGCCCCAGTCCGCGCCCGTGGGGTTGCAGATCGGCGCGAAGGCCGAGACAGAGCGGAAGCGGCCCGGCAGGCCCATGGCCAGCGTCAACGCGCCGTGGCCGCCCATGGAGTGACCCGTGATCGACTGGCGGTCGGGGTCGAGGGCGAATTCATTGAACAGAAGCGCGGGCAGATCTTCGGCCACATAATCCCACATGCAGAAATGCGGGGCCCATGGTGCCTGCGTCGCGTTGACGTAGAAGCCGGCGCCTTGGCCCAGATCATAGGCGGCGTCATCGGCCACGCCTTCGCCGCGCGGGCTGGTGTCGGGGAAGACCAGTGCGATGCCCTGCTCTGCCGCCCAACCCTGTGCGCCCGCCTTGACCATCGCGTTCTCATGCGTGCAGGTCAGGCCCGACAGATACCACAGGACGGGCACGGGGCCGTCCTTCGCCTCGGCCGGAAGGAAGAGGCCGAAGGTCATGTCGGTGCCGGTGGCTGTCGAGGCGTGTTTGTAGACGCCCTGCACCCCGCCGAAACAGGCGTTTTCCGAGATGGTCTGCATGGGGGAACCCTCCTTGGTGGTCTTGGTCATTGGTCAGAGCAGCGAGACCCAGCCGATCACGAGCGAGACGGTGATGATGCTGAGCGCGGTGGAGATGAGGATCGACGAGGATACGCGATGCGGCGCGATGCCGTAATGCTGTGCCAGCATATAGACATTGCCCGCGACCGGCAGGGCAGCGGCGGCGATCATCACGCCTGCGGCATAGGGTTCGACCGGAAAGATCACCAGCGCCGCCACGGCGACTGCCGCCGGGTGCAGCACCAGTTTGCAGAACGAGAGCCACCCCGCGACCGAGACCCGCTCGGCCGATTTGGACGCGAGCGAGGCCCCGATGGCAAAGAGTGCGCCGGGGGTCGCGGCATTGCCCAGCAGGATCACGAATTCATTGAGCGGGCCGGGGATCGGGATTTGCAGACCCGACCATGTGAGGCCCAGCACGATCGAGACGATCATCGGGTTCTTGATGAGGCCCAGCCCGATGCTGCGGAAGATGCCCAAGGACAGCCGCCCGTCGCGGGCACCCGTGATGATGATCACGATCAGGCTGCCGAAGACGATCAGATCGACGGCCAGCACCAGCATGACGGGGGCAATCGCCGCCTCGCCCAGCAGCAGGACCAGCATCGGAATGCCCAGAAAGCCGACATTGCCGATGGTGGCGCATTGCGCCTCGACCGCGGCTTAGCCGACGCCGATCACCATGAAGAAAGGCAGGGTCTTCAGGAAAATCTCGAACATCAGCCGTTGGTAGCATGGCAGGGGGCGGCGTCAATGATCTAAGCGCCCCGCCCCCTGCCCGGTCTTGGTTCAGCCGCTGCCGATCAGCACGCCTGCGGCCAGAACCAGCGCGCCCCCCAGCACCACCTGAAGGGCGGCGCGGAAGAACGGGGTTTCCATGAAGCGGTTCTGAATCCAGGCAATCGCCCAGAGTTCGACAAAGACGACGATGATGGCGATGACCGTGGCGGTCCAGAAATCGGTGATGAGGTAGGGCAGCGCGTGGCCCAGACCGCCCACCGTGGTCATCACCCCCGAGGACAGGCCGCGCTTGACGGGAGAGCCGCGCCCCGAAAGCTCGCCATCATCGGAGGCCGCTTCGGTGAACCCCATCGAGATGCCCGCCCCGATCGAGGCGGCAAGGCCCACCTGAAAGGTGGTCCATGTGTCCTGCGTGGCAAAGGCCGTGGCGAAGATCGGGGCAAGGGTCGAGACAGAGCCATCCATCAGCCCGGCCAGACCCGGCTGCACCCATGTCAGCACGAACTGGCGATGCGAGGTGCGCGCCTCGGCCTCTTTGCTGTCGCCGGGCAGGTGGCGCGCCTCAAGATCGCCGGCCACGGATTGATGCCCCGCCTCGGCCGCAGCCAGATCGCCCAGAAGTTTGCGGGTGGCGGCATCGGTGCTGGCCTGCGCCGCCTTGAGGTAGAAGGCTTCGGCGTCACGCTCCATCCCCTCGGCCTCGGCGCGGATACGGTCGATGCCAAGGTTCTCGATCAGCCAGACAGGGCGGCGGGCATAGTAGCCGGCCACATGCTCGCGCCGGATCAGGGGGATCACATCGCCGAAACGGCTGCTGTGCAGGTCGATCAGACGGCGGCGATGCTCGTCCTCCTCGGCGGCCATGCCATCGAAGAGGGCGGCGGTATCGGGATAGTCAGGGCGCAGGCGTTCGGCATAGCTGCGATAGATGCGGGCGTCATCCTCCTCGGATGATATGGCCAGCGCCAGCACCTCACGCTCGCTCAGATCACGGAACTGGCGGCGATGGGACGAAAACAACATGGATCGGATTCCCGGAATGTTAGAACAATTCTAATTTAGAACACTTCCAATCGCAGGGCAAGGGCGATGCAACGCCGCAGATCACTTGTGGAGACTGAACCCGTCCGTTTACAATGGCCCGGGGTGCAGGGGGATAGCCGCATGAATATCAGTGCTGTGCAGACACGCGCGAAACCCCGCAAGGGGCGGAAATACGATCAGGTGCTGGACGGCGCCCGCGAGGTGTTTCTGGTGGCGGGGTTCGAGGGGGCCTCGGTCGATGACATCGCCCGCGCGGCGGGTGTGTCCAAGGCGACGCTCTACAGCTATTTCCCGGACAAGCGGCTGATGTTCACCGAAATGGCGGAACGCGAATGCGGGCGTCAGGCGGCGGCGGCCTTGCAGGTGATCGACATGAGCGCGCCGCCCGCGCAGGTGCTGCGGCTGGCGGCGGGGCGGTTGATCCGCATCATGCTGTCGGATTTCGCGCAGCGCATCTTCCGCGTCTGCGTGGCCGAGGCGGATCGCTTCCCGGAACTGGGGCGGGCCTTCTATGACAGCGGCCCGGCGTTGGGGCGGGCGCGGATCATGGATTACCTGGCGCAGGCGGCAGCGCGTGGCGAGGTGGCGATCGACGACCTTGAACTGGCCGCCGATCAATTCGCGGAACTGTGCAAGGCCGATCTGTGGACACGCGCCGTGTTCGGCATCCAGAGCCGTTTCAGCGATGCCGAGATCGAGCGGGTGATTGATGGCGCGGTCGCCACCTTTCTGGCCCGCTATGGAACGGCCCGGTAACGGGTCAGTCGATCCGCCGCACCAGAAGCTGATTGCCCGAGCCACGTTTCGTCTCGAAGATCTTGAGGTCGGCGACCAGATCGCTCAGCTTTTTCTTGCCATAGCTGCGGGTATCGAAATCGGGATTGGCCGCCGTGATGAACTGGCCCAGGGGGCCAAGGGCATACCAGTCATCCTCCTGGTCGATGCTGTCCATCGCCTTCAGGATCAGATCGCGCGCCTCGCTCAGGTTGCTGGAGGGCAGCGGCGTGCTCTTGGTGGCGGGTTTGTCGGTCGTGTCGGCGCCTTCGAGGTTCTCGAGGAAGATGAACCGCTTGCAGGCCTTGCGGAAGGCCTCGGGCGTTTTCTGCGCGCCGATGCCGAAGACATCCAGCCCCTGTTCGCGGATGCGGCTGGCCAGTCGCGTGAAATCGCTGTCCGAGGAGATGAGCACGAAACCGTCGAAGCGGCCCGAATGCATCAGGTCCATCGCGTCGATCACCAGCGCAATATCGGATGCGTTCTTGCCCACGGTATTGGCGGGCTGGTGATGCGGCACCAGTCCGAATTCGGCCTGCACCTT
>JAMWZG010000520.1 GCA_024304855.1 Paracoccaceae bacterium
TTTCGGAGGTTCTGCACGATATGGAATCGATCAGCGACCTGTTCCGCCTGCAGCACACCTTGCCGGACAGCCTGGGCGTAGAGACCGCACCGATCTCTGCTGATCACTTCCACCTCGGGATGTCGCTTCAGCCAGTTGGTGCAGGTGACGACAACTCGATCCTCTAGAACGTCGATGACCACGCGACGCTCGAGATCGACAATGATCGTGCCGTAGGTCTGCGACTTCCGTCAGCTCCAGTCGTCGATCCCGATGACCGTCGGAAGGGGCTACGGTGTCTTGAGCACGCTGCTTCAACTGCCGAAGCACCGTGTCATCGCTGACTCCAAGGCCCAAACGGTGCTAGAGCCGCTCGGCAGGCCGCCCACCGGTCGAATGCCCAAGATGACTGACAATCTCCCCGACACGCGACGTGCGCCGCGCAAAAGGACGCGCAATCGAGGCGGTCTGGTCCGAGAAAGTCTGGCGTGGGCAAGCGGGTGCCAAACATCGCCAACGCAAATCACGAGATCAACCGTTACCTCGTCTACATTCGCGGGATAATCTTGCAGTCGCCGACGCCGCCATCCGTGACGTCGCCGCGACCGCAACCCGCAATCTGGACCAATACCTTTGGGTGCCAAAACGCCCGATACAATCCACCGGCCGGACTCACTTCGCTCAGCGCTTTCAACCGAAACATCGCTCCCGGGTGACCAGTGCTTCTTTGAAATCATGACTATCCCTCGAGAATTTTCAGTCTCAGGATATGAAAGGACCACTCCACCGTCATCGTGTGATCTCGCCAGCCAATACAGCTTTTCCATGAACCGCGAGCGTCGCGGTGAACCTTGGACAGCCGAACTGCTGGATGACGTCCAGGACGCGCGCGTCGTATGCGGCGTGCCCGATGAGGCGACACAGATCTGTCGCGTGAAACTGGCGGTTCGAACTCGGAGCAGCCTTGATCTGATCGTGCAGTTCGCGCTCTTTTGGATCAGGCGTGCGCTGTGGCGTTGGCGCTTCTTTCGGCTGAGCTGCCGTGCCCGGCGCGGTGCGCCACCTGCGCATGAATCCGAGCAAGAACCCCGCCGGAACCTTTTCGTTGCCGCGCGCGCGGTTGAACGCAATGAAGCGATCCCAAATCACTTGTGTGTCGACATTCCAGCATGGAAGCACGGCCTTCGCAGACTTGATCAGGTCGGCCCAGCATGTCTGGAACACGTTCGAAACTGCATTAATGTTGATATGTCCTGAGAATACAGTTTTGTTATAGTCTTTACTAGATAGTGATGTGTCGTCTCTACCTGACGCGACATCTTCGATCTCGCCTTCTTCATCAAAGGCTGTGAAGCGAAAGAGCCACGGTGCATACTTGCCATTGGGCTTTTGGCGGGTGAGTTGCAGTTGGGAGGCTTCGAGTTCAGTCAAGAGCACGGTCAGATACTGGCGCGAAACGCCCGTTTTTTCTGCGAGCGTTGATAGAGTGAACGCGGCCGTCCCGCGTGACAGGCCGTTGTAGCCTTCCTTCCAGGCGATGCCATCGAGGATGATCGTGGCCAGCTTATGGGCGGAT
>JAMWZG010000521.1:0-1095 GCA_024304855.1 Paracoccaceae bacterium
TCCGCGGTAACTTCGCGTGTGGGATGCGTCTTGGCATGTTCGACCACCTGCCCACGGGTCGCGTTGGAGCAGGAGCCCGACAAGATCGCAGCGCGACCGCCCTGCCCCGTCCATTTGGTCTCATGCGTGGACAGGACGCCCATCTTGCGGAAGTTTCCCGGCAGACCCATGGCAATGCCGGACCCGCCGGTGATCAACGGCAAGTCAGCCGCTGCCTGACCCAGCGCAATCAGATCTGCGTCTGTGATCGCATCGGCGACCAACAGGCGATGGCCCGCCCCATCCTCGCTTTGCATACGCTTGCGGATGTGCTCGGCCCCCTGCATCACAACCTGCGCCGGGATGTGTCCTACGGTGCCCTTGATCTGATGTCCCAACCAGCGGCGGATGTCGGGGTCAGTCATTGGGGACCGCGGGTGGTTCTGCATGCCGCTTTCGTTCAGCAGTTTGTCCGCCACGAAAAGATGGCCCTGATAGATGGACCGCCCGGCCGCTGGAAATGCGGGGCAGACCAGAACGTGACGCGCATCCAGCGCATCGGCCAAAGCTTCGGCCACGGGGCCGATGTTCCCCTCTGGCGTCGAGTCAAAGGTAGAGCAGTACTTGAACAGGAACTGCGTGCATCCTTGTGCGCGCAGCCAATCCAGCGCATCGAGCGAGAGCTTCACTGCTTCGGCCACCGGGATGGAACGCGACTTGAGCGCGACAATCCCTGCTTCCACATCCCGCGCGGCCGCCGCATCGGGAACGCCGACATATTGCGTGACGCGCATCCCCGCCTTGGTCAGGGTATTGCCCAAGTCCGACGATCCGGTGAAGTCGTCCCCGATGCAGCCCAGCAGCATCACGCATCCCCCGGCAGTTTCAGCCCCGCACGAGAGGCGACCAGTTTGGTGATGGCCGCGTCATCCTCCAGCCCAAGCCCGGCTTCGGCGGCAGCCCGATATTGCGCCAGTGCGGTTTCGGTCAGGGGGAGGGGCAGTTTCGCGCCAGCGGCTATATCAGTTACGATGCCAAGGTCTTTTGGCCAGATGTTGATGGTTGAGCGCGGGGTGTAATCGGCGTCGATCACATGAGGGGCGCGGTTCTCGAACA
>JAMWZG010000521.1:1105-1552 GCA_024304855.1 Paracoccaceae bacterium
AACGGTTTGCGCCATCGCGGCCAACGCCAAGGCCGCGCCGTCAAAGGCGGCAGCCGTTCCTGACGCCATTACGGACAACGCCCCTTCGGCCGCGCGTACGGACCCGCCTGAAATGGGGGCATCAAGATAATGCAATCCACGCGCTTGCGCCTCGGCTTCCATACGCTTTGCGAATTCCGGTGCAACCGTGGCGCAGGACAGGATGGTGCCACCCAGCTTCAGATGCCCGGCCCACCCCTCGGTGCCGAAAAGGGCGGCTTCGGTCTGCGCCGCGTTCAGTACCACGCAGATCAGGGCATCGGCCAGCGGTGAGGTATTGGCCAGCGCATGCCCCCCGGCCTCTTCAAGTTTGGCAATCTGGGCCGGGTTCAGGTCCAGCCCATGCACCTCATGCCCCGCGCGCCGCAGCGACAGCGCCATGCCAAGGCCCATCGAGCCCAATCCGAT
>JAMWZG010000522.1 GCA_024304855.1 Paracoccaceae bacterium
CCCCCCCTCCGCCCGCACCGCTGCGGTCTTGCGATGCGCGGCGCCGGCTGATATTGGCCTTTCCCGACCGTATTGATCGGAATTACCCCTTTGACCCAAGCGCAAAACATGCCGGCGACAGGGCCTGTGCCCCGGCTCGAAATCCGCAACCTCATGCGCCGCTTCGGCGGGGTGGCGGTGGTCGATGACGTGTCGCTGACCGTGATGCCGGGGCAGGTGACATGCCTGCTCGGCCCCTCGGGCTGCGGCAAATCGACCACGCTGCGCATGATCGCCGGGGTCGAGACGCAGGACGCGGGCGAGATCTGGGTCGATGGCAAGCTGATCTGCGACACCGTCTTCCGGGTGCCGCCGGAACGGCGCGCGATCGGCCTGATGTTTCAGGACTTTGCCCTGTTTCCCCACCTCAGCGTCGCGGAAAACGTGGCCTTCGGCCTCTCGGGCCCGCGCGAGGCGCGCCGCGCCCGGGTCGAGGAGTTGCTCAAGCGCGTGGGCCTCATGCGCTTCATCGACGCCTATCCGCATTCCCTCTCGGGCGGCGAGCAGCAGCGCGTCGCGCTGTCGCGCGCCTTGGCCCCGCGCCCGCGCATCATGCTGATGGACGAGCCTTTCTCGGGGCTGGACAACCGGCTGCGCGATGACATCCGCGACCAGACGCTCGAGATCCTCAAGCAGGAGGATGCCGCCGTCCTGCTGGTCACGCATGAGCCGGACGAGGCGATGCGCATGGCCGATGAAATCGCCCTGATGCGCGCCGGCCGCATCGTGCAGAAAGGCGCGCCCTACAATATCTACAACGCGCCCAAGGACCGCCAATCCGTCGCATTCTTCAGCGACATCAACGTGATACGCGGCACTGTGCGCGGTGCTCTGACAGATACGCCCTTCGGCCAGTTCCTCGCCCCCGGCGTGCCCGACGGGGCCGAGGTCGAGATCGTCATCCGCCCGCAGCACATCAAGATCGACCTGGATCGCGGCGGGCGCGGCCCCAATCCCACCGTGCAGGACGGCGTCGCCGCGCGCGGCGAGGTGGTGCGCGCCCGCTTCATGGGCAGCGAAAGCCTGGTCGAGATCCGCATGGATCACGACGGCTCGATCCTCAAGGCGACGGTGCCCAATGTCTTCCTGCCCAGCCCCGGCAAACCGCTCTGGCTGATGATCCGCCGCGACCGCTGCTTTGTCTTTCCCGTCCGCTAGGCGTGGCCAGAGCGACGGGCAGGGCCTGTGGCCGGGCGCAGCTTCTGGATATTTGCAGCAAGAAGAAGCAGGCGGCGCGGAATAAGCAAGCTCTGGCGCGCGTTCTTGCGGATGAGGGCAGAAAAACCCCGGATGATGGCCGCTTTGGTTCTTCCAACCGGCGCGGATCGTCATTAGATGTTGAATGTGATGGCTGAGGGCCTGCGCGCATCCTGCCGCGACGGGCCAAGCAAGGGAGAACTGCAATGTTGAACAATATCGGACTTCCGGGTCTGCTGCTGATCGCGGTGGTCGTGCTGGTGCTTTTCGGGCGCGGCAAGATCAGCTCGCTCATGGGCGAGGTCGGCAAGGGG
>JAMWZG010000523.1:0-274 GCA_024304855.1 Paracoccaceae bacterium
CTGCTGATCCAGCGCTTCGAAGAACGGCTGGGGCGCGGCGAAACCGGCCCCTATGCGCTGGGCTATACCTATGCCCTCAACGGCGCGCGCAGCGCCATCACGGCGGATAACGTCACCACCCGCTTCAACTATATCGGCGCGGGGAACTTCATCCTGCGCGATCTGGCCACCGGCACCCAGCTTCTGCGCGGCAGCGTGGACGGGTTCAGCGGCTTCTCCCTCACCGGCTCCACCTCGGCCACGGCTGCGGCGGGACGCGACGCCCGCGCCCGCC
>JAMWZG010000523.1:284-1544 GCA_024304855.1 Paracoccaceae bacterium
CAAGATGGTGACGCAACTCATCGCCGCCAGCACCCGCCTGCCCGCATGAAACTGCCGCCCCGTGACGCGCCCCGCTACTTCGCCCGGCCCGAGCCCAACCGCACCGGCCTGCTGATCTTCGGCGCCGATGCCATGCGCGTCGCCCTCAAACGGCAGGAGGTGATCGCCGCCCTCATCGGCCCGGCCGGAGAGGAGGAGATGCGCCTCAACCGTCTGCCCGCCGCCGATCTGCGCAAAGACCCCGCCGCCCTGCTCGATGCGGTCAAGGCGATCAGCTTCTTCCCCGGCCCCCGCGTCGCCTTTGTCGAAGACGCGACCGACACGATGGCCGACACCATTGCCGCCGCCTTGCAGGACTGGAAGCCGGGTGACGCCCAGATCATCGTCACCGCAGGCGCACTCACCGCGAAATCCAAACTGCGCACCCTGTTCGAGGCGCATCCAAACGCCTATGCCGCCGCCCTCTACGACAATCCCCCCACGCGTGAGGAGATTGCCGCCGAACTCGCCCGCGCCGGTCTCACCGATCTCGACAATGCCGCGATGACCGCCCTGACCGCGCTGGCGCAGGAGATCGAACCGGGCGATTTCCGCCAGACGCTCGAGAAACTCTCCCTCTACAAACTGGGCGATCCCACGCCGGTCACAACCGTGGACATCGCCCTTTGCGCGCCGGCCACCTCGGATGCCGATCTGGACGACGTTCTCAACATCGTGGCCGAGGGGCGCGATGCCGACATCGGCCCCGTCATGCGCAAACTTCTGGCGCAGGGCGTGCAGCCCGTCACCCTCTGCATCAGCGCCGCGCGCCATTTCCGCACCCTCTACGCCTGCGCCGCCGATCCGGGTGGCCCCGCGCAGGGCATCGGCAAACTGCGCCCGCCCGTCTTCGGCCCGCGCCGCGACCGCATCCTGAAACAGGCGCAGCTCTGGCGTCTGCCGCGCCTCGAAATGGCGCTTGGCCTGATCACCGACACCGATCTGCAACTGCGCTCCGCCGGGCAGCACGCCCCCGCCATGGCGCTGGTGGAACGCACGCTGATCCGCCTTGCGATGCTGGCCAGACGCTGACCGGAACGTCACGGAAAATCCCGCCAGACCCCTCTGGAAATCCGCCGCGAAACAGGATCAACTCAGCCCCGGAACCGGCGCATCCGCGCCTGTGAGGGAGAGAAGAACCATGTATGACGTCATCGGCAGCACCCAAAGCCGCGCCTTCCGCGTGATGTGGATGCTCGAGGAGCTGGACCAGCCCTATAC
>JAMWZG010000524.1 GCA_024304855.1 Paracoccaceae bacterium
TGTCGTGGCCTGCGGGGTGAAAGGCGCGATGGCGATGAGCAACGTGCCCATCGAGCCGATGGCGGCAAAGGCGGCCAGACGGCCCAGATGGGTGGCCCCCAGAACGCCCAGCATCCCGATGGCCAGAGTGATCATCGCAGCGGGCATCAGCCATGGGCCGATGATGTCGGCGGTGGCCGCGACATCGGGGCCGAAGACCAACGTATAGACGCGGATGATGGCATAGGCCCCGATCTTGGTCATGACCGCGAAGAGGGCGGCGACGGGGGCCGGTGCCTCGGCATAGGTGGCGGGGAGCCAGACATGCAGCGGGATCAGCGCCGCCTTGACGGCAAAGACCATGAGCAGCAGGATCGCGGCGACACGGATCATCGACGTATCCGCGGCCGGGAGTTCGGCCACGCGCAACGCCAGATCGGCCATGTTGAGCGTGCCGGTCGCGGCATAGATCGTGCCCAGGGCAAAGAGGAAGAGGGTCGATCCGAGCAGGTTATAGACCACATATTGCACGCCCGCGCGCAGCCGCGTGGCACCGCCGCCGTGGATCATCAGACCGTAGGAGGCAATCAGCAGCACCTCGAAGAACACGAAGAGGTTGAACACGTCGCCAGTCAGGAAGGCGCCGAAGATGCCCATGAGCTGAAACTGGAAGAGCGCGTGGAAATGGTTGCCGCGCCGGTCCCAGCCCGAGCCGATGGCATAGAGCACCACCGCCACGCCCAGAAGTGCCGTGAGCGTGACCATCGTGGCCGAGAGCCGGTCCAGCACCAGCACGATGCCGAAGGGGGCGGGCCAGTTGCCCAGCTCGTAGACGCCGATCTGGCCGCTCATGCTCTGGACCAAGAGACCGATGGCGATGGCGGCCAGCGCCACGGTCGAGGCGACCGAGAAGATGCGTTGCAGCGCCACCTGATAGCGCGCGGCGATGATGATGACGGCGCCGACCAGTGGCGGCAGCAGGATGGGGGCGATGATCCAGTGGTTCATTTGCCCACCTCCGTGCCGGCGTCCCTGTCGGCATCAGGTGCCGCGCCAAGGTTGATGTGATCCGTGCGCCCCGAGAGATAGGCCCCCAGCGCCATGAGCACGACCACGGCGGTCATGCCGAAGGAGATCACGATGGCGGTGAGCACCAGCGCCTGCGGCAGCGGGTCGGTATAGGTCGGCGTTTCGTTGAGCAGGATCGGCGGCAGGTTGATCGCCACGCGGCCTGATGCGAACAGGAAGAGGTTGACCGCATAGGTCAGCATCGAGATGCCCAAGATCACGGGAAAGGTGCGCTGGCGCAGCAGCAGATAGATCCCTGCGGCGGTCAGCACGCCGATTGCACTGGCAAGTAGGTATTCCATTATACGTCCTTGGCCTCCTGCGGCAGATCCCGCGAGGGGTCGATGTCCATGGGGTAGGGGCTGGGCCGGTCGCCGGCCCGGTGAGCAAAGCGCGACAGGCTTTCGAGGGCCAGCATCACGGCACCCACGACGCAGAGGAAAACGCCCACGTCAAAGGCCATGGCCGTGGCCAGTTCGAATTCGCCCATCGGCGGG
>JAMWZG010000525.1 GCA_024304855.1 Paracoccaceae bacterium
CAACCGCAGGGCAATGCCGACCGCAACGCCACGCGCGGGGCCAATGCCGGGCAACAGGGTGCCACCGCCGCCGCCGCCCAATCCCGGCAGGCCGCAAATCAGGGCGATGGCGGGGCCGCCGCCAGCGCCAGCTATGGCCGCGCCGTGCTCACCCAGATCAGCCGCACCCGCAAGGCCCGCGCCCCGTCTCGCGGCCGCACGGTCGTGGCCTTCTCCATCTCCGAAGGCGGCGGACTGGCCTCGGTCAAGGTGCTGCAAAGCTCGGGCTCGCCCGATCTCGATCAAGTGGCGCTGGATCATATCCGCCGCGCCGCGCCCTTTCCGAAACCTCCTGCCGGGGCACGCCGCCAATTCTCCTTCGAATTCGTTGGCCGTAGCTGACCCTGCGATCTGGCCCTATCGCCGCTGTCGATAAACGCCTAGTTTGACAGGGAAACCCCGCAAAAGGACCGGCGACATGGCAGATCATTTCAACGCGCTTGGCCAACCTGTCGGCGCCCCCCTGACGATCGCCCTGCCACGCCCGCGCCCGCCGCGCACAGCGATGCAAGGCCGATGGTGCGACGTGGTCCCGCTTGACCCGGACGACCATGCCGCCGCACTTTACGACGCCTATGCCGCCGATACCGAAGGCCGCGTCTGGACCTATCTGCCCGCCGGCCCCTTCGCCGATCTGGCCGCCTACCGCGCCTGGATGGACGCCACCTGCCTGAGTGACGATCCCCTGTTTCACACCATCCTGGTGGATGGCACACCCCTTGGCGTGGCCAGTCTGATGCGCATCGACCCCGCGCATGGCGTGATCGAGGTGGGCAATATCAACTTCTCCCCCGCCCTGTCGCAAACCCGCGCCGCGACCGAGGCGATGTTCCTGCTGATGTCGCGCGCCTTCGACGAACTGGGCTATCGCCGCTATGAATGGAAATGCGACGCGCTGAATGAACCCTCCCGCCGCGCGGCGCTGCGTCTGGGCTTCACCTATGAAGGCACCTTCCGGCAGGCGATCACCTACAAGGGGCGCAACCGCGACACCGCGTGGTTCTCGATCATCGACAGCGAATGGCCGCGCCTGCGCGCGGGATTCGTGGCATGGCTGGATGCTGCCAATTTCGATGACAACGGCCAGCAACGCCACGCCCTGCACCGGGGCTAGGCCGCGCTTTGCCCGAAATCCGGGCGGATCGGGGTTAATCCGTCCCGCCGCGCAGTTTGTGATGGTATGACAGCGGGCGACGTGAAAAAAACGGAACGGCAGACCTGACCCGAAAGGTGCCCATGTCGATCCTGGCCAGTATCCATCACCTCACCCATTACCAGTATGACCGTCCGGTCAGCCTAGGCCCGCAGATCATCCGTCTGCGCCCGGCCCCGCACAGTCGCACAAGGGTCGTGTCCCACTCGCTCAAGGTCAGCCCGGCCAATCATTTCGTGAACTACCAGCAAGACCCCTATGGCAACTGGCTGGCCCGCTATGTCTTTCCCGAACCCGTGCGCGAGCTGAAGATCGAGGTCGATCTGACCGCCGACATGACCGTCTACAACCC
>JAMWZG010000526.1:0-498 GCA_024304855.1 Paracoccaceae bacterium
CTGGCCGACATGACCAAAGTGAAGGCAGAGCCTGCCGATTACGCCAAAGCCATGACCGATTTCGCATCGGCTCAGGCCGAAGCATCGGCCGAATACATGGCCGCTTTCGCCGAAGTCGCCAAGAAGATGCAGATGGACACTGTCGAGCTGCTGATGGCCGCTGGCAAGGACATGACCGAGGAAGCCTCTGCCGCCGTGCAGAAAGCCGCCAAGGACGCCACCACCGTCGCGAAAAAAGCCGCCGCGAAGTAATCGCGCAGGCAAGGGACGCTGACGCATCCTTCTCCTCCTCCCTGGGATGCGACACGCGCGGGCGGGCCATTGTGCCCGCCCTTTCTTTTTGCATCGCAAGGGCCTAAGCTGATGCTGCACTGCTGCATCAAGGGGAGGGTCATCCGTGGCCGAAGACAAGAAACCACTTCTGATCAAGCGTTATGCCAGTCGCCGTTTGTACAATACCGAAACCAGCGATTATGTGACGCTCGAGGACATCGCCGG
>JAMWZG010000526.1:508-1539 GCA_024304855.1 Paracoccaceae bacterium
ACGCAGGCCGGTTCGGTCGTGCCGCAGTTCCTGGCCATGTCCTTTGACATGCTGCGCGACAGCCAGTCCAAGATGATGGAAAACATGGTGAAAGTGACCCCGATGGCCAAGATGCCGGGGTTCGAGGCGATGCAGGCGCAGCAGGAAGCCTTTCTGAAAGCCATGACCGGCGGGTTCAAGGGCGGCTGGCCGGGATCATCCGGCCCCGCGCGCGAGGACAGCGCCGACAAGGATGACGAGGCCGGGCTGGACGAGATCAAGCGCCAGTTGCAGGATTTGCAGGCGAAACTGTCCAAGATGGGCAAGTAAGCCTGACATGGTCGATAGCCCCGGTCGCATAACCCTCTGGGGGATCGAGGTTTTCGTGGCCACGGCCGAGGAGGGGAGCATCTCGGCCGCCGCCCGCCGTCTGGGGGCCAGCGCCTCGGCCGTCAGTCAGCAATTGACCAATCTGGAAGGCGCGATCGGGGCCACGCTGCTCAACCGCAACGCGCGCCCCGTGACCCTGACCCCGGCGGGAGAGCTGTTTCGCAGGCGCGCCGGCATCATCCTGAACGAGGCGTCACTGGCCCGCGCCGAACTGGCCATGGCGGATCTGTCCGCCCTGACCCGTTTCCGCCTGGGCATGATCGAGGATTTCGAGGCGGACGTGACCCCCCGCCTGCTGACCGATCTGGCCGCACATCTGAAAGGCTGCCAGTTCCTGCTGGAAACCGGGGCCAGCCATCATCTGCATGATCAGTTGGACGCCCGCGCGCTGGATGTGATCGTGGCCGCCGACATGGGGGCCGAGGCCGACTGGATGGAATTGCATCCGCTCTTGACTGAAGGCTTTGTCGTGGCGACCGCAAAAGGCGCGCTGCGGGCAGATCGAGACGTTCTCAAGCAGTTGAAAACATTGCCTTTGGTGCAATACACGACCCGGCATTACATGGGCCGTCTGATCGCCTCGCATCTGGCGCGGCAGAACCTGACGCTGGCGCATCGGTTCGAACTGGACAGCTATCACGCCATTCTGGCGCTGGTGGCGC
>JAMWZG010000527.1:0-938 GCA_024304855.1 Paracoccaceae bacterium
GTCGAGTCGAGCGGGTCCACGGCGGGATAGATGCCGAGTTCCGAAATCGCACGCGACAGAACGGTGGTGGCGTCGAGGTGGGCGAAGGACGTGGCCGGCGCCGGGTCGGTCAAGTCATCCGCAGGCACATAGATCGCCTGCACCGAGGTGATGGACCCGGCCTTGGTCGAGGTGATGCGTTCCTGAAGGGCGCCCATGTCGGTGGCCAGCGTCGGCTGATAGCCCACGGCAGAGGGGATACGGCCCAGCAGAGCGGACACTTCGGAGCCTGCCTGCGTGAAGCGGAAGATGTTGTCCACGAAGAACAGAACGTCCGTGCCCGACTGGTCGCGGAACTGTTCGGCCAGCGTCAGGCCCGACAGCGCCACGCGCATACGCGCACCCGGCGGCTCGTTCATCTGGCCGTAGACAAGGGCCACTTTGGATTCGGTCAGGTTGTCGGGCACGATCACGCCGGATTCGATCATCTCGTGATAGAGGTCGTTGCCTTCACGGGTCCGTTCACCCACACCGGCGAACACCGAGAAGCCCGAGTGCACCTTGGCGATGTTGTTGATCAGTTCCATGATGAGAACGGTCTTGCCCACACCGGCACCGCCGAAGAGGCCGATCTTGCCGCCCTTGGCATAGGGGGCCAGCAGGTCGATCACCTTGATGCCGGTCACAAGCACCACGGATTCGGTGGACTGTTCCGAGAATTCCGGCGCGGGGGCGTGGATCGAGCGATGCTCGTCTGCGTCCACGGGGCCTTTCTCGTCGATGGGATCGCCTGTCACGTTCAGGATGCGGCCGAGGGTCGCGTTGCCGACCGGCACCATGATGGGGCCGCCGGTGTCCAGAACTTCCTGACCGCGCACCAGACCTTCGGTGGCGTCCATGGCGATGGCGCGCACGGTGCCTTCCCCAAGGTGCTGGGCCACTTCCAGAACCAGTTTCTT
>JAMWZG010000527.1:948-1532 GCA_024304855.1 Paracoccaceae bacterium
TTATACTCGATCGTCAGCTTCTCGATCATCTCGCCTGCGTTGCGGGTGGCGTTGTCCATTGCGGACATGCGCGCGCCCTGTTCGGACGCCCCGTTTTCCAGCAGCGCGGAGAAGATCTGCGTTGCCACACCGCGCGGCAGAAGATCGGCCAGAATGGCCTCCTCGCTCGGCTCGTAATCGTAAAGCAGGCTGGCGCTGTCCCCCTCGACCGCGTCGAAGCTGGCCGGGATGATCTGCTGCGCCGTCGGGATCTGGCTGACCACGTTCACGAACTTCGAGTAGAAGATCGTGGCGATATCGAATTCGCCCGCATCGAAACGGTCCAGCACATCACGCGCGATGCCCTGCGCATCGGCATAGCCGACGCGCTTGACTTCGGTCAGATCGACATGACCCACGAAATTCCTGGCGTAGTCGCGCTTGAGCTGATCGCGGCCTTTTTTGCCGACGGTCAGGATCTTGACGGTCTTGCCCTGCGCCAGCAGCTTGGCGGCGTGCTGCTTGGCCAGTTTGGCGATGTTCGAGTTGAACCCGCCGCACAGGCCCCGCTCGGCGGTCATGACCACCAGCAGATGCACCTTGTC
>JAMWZG010000528.1:0-840 GCA_024304855.1 Paracoccaceae bacterium
AGGCGCAGGCGGCCTTTGATCTGGGCACGCATCTGGCCCGCAACGATGGGCCGATCAGGGCCATCGGCGCGCAGGTCTATGGGCCGGCCCCGGCCCCCATCGCCCGGATCAGGGGGCGGCACCGGGTCAGGCTGCTGGTCCGGGCCGACAAGGGCGCGCCCTTGCAGGCGGCGTTGGGGCGGTGGCTGGGGCAGGTCCGGCTGACGGGGAGCCTGCGGCTGGCGGTGGATATTGATCCGCAGAGTTTTTACTGAGGGGGCTTTGGCCTGTCCCACGGTGGGACATTTCCCGGAGTGAGGTAATTCAAGGGGTTACGCAGGCGTGTTAGGGGAATTTTAAGGATCTTTCGGTCATTTGTGTTGATTGCAAATGCGAGAGGCGTCGGGTGGGTGCTTGCGGGCAATGTGCGCCCGAGACGACACGCGGTGCGTGCGAGCACGCACCCTACGGTTGGTTGCGTGGAACGTGCGTCCGATGCGACATGTGGTGCGTGCGAGCACGCACCCTACGGTTGGTTGCGGGGAACGTGCGTCCGATACGACATGTGGTGCGTGCGAGCACGCACCCTACGGATTGGTTGCGGGCAACGTGCCCCCGAGACGACATGTGGTGCGTGCGAGCACGCACCCTACGGGTTGCTTGCGGGGAACGTGCGCCCGAGACGACATGTGGTGCGTGCGGGCACGCACCCTACGGGTTGCTTGCGGGGAACGTGCGCCCGAGACGACACGTGGTGCGTGCGAGCACGCACCCTACGGTTGGTTGCGTGGAACGTGCCCCCGACACGACACGTGGTGCGTGCGAGCACGCACCCTACGGTTGGTTGCGTGGAACGTGCCC
>JAMWZG010000528.1:939-1531 GCA_024304855.1 Paracoccaceae bacterium
CCCGACACGACACGTGGTGCGTGCCTTGCCTCATCCGTTCCGAGTAGGGTGCGTGCTTGCACGCACCATCCCCCCCGAAACAAGAAACTGGTCAAGCGGGGCGCGATGGTGCAAACCCGGTGCGCAGCGTAGACTGCGCGTCAGGGCCAGCCGGCGGGATCGGCCGTCCATCATGTCAAGGGAACCTCTGAGACGATGACCCATGAAGACCCCTTTTTCGGGCTGTTGCAGATCCATATCCTGATGGCGGCTGTCGGCGCGGCGGTGTTCATCGCCCATCTGCTGCCGCGCATCCTGTTCAGGAGCGCGGCCCTGTCCTCGGCCATCATGATGCTGGCCGGGTTGGTGATCTTCAACGTGATCCCCGGAATGCCCGCGATCCCGGACCCGACCGTGTCGCCCGCCCTGTGGGAGATCACCAGCGAGATCGTGGTCATCGTCGTGCTGTTCGCCACCGGGTTGCAGATCGACGACATCCGCAGCCTGAGGCGCTGGCGCCCCACTGTGCGGCTTTTGGTGATCGCCATGCCGTTGACGATTGCCGCGACCGCCTTTCTGGGCTGGGCGCTGGCGGGGATGACGGTGGCGGGGG
>JAMWZG010000529.1 GCA_024304855.1 Paracoccaceae bacterium
TGGCATTCTGCGCCTCATAGTAGCGCAGAAGGTTGATGATCGCGCCCTCGGTCCCGTCATAGGCGGCGGTCAGCGCGCGATATTCGATGTCCGCGTGCTGCGTGGCCCCGGTGGTGGTGGCGACGCGCACGGCATTGTCCTTGAGATAGGTCTTGGACAGTTCCGCAATTCCGCGCGGCACGGTGGCCGAGAACATCAGCGTGCGCCGGGTGTCGGGCGCTTCCGACAGGATGAATTCCAGATCGTCCTTGAAGCCCAGATCCAGCATCTCATCCGCCTCGTCCAGCACGACGGCGCGGATCTGGCCAAGGTCGATGGAGCCGCGCATGATATGGTCGCGCAGGCGGCCGGGTGTGGCCACCACGATATGCGCGCCACGGTCCAGCGCGCGACGCTCGTCGCGCATGTCCATGCCGCCCACGCAGGAGGCCATGGTGACGCCCGCATCCTGATAGAGCCACTGGAACTCGCGCTTGACCTGCAAGGCCAGCTCGCGCGTCGGCGCGATGATCAGGGCGAGGGGGGCTGCGGCGGGGGGCAGGATGTCGCTGTCGCCCAGCAGGGTGGGCGCAATCGCCAGGCCAAAGCCCACGGTCTTGCCCGAGCCGGTCTGTGCCGACACCAGCAGATCGGCCTCGATCAGGTCGGGGCGCATCATTTCGATCTGAACGGGGGTCAGCACCTCATAGCCGCGCCGCTCCAGCGCATCAGCCAGAGGTTTCATCGTCGGGTAGGGCAGGGTCATGCAATCACTCGGGTCATTGGGCGCGGGTGGCGGAACGAAAGATCCCGCGACCGGAGGCGCCCGTGTCATTGGTTGGGGAAGGGTTGGTCAAGCGCTGGGCCTTACTGCCTTCGGTGCGCGATGTATAGCGCAATCCGCCCGCCGGGGACAGGGCAAAGGCGGTGACGCGGGGCGGTCGCGCGCAAATGGGTGCGATTGGGCCGGGATGGGCCGCGCATGGGCCGGCCCCGGGCGATCCGGCGCGGACATGGGAAATGATGGGACGGATCTGGCGCGGCGCGGACGGGGCGCTGTTCAAAACGAATCACTTTGCCGGGATTTTGCGTGTTTTCCCTGTGAATCGGGGGTAAACAGGGGGCGCGGGGGCGGGATTGCCGCCTCTGGCCGTGGGTTTGCTGTGTCCTGCGCAACAGGTTTCGAAAAAAGCCGGGAAATCGTGGGACGTTTTAGTTGGCGGCTAGTAACACTACATTTGGTAGGTATGTTTCCACGATTATCAATAAGCGGTGTCGAACCCCGCAAAAGCCGCCTCTAGATGTTGTTTTTCAAGGCGAGCACGGACAAGATCATGTAGATTTCGCCATGATATTTATGTTGCGTCCCATGAAATCCCACGGTATCCAGAATTCACGATGAGGACGGGAACAAAACAAGGGGCACCCAAGACCCCGAAAAATCCCAAGTCAGGCTTCATACAGGCACCCGCTTTCATCGAACCAAGAGATCCGGCGCGCGAGCGAGCAGACATCCCCCCAGGTGGCGCGCGCAGTCGGACACCCCGCACA
>JAMWZG010000053.1 GCA_024304855.1 Paracoccaceae bacterium
CACCCCGATCCAGAGCCGGGCCATTCCCCATGCGCTGGACGGCAAGGATGTGATGGGTCTGGCCCAGACCGGCACCGGCAAGACGGCGGCCTTTGGCCTGCCGCTGCTGGCGCAGCTGATGGCTGATCCCAAGCGGCCGATGGAAAAGCATGTGCATGGCCTGATCCTGGCCCCCACGCGCGAACTGGCCAAGCAGATCGCCGATACGCTGGCCGCGCTGGTCAAGGGCACGCCGATGAAGGTGAACCTCGTCGTCGGCGGGCAGTCGATCTCGGCGCAGGCCGGGCGTCTGATCCGGGGCACGGATATTCTGGTGGCGACACCTGGCCGTCTGCTGGACCTGCTGGACCGTCGCGCCGTGCGTCTGGATTCCACCCGCTTTCTGGTGCTGGACGAGGCGGATCAGATGCTGGATCTGGGTTTCATCCACGCCCTGCGCAAGATCGCAGGCCTGCTGCCCAAGCAGCGCCAGACGATGCTTTTCTCGGCCACGATGAACAAGCAGATGTCGGAAATCGCCTCTGCCTATCTGGACAATCCGATGCGGGTCGAGGTCAGCCCGGCTGGCAAGGTCGCGGACAAGGTCACGCAGCTGGTGCATTTCATCGCCAAAGCCGAAAAGACCAACCTGCTGATCGAACTCCTGGACAAGCACCGCGACGAGCTGGCGCTGGTCTTCGGCCGCACCAAGCACGGCTGCGAGAAGCTGATGAAAACGCTGGAGAAGGCGGGCTATGCCGCAGGCTCGATCCATGGCAACAAAAGCCAGGGTCAGCGCGACCGCGCGATCGAGGCGTTCAAATCCGGCAAGATCAAGGTGCTGGTCGCCACTGACGTGGCGGCACGCGGCCTCGACATCCCCGACGTGAAGCATGTCTATAATTACGAACTGCCCAACGTGCCGGAAAACTATGTCCACCGGATTGGCCGGACCGCGCGGGCAGGCAAGGATGGCGCGGCCATCGCCTTCTGCGCCCCCGACGAGATGAGCGAATTGCGCGACATCCAGAAGGTGATGAAGATCTCGATCCCCATCGCCTCGGGTCGTCCTTGGGAAGCGCTCGATGCACCTGACGCGCCGAAATCCGGCGGTGGTCGTGGTCGCGGCGGCAACAAGGGCGGCGGCCCCCGTGGCGGCGGCGCGCGCGCTTCTGAGGGCGGGGCGAAGCCCGGCACCACCCAGCAGCGCCGCCGGCGGCGCTCGGGCGGCGGTGGCAAGGGTGGCGCCTCGGCCAGCCAGGCCGCCTGAGAACCAAAAAGGCACCCTTCGGGGTGCCTTTTCTTCTTTCAGCCCGTCAGACCATCAGCCTCGCGCGGCAATATCCGCCCAGACCGGCAAATGGTCCGAGGCGACGCGGGCTGGGCTTGCCAGATAGCTGCCCTCATCCAGCGCCATCAACTCATCCGACAGGGCGAAACGATCCAGCCGCGCCACCGGACGGGCCGCAGGATAGCTGGCGATTCCCGGCAGAAACCGCAGCCCCTGCGCCATCGTATCCAGCGGCATCACCGAACCCCATTCGTTGAAATCCCCCGCCATCACCGTGGGCAGATGCGGCAGGTCGCGCAGCGCCCGCATGATCGCCGCCACCTGCAACAGACGGTGACGGCGGATCAGCCCCAGATGCAGGCCGATCACCCGCACCGTCCCGATCCGCGTGTCCAGATCGACCCGGATCGCCCCCCTTGGCTCCAGCCCCGGCAGTTCAAGATGCGCGGTTTCGATGATCCGAAGGTCGGGCCGGACCAGCATCGCATTGCCGTGCCAGCCCAGTGACCCGCCGGGCCTGTGCCCGCCCGTGCCCACCGGCACGATCTGCCAGCCGTCATCCTCGATCATCCCATGGGGCAGGGCGGCGGGGCGCGGCGGCAGGCGCTTGTCTGCCTCCTGCAACACCACCACATCCGCCCCCAGCCCCGCGATCACGGTCAGCGACCGATCCGGGCGGCGGCGCAGGTCAAGGCCCACGCATTTTTGCAGGTTATAGCTTGCAATTCTGAGACTGGATGCGGACATGAGAGGGATATAGGCACGATTTGCGGAGGCGTCACGGGGTGTTTGCCGATCAGACATGGCTGGCCAAGATCATCTGGGCGGTTCTGGCTCTTCTGATGCTGGACGCCCTGGTGCAGCGCAACTGGCCGCTGGCCTTTGTCGCCCTTGCCACGCTCATGCTGTCACTGGCCCCCGTCGTCGTGGCCCGCTGGGCCGAGATCGTGGTGCCCCCGTCCTTCATCGCCGCCATCGTCGTCTTTGTCGGCGGCACGCTCTTCCTGGGCGAGGTCTATGATTTCTACAACCGCTTCTGGTGGTGGGATCTGGTCATGCATAGCGGCAGCGCGGTCGGCTTTGGCCTGATCGGCTTCGTCCTTGTCTTCATGATGTTTCAAGGCGACCGCTATGCCGCGCCGCCCTTTGCAGTGGCCTTCTTCGCCTTCTGTTTCGCCCTTGCCATCGGCGCGCTATGGGAGATTTTCGAATTCGGCATGGATCAGGTTTTCGGCCTGAACATGCAGAAATCCGGCCTCATGGACACGATGTGGGATCTGATCATGGACTTTCTGGGCGCCTTGATCGGGGCAGGGGCGGGCTATGCCTATCTCAAGGGGCGCGCCAAGGGCGGGTTGATGGGGCTGATTGACGATTTCGTGCAACGCAATCCACGCTTCTTCAGCCGTCACCGCAAGCGCCGCTGAACGCCCGTTCCCGCCTTGACGATCGGGCCGAATCCCCGTCCACTCCGCCCCATGGAACGCAAGGACAGGATAGACGCCATCGGGGCGGTGGCGTTGATCGGTTTCGCCGCGACCATGGCCTTCAACCAGGTGGTGATCAAGCTGGGCAATGACGGGTTCCAGCCGGTCTTCATGGCCGCGCTGCGCTCGCTCGGTGCGCTGATCGTGCTGCTTCTCTGGATGCGCCTGCGTGGCGTGCGCTTTGACTTTGCGCGCGATACGCTCTGGCCCGGCGTCCTGCTGGGCGCGCTGTTTGCGGCAGAGTTCCTCTGCCTCTTCTGGGCGCTGGATCACACCACCGTCGCCCGCGCCTCGATCCTGCTCTATTCGATGCCGGTGATCCTGTCGATTTCCGCGCATTTCCTGCTCCCGGGCGAGCGGTTGACCCAAAGGCGCATCATCGGGCTGGTGCTGGCCATGACCGGCGTGGCCATCGTGCTGGGGCAGCGCAGTAGCGGCGAGGCGTCATGGCAAGGCGATCTTGCGGCTCTCGGCGCGGCCTTCGGCTGGACAGGTATTGCCCTTGTGGTGCGCCTGACCCCGGTGCAGCGCGTCGTGCCCGAAATGCAGCTGTTCTGGCAACTCTCCGTCAGTGCTGTCCTTCTGATGATCGCGGCACCCTTTTTCGGCCCCTTCCTGCGCGACCTCGACATCACCCATATCCTTGGTCTGACCTATCAGATCGTGGCTGTCGCCAGTTTCGGCTTTCTGTTCTGGTTCTTCCTGATGAAGGCCTATCCCGCCTCGGGCGTGGCCAGCTTTTCCTTCCTGACGCCGGTTCTGGCCGTGGGTCTGGGCTGGCTGGTCCTGGGCGAGGAGATCGGCCCCGGTGTCCTCATCGGTCTGGTGCTGGTGGCGGCGGGGATCGTGCTGATCAACCGCCGCCCGAGGATCCCCGCCTGAAAGGGGTCATGTGCCGCAAAAGGTCTGCGCCACAACCTCATGCACCAGTGGCGGGCGGGTCAGCTCCTCCTCGCCGGGTTGGTCGGTATAGGGGTCGGACAAGACCCGCAGCAACCGCTCGAACGGGGCCATGTCACCTGCGACAGCCGCCTGGATCATCGCCTCAACCCGGTGATTGCGCGGGATATAGGCCGGGTTCGCCGCCATCATCCGCGCCTCGGCCCCATCCTCGGCCTGCAAGCGCGCCTGCCAACGCCTGTGCCATGCGTCATAGGCGGCACGGTCCGTGACCTGATCGCGCGCATTGCCCCGCGCCAGCGCTCGGAACGTATTGGTAAAATCCGCCTGTCCCGCCTGCATCAGCGCCAGCAGATCATCCACCAGCACCGCATCCTCGGGATCATCCCCCGTCAGCCCCAGCTTGGGCCGGAACGCCGCCAGTCGCTCGGCCGCAATCCGTGCCGGCATCGCGTTGATTGCTGCGGTGAATTCCGCAATCGCCGCATCAGTATCCGGCATCAGCGGCACCATTGCGGTCGCCAGTTGCGCCATGTTCCAGACGATCACATGCGCCTGATTGTCATAGGCATAGCGCCCATGGGCGTCGATCGAGCTGTAGACCGTCGTCGGATGATAGCTATCCATATAGGCCGCAGGACCGTAATCAATCGTCTCGCCCGACAGGCTGGTGTTGTCGGTGTTCATCACGCCATGGATGAAACCGATCGACAGCCAGCGGGCCACCAGCCGTGCCTGCGCATCAATCACCGCCTCCAGCATCTGCGCGGGGGACTGTGCCGCCGGGTAATGCCGCGCGCGGGTGTGTTCATAAAGCGCCTGCAACCCCTCAAGATCGCGGCGCGCGGCGAAATACTGGAAGGTGCCCACCCGGATATGGCTGGCCGCCACGCGGGTCAGCACCGCCCCCGGCAACACCGCCTCGCGATAGACCCGGTCGCCGGTCAGCACCGCCGCCAAGGCGCGCGTCGTGGGCACGCCAAGGGCATTCATCGCTTCTGACAGCAGATATTCCCGCAGCACCGGCCCCAGCCAGGCGCGCCCGTCGCCCATCCGGCTATAGGGGGTCTGGCCTGACCCCTTGAGCTGAATATCCCGGCGCCTGCCGTGGACATCCACCACCTCACCCAGCAGCAGCGCGCGGCCATCCCCCAACTGGGGTGAGAAGCCGCCGAACTGATGCCCGGCATAGACCTGCGCCAGCGGCGCGGCCCCCTCGGGCACTGCATTGCCCGAGAAAACCGCCGCCAGCTCCTCTGGGTCGCCGGTGCGGATGCCCAGATCGGCCGCGAGCCTGTCATTGAACACCAAAAGGCGCGGAGCGGACACGGATTGCGCCACCTGCCGCGTGTAAAAGCGCGGCGGCAGATTGGCATAGCTGTTGTCAAAGGGGATATGCAGGGTCATGGCTCATATATAGGGGCAGGGCGCGCCGGTTACAGCACGCGGGACATGAACATCGTATGATCGCGCGGATGAAACCGGGCACGGGTATAGAAACGCTGCGCGCGCTCATCATCCCGCGCCACTTCCAGATGCAGGGCGCGCACACCACCGGACCCCAGCGCCTTGGCGATGCCGTTCAGCGCCTCGAACCCCATCCCGCGCCCACGCACGGGCGGGCGCACGAAAATCTCGTCCACCACCCCGTCCAGCCCACCATATTCCACCGACCAGCCAAAGGAGATGACGACATAGCCCACCGGCGCGCGGCGCGGCCCCACCAGCCAGATCGCCCCATGCGGAGAGCCCTCCAGCAGGGGTAGAACCGCCCCCTCGTGATGCGCTGCATCGGTGTCATAGCCCATTTCAGCATGAAAGGCCGCGACCAGCGGCACGACACGCTCCAGATCCTCGACCGTGGCCAGATGCAGCAGGCTCATAACCGCGCCAGCCTTTCCGTGAGCAGGGCAAAGAACCCCTCCGCATCCACCGCGCCCATGAAATGCGCATTGGGCGCGCGGCTCGTGACGCGCCACCAGTCAGCGACCGTCATGCCCATGGTCAGTTCGGACTGCGTCTCGATCTCCACATTCACATGACGGCCCTTGAACAGATCGGGCCGGATCAGCCAGGCGGTCACGCAGGGGTCATGCAGCGGCGCCCCCAATGATCCGTATTTCTCCTTGTCGAACCGCTCGAAGAACTCGGTCATCTGCGCCACGGCAATGCCCACCGGGCTGCCGATGGCGCGAAAGGCGTCGTTGCGCTCTGCCGTCACCAGAACCTTATGCGTCACATCCAGCGGCATCACGACAAGCGGCACACCGGCGCGGAACACGATCCGTGCGGCCTGCGGATCGACATAGATGTTGAACTCGGCCGACGGGGTGATGTTGCCCACCTCGAAATAGGCGCCACCCATCAGCACGATCTGCCGGATGCGCGGGATGATGTCGGGCGCCTTCTCCATCGCCATTGCGATATTCGTCAGCGGCCCCAGCGGGCAGAGCGTCACAGATCCCGATACCTCGGCCCGCAGCGTGTCGATGATGAAATCCACCGCGTGCTGATCCTGCAAGGGCATCACCGGATCGGGCAGGGCGGGCCCATCCAGCCCGCTTTTGCCATGCACATGCTCTGCCGTGACCAGATCACGCCCCAAGGGCCGGTCACATCCTGCGAAAACCCGCACATCGGGCCGCCCCGCCAGCTCGCAGACCATCCGCGCATTGCGCTGCGTCAAGGCCAGCGGCACATTGCCCGCGACAGCGGTGATCCCCAGCACCTCGATCTCCTCGGGGGATGCAAGGGCCAGCAGGATCGCCACCGCGTCATCCTGTCCGGGGTCCGTGTCGATGATGATCTTCTGTCTGCTCATAAGCGTTCTGCGGTCCCCTCGGCCTCACTCGGTCGGCGCGCAGGCGGTTTGACCCGCCCCACGCCCCGGCCACTATGGAACCTGCACCGCGCCCATGCAAACAGATCGCAGGGCTGCGCGCCCTCATCGGCAACGCCGCGCGGGTTTCAGCCGATCTTCTGCTGCTCCGCATCCGGCAGGATCAGATGCATCGACTGGATCAGCTCCTTGAGCTTGGTGGTCGAGATATTCTCGGTGCGCGGCAGATAGAGAACATCGCAATAGGCCCGCAGATCGTCGAACTTGCCCTCCCAATCATCACCCATCGCGAAGAGATCGACGTTGTAGGTCTTGATATCCTTGGGCTTTTGTTCCCACCCGGTTTCCGGGATCACAAGGTCCACATATTGACAGGCTTCCAGAACCTCGACCCGGTGAGCATAGGGGATCGCCGTCCGCTTGCCCTTGAGTGTGTTGAACTCATCCGTCGAACAGGCGACGATCAGCCTGTCGCCCAGATCGGCCAGCCGCCGCAACAGCCGCACATGCCCGACATGGAACAGATCGAACGTGCCATAGGTCAGCACCGTGCGCCCGCTGGTCTTTGCCGTCTCGTTACTCATCCTCAACACCTTCCTGATAACTGCCAAGAGCATTCATGAACACACGGAACCGGCGATTGGCGCGGTGCCACGGAAAGGCGAAACCCGGGTCCGGTCTGCGCCAGCCCTCGCCGTAATTGACCTCCAGCACCGCCTCGGCGCGTGCGGGAATGGGAAGGCCCGTGACAGGACACTGCGCCAGCGGCAAAAGCGCCTCTTCGGGCAGGTCGCCACAGGTGTGCGGATAGACATGCAGCCGGCCCTCGGCGATCCAGGCCGGGAACAGGTCGATGTTATAGACCCCGCCCGATTGCAGCTTGAGAACGGCCGGGTTTGTCACCTGCTTGGCCGACAGCAACCCCGCCTCCTGCAACCGGGCCCCGACAGCCTGCCAATCGCGCGCCGCGCTCTCCTGGTCCTGTGAACCCATCAGAACGGCCAGATCCACATCGTCGTCATGGGCAATCAGGCTTTTGTCGCGCACCACACCCAGAAGTGTGCCCGAGTTCAGGAAAACGGGACCGATCACTTCCTTGACCTTGTCCAGCGTCGCGCCGACATCGGCCCAGATCGCGGCATGATCCAGCGTGTTGAAACTCTGCGGGAAAAAGATCCCGTCCAGCGAATGTCCCCGCGCCTCGGCCGCCTTCAGCAGATCGGTGAAGGCGTTGAATCTGTCCATCTGGCCCGCGGCCAGCCGCTTCTTGTAAAGGCGGTAAAGCGACTTCTGCGCCCGGCGCGGACGCTTGCCGACCACGATGATCAGCAGGATGAAGGCCTCCAGATAATCGGTCGAAAAACCCTCGCCTGCAGCGGCGGCCATCTCTTCCAGTTCGGCGTTATAGGGGGCAGGGTCAAACCCCTTGCGTGGCAAAACCAGTTGCGCCAAGGCAATGTCGCGGATCTCCGCAACACGGGCATCGCGCCGCTGCTCTGCTTGCGTCACGGTCATCTGTCCGGCCTGTGCCAACCTCGTCTACCCTTGCTCACCGCGCCAGCCTTGCAGCCATGTGCCCCCACGCCGAAAATGCCAGGGCGCCGCGTCGGCCATGTCAAGGCCCGTGTCCGGTGAACCATACTGCTCAATCACTTTTTTTTGTGTAACTATGCGGCAAAACCCCCGACAGCGCCAATACTTTCAACGCCCCGCGCGCGGCACCCCGGCCTTGTCCCGCGGGGTGTTGCGCCGGAGTCGCGTATCCCGCCCGGTTGGCCGGGCAACTATGGCCCCGCTCTCTATCCCGATTGACCGGATGACACCCAGACCCTAGGCATGGCTGAAGGCCCGCAGGGCTGATGTTTCAAGGTAATCCCGTAAAGGGAGTGAAAGAGGTCTTCCATGGATGGTCGTCGGTTAACCAGTGTCCTGAAACGCGTGTTCACGCCCTACAAACTCAGCGTTTACAAGCTGCTCAAGGAACGCGCCATTGAAGACTCCGCCAATTACGCAGAGCAGCATCTGACCCATGCGATGATTTTCTCCAAGGTCGAGGAGTTGTGGAACTATGCGGCCTCATCCGCCCGGATCGACGGTGGCCAGATCCTCGAGTTTGGCGTGTTCAAGGGTCGCTCCATCAACCATTTCGCCGAGATATTCTCCAAGGACGCCATCCACGGCTTCGACAGTTTCGAAGGGCTGGCAGAGGATTGGACCGGCTATCACCTGCCCAAAGGCACGTTCAACCTGGATGGCGTGCTGCCCAAGGTGAAAGAGAATGTGACCCTGCACAAAGGCTGGTTCGACAAGACGCTTCCCGCCTTCCTCAAGAAGAACACCGCCGACATCCGCCTCTGCCATGTCGATTGCGACACCTATGAAAGCAGCCTCTATGTGCTGCAACAGGTCGCCCCCCGGCTAGTCAAGGGCAGTATCGTCGTCTTTGACGAATACTATGGCTATCCGAACTGGCGCTTCGGTGAATTCCGCGCCTGGCAGGAGGTGTGCGCCGACAAGGGGCTACGCTATCGCTACATCGCCTTCTCGGACATGCAGGTCGCGGTCGAGATCACCTGACAGCTTGGACCAAGGCAGAACCGGCCCAAGCCAAAAGGGGCGACCCATCGGCCGCCCCTCTCAACTTCTGCTCGTACCAGGTTGATCAGCCGTCGAAATCAACAGTCTCGGTCAGGCGAAGCGCCGCACCGCGCAGCTTGGCCAGATCCATCAGGTTGACATCATCGGGCGTGAACGTGCCCCAGCTCTTGACCAGATCGTCCGGTTCTGTGCCGGGTGCGATCGGATATTCGGCATTCGCCTCGGCATAGATCTGCTGCGCCGTGGGCGAGGTCAGGAATTCCATCATCTTGAGCGCATTCTCGCGGTTCGGGGCCGCTTTCGTCATGGCCACGCCCGAGATGTTCACATGCGTGCCGCCATTCTCGAATGTCGGGAAGACGATGTTCACGGAATTGGCCCAGTCCTGCTGCTCGGGATCGGCCAGCATCTGCGCCATGTAATAGGTGTTGCCCAGCGAGATGTCGCATTCGCCGGCCCAGATCGCACGGACCTGACCGCGGTCATTGCCCTCGGGCTTGCGCGCCAGATTGGCTTTCACCCCTTCCAGCCAGGTCTTTGCCCCTTCCTCACCAAGATGGTGGATCACGGCGGCCGTCAGGCCCAGGCTATAGGAATTGGTGCCCGAACGGGTGCAGATGCGACCCTTCCATTTCGGATCGGCCAGATCCTCATAGGTGGTCACTTCCCCCTCGGCCACCCGCTCCTTGGAGGCGTAGATGATCCGGGCGCGGGTGGTCAGACCCCACCAATGCCCCTCGGGATCGTGATAGATGTCGGGCACATTGGCGCGCAGCGTCTCGCTGTCCACCGGCTGTGTCAGGCCGGCTTCGACCACTTCGGCCAGCCGCGAAATGTCGACGGTCAGCACCAGATCGGCGGGGCTGCGGTCGCCCTCGGCGGTCAGACGCTCGACCATACCCTTGTCCAGAAAGGCGACATTCACCGCGATGCCGGTTTCGGCGGTGAACGCATCGGTCAGCGGCTTGATCAGCTCGGGTTGGCGATAGGAATAGACGTTCACCTCCTGGGCCAGAGCGGGCAGGGCCAGCGAGATTGCGGTGGCGCTCAGCAGGGCGGTGGTCAGGTGTCGGGTCATGGCGTCCTCGTGAAAACGGGTGTTATGAGGACTTATCTAAATCCGAGTTTTTTTGTCGGGTCAATACCTGAATGAATTTGTCGGATTGGCGGCGCGCCCCTCTGGATCTGGCCTTGCCTTGCTTCTCGACCCGTTTCGCCGCGTTCCACAACCCATCCATCTCTGCCAGATCGGATTGCGCAGGGGATGAGCCACGCGCTGCAAGCTCTTGCTCTATATATTGAAAACGGCGCGTGAACTTGGTATTTGCAGCGCGCAGGGCCGCTTCGGGATCAACATCCAGATGCCGCGCCAGATTGGCCATGACAAAGAGCATATCCCCGAACTCCTCGGTGATCTCGGCCTGCGTCAGACTGTCCCGCGCTTCGGTCAACTCACGCGCTTCCTCGGTGATCTTGTCGATCACCTGTCCCACATCGGGCCAGTCGAATCCCACGCGCGCAGCGCGCTTTTGCAGTTTCACCGCGCGCAGCAAGGCAGGCAAACCCACGGCAACCCCGTCCAGAACCCCTTTCTGCGCCGCCGCCGCCCGCTCGGCGGCCTTGATCCGTTCCCAGTCAACGGTCTGCTGGGCGGCGGATTTGTCGCGGCTCTCTGCGCCAAAGACATGCGGATGCCGCGCCACCATCTTGTCCGAGACCCGCCGCGCGACGCTGTCAAAGCTGAACAACCCCGCCTCCTGGGCCATCTGGCTGTGATAGACGACCTGCAACAGCAGATCGCCCAACTCGCCCTCCAGTTCGGCCCAGTCCTGCCGTTCGATCGCATCGGCCACCTCATAGGCTTCCTCGATCGTGTAGGGGGCAATGCTCGCAAAGTCCTGCTCGATGTCCCAGGGACAGCCCGTCACCGGATCGCGCAACCGCGCCATGATGGCCAGAAGACGCGGCAAACCGCCGTCGGGGTCATGGATCAGGGCGTCATCGGTCATTGCGGCGGCTCCGGTTTTCGGGTTTGGTGGCAAGGTGAACGCAACCGCCCAAGGAGTCCAGAGATGGCCGTGATCAACCGTATTGCCGGATATGCCGAAGACATGACCGGTTGGCGGCGCCATCTGCACCAGCATCCCGAACTGGGCTTTGACTGCGTCAAGACAGCCGCCTATGTCGTTGAAAGATTGAAAGAGTTCGGCATAACCGAGATTCATGAAGGCATCGCCAAAACCGGCGTCGTGGCCATGATCGAGGGGCAGGGTCCGGGCCCCGTCATCGGTCTGCGCGCCGACATGGACGCGCTGCCGATCCTTGAGGAGACGGGGGCGGATCATGCCTCGACCGTGCCCGGCGTCATGCATGCCTGCGGGCATGACGGGCATACGACGATGCTGCTGGGGGCGGCCCGCTATCTGGCCGAGACGCGGAATTTCGCGGGACGCGTGGCCCTGATCTTCCAGCCCGCCGAAGAGAACGGCGGCGGCGGCGGCGTGATGGTCGAAGAGGGTGTGATGGACCGTTTCGGCATCACCGAGGTCTATGCCATCCACAACGCTCCCGGCTTCCCGGAAGGCACGTTCTATACCACGCCGGGGCCGATCATGGCGGCGGTGGATACGTTCCACATCCATATCAAGGGCTTGGGCGGCCATGGTGCCATGCCTCATGCCACCCGCGATCCGGTTGTGGCCGCCGTCGGCATCGTGCAGGCGATCCAGACGATCAGCAGTCGCAACCATTATGCGCTGGATGATCTGGTCATCTCGGTCACGCAGATCCACACCGGCAGCGCGGAAAACATCGTGCCCGAGACCGCCTATGTCGGCGGCACCGTCCGCACCTTCGACAAGGCCGTGCAGGCCATGGTGATGGAGCGGATGCAGGCCATCGTCGCGGGGCAGGCGGCGGCCTACGGCGTTGAGGCGGAATTGGATTATGAGGTCTGGTATCCCGCCACCGTCAACGACCCCGCCCGCGCCGCATTCGCCGCCGAGGTCGCGGCAGAGGTGGTGGGCGCGGCCAATGTGACCCCCGAAGCCGGGCGCGAGATGGGGGCCGAGGATTTCGCCTATATGCTGGAAGCGCGCCCCGGCGCCTATCTGTTTCTGGGCCAGGGCGAGAGTGCCGGGCTGCATCAGGCGGGCTATGACTTCAACGATGCTGTGGCCCCGGTCGGCGCCTCCTTCTTTGCGCGGCTGGTCGAACGGGCCGCCCCGCTCAAGGCCTGACCGCTCCTCCGCCCTGCGGGGCGTCATCGCAAATCAACGACAATTTCGCAAACAGGGTGTCATCATGGCGCTGGAAGATGCAAAAACACAAGTAGACCAAGCCTTTACCCGGCAGAATTTGCGTGGCCTCAGCTATGAGAATGCCTTTGGCGGGGCCACGTCCTTCCTGCGGCGGCGTTATACCAAGGATCTGACCGGCGTTGATCTGGTGGTGACGGGCGTGCCCTTCGACCAATCCGTGACCCATCGCCCCGGCGCCCGGTTCGGCCCCCGTGCCATCCGTGAGGCAAGCTGCCTGCAACCCTATGACCCGCCCTATGGCTGGGGCTATGACCCGCTGGGGCAGTTCAGTATCGTCGATTACGGCGATCTGGCCTTTGACTATGCCCGCGTCAGCGATTTTCCCGAGGCGGTCCGCGCCCATTTCCGCACCATTCTGGCCGCCGGTCCGGGCACCGTCATGCTGGGCGGCGATCACTACTGCACGCTTCCCATCCTCCAAGCCTATGCCGAAAAACACGGCCCCCTGTCGGTGATCCAGTTCGATGCTCATTCCGACCTCTGGCAGGATGACGACATGGGCCGGATCGACCATGGCACCTTCATGTATAAGGCGGTCAAGACCGGGGTGGTGGATGCCTCGCGGTCGATCCAGATCGGAATCCGCACCGAATGCGACGACTATCTGGGGATGGACTATCTGGATGCCCGCAGCGTGCACGAGGATGGCCCCGCCGCCATCGCTGCCCGCATCCGCAAGGTGGTGGGCGACAATCCGGTCTACCTGACCTTCGACATCGACGCGCTTGACCCGGCCTTTGCCCCCGGCACCGGCACGCCCGTCTGGGGTGGGCTGCACAGCTGGCAGGCCGCCGCGATCCTGCGCGATCTGGCGGGGATCAACCTTGTGGGCGGCGATGTCGTCGAAGTCTCGCCCCCCTATGACACGACAGGGGCAACGGCAGTGGCCGGTGCCCATGTGGCGATGGAGATCATCGCCCTCTGGGGTTGGACGCGGCGGTGAGGGCGGTTCTTGAGTATTTGGGGAACGATGAAAGAGTGATGCGATGAAACTGCTGTCCCTGATCCTGCTGGCGGTGCTGGGCTTCGGCCTCTGGGTGCGGCTTGCACCATCCGACCCGGCGCGTTGGCATGTCAGCCTGATGGACAGTGGCAATCGCGATTTCGCAGGCGCGGCGATCCGCACCATTCCCGCAAGACCTGGCGACATGGCCCGGCTGGACCGCATCATCCGTGATACCCCGCGCACAACCGCGCTGGCCGGCAGCCCGGAGGAGGGGATGATCACCTATGTCACCCGCTCGCGCCTTTGGGGTTTTCCCGACTACACCACGGTCGAGGCGCGGGCAGGCAGCATCGTGATCCATGGCCGCCTGCGCTTCGGCTCTTCCGACATGGGCGTGAACCGTGCCCGGATCGAGGGGTGGATTGCCGCGCTCGCCGCCGCAGGGGCGTGACCGCGCCCTTGACCAGAGCAGGGCTTTCGGCAAGAGAAGCGGGATGATTTCCGCGGATAAACTTGAACAGATCACGCAACGCTTCCAGTTTCTGGAGGCGAAGATGGCGCAGGGCGGTGGCGACATCGCGGCCTTGGGGCGCGAATATGCCGAGTTGCGCCCCGTGGTGGCGCAGATCGACCTCTGGCGCACCCTCTGTCGCGATCTGGCCGAGGCCGAGGCGATGCTCTCTGACCCCGAGATGCGCAGCCTTGCCGAAGAGGAACTGCCGCAGCTGCGCGCCCGCCTGCCGGATGTGGAGCGCGCGCTGCAACTGTCGCTGCTGCCGCGCGACGCGGCCGATGCGCGCCCCGCGATGATCGAGATCCGCCCCGGCACCGGCGGCGACGAGGCGGCGCTGTTTGCGGCGGATCTTCTGCGCATGTATCAGCGCCATGCCGAGGCGCGCGGCTGGTCCTTTCAGATCATCACCCTTCAGGAGACCGAGTTGGGCGGCATCCGCGAGGTCGTGGCGCGCATCGCGGGCGAGGGGGTCTTTGCCCGGCTCAAGTTCGAAAGCGGTGTGCACCGTGTCCAGCGGGTGCCTGCCACCGAAAGCGGCGGGCGCATCCATACATCTGCCGCCACCGTCGCCGTCCTGCCCGAGGCAGAGGAGGTGGACATCACCATCGACCCCAACGACATCCGTATCGACACGATGCGCTCCTCCGGTGCGGGTGGCCAGCATGTGAACACCACCGATTCGGCCGTGCGCATCACCCATATTCCCAGCGGTATCGTCGTCACCAGCTCCGAGAAGTCGCAGCATCGCAACCGCGAGATCGCCATGAGCGTGCTGCGCGCGCGACTTTTCGACCTAGAGCGGCAGAAGGCCGCCAATGCCCGCGCGGCCGATCGCAAAAGCCAGGTCGGGTCGGGCGATCGCAGCGAAAGGATACGCACCTACAACTTCCCGCAGGGGCGCATGACGGATCACCGGATCAACCTCACCCTCTACCGGCTGGAGCAGATTATGCAGGGTGATCTGGACGAGGTGATCGACGCCCTGATTGCCGAGCATCAGGCCGGCCTTCTGGCCGAGATGGACGGATGACCCGCAGTGTCGATCACGCGCTGCGTGCGGCCATCCAGACCCTGACCGCAGCCGGGATCGAGGAGGCAGCAACCGATGCAAGGCATCTGCTGGCCCATGCTCTTGGGGTGGGGCGCGACCGGCTGCTGCTGATCGGGCCCGATGCGATGCCCTTGGCGGCCCAGGCGCGCTTGGACCGCGCCCTGACACGCCGCATCGCGCGCGAACCCGTGACCCGTATCATCGGCCATCGCAGCTTCTGGGGGCGTGATTTCATCGTCACCCCTGACGTTCTGGACCCGCGCGCCGACACCGAAACGGTCATCGCCACGGCTCTGGACGGCCCCGTGCCGCGCCGCCTGCTGGATTTGGGCACGGGCAGCGGGGCCATCGCCGTGACCTTGCTGGCCGAATGCCCGGCCGCGCGCGCCACGGCGACCGACATCAGCCCCGCCGCGCTGATCGTGGCGGAACAGAATGCCCGCAACCTCGGTGTCGCGGATCGTCTGGAGCTGGTCCTGTCCGACTGGTTCAGCGCGATCACCGGACCATTCGACCTGATCCTGTCGAACCCGCCCTATATCGCCGCGCATGAGATCCCGACCCTTGCCCCCGAGGTGCGCCTGCATGATCCCGCCATCGCCCTCAGCCCCGGCGGCGACGGGCTGGAACCCTACCGCATCATTGCCCGGCAGGCACCGCTGCATCTGGCAAAGGAAGGCCGTGTCATCGTGGAAATAGGCTGGCAGCAGGGCGCCGATGTCAGCGCCATCTTCCGCGCAGCAGGCTGGCGCGATCTGCGCCTGATCCGCGACATGGAAGGCCGCGACCGCGTCATCTGCGCGCGGGACTTTGCCGATCCGGCTGAAATGACACGAAATTACGGATAATTCGACAGAACTTTC
>JAMWZG010000530.1 GCA_024304855.1 Paracoccaceae bacterium
GCTGGGGATCGCAGTTCTTCTGGTGGCGCAATCGCTGGCAGTCGTGGCCTTCGTGATGATCAGCCTGCTGTTTCTGGTGTATGGCGACCGCAAGATCTGGGCCGCCGTGCAGATGCGGCGCGGCCCCAACGTGGTGGGCCTGTTCGGCCTGCTGCAAACCGTGGCCGACGCGCTGAAATATGTCGTCAAGGAAGTGGTGATCCCGGCGGGCGCGGACAAGACCGTGTTCATGCTGGCCCCGCTCACCAGCTTCGTGCTGGCCATGATCGCCTGGGCGGTCATTCCCTTCAACGAGGGCTGGGTGCTCTCGGACATCAACGTGGCCATCCTCTATGTCTTCGCCGTCTCCTCGCTCGAGGTCTATGGCGTGATCATGGGCGGTTGGGCGTCGAACTCGAAATACCCCTTCCTCGGCTCGCTGCGCTCGGCAGCGCAGATGATCTCCTATGAGGTCAGTATCGGTCTGATCATCATCGGCGTGATCATCTCCACCGGCTCGCTGAACTTCAGCGACATCGTGCGCGCGCAGGATGGGGATTACTATTTCTTCAGCTGGTATTGGCTGCCGCATTTCCCGATGGTGTTCTTGTTCTTCATCTCGGCGCTGGCGGAAACCAACCGGCCGCCCTTCGACCTGCCGGAGGCGGAATCCGAACTGGTCGCGGGCTATCAGGTCGAATATTCCTCGACCCCCTTCCTGCTCTTCATGGCGGGCGAATATATCGCCATCTTCCTGATGTGCGCGCTGATGTCGCTGCTGTTCTTCGGCGGCTGGCTGTCGCCCATTCCCGGCATCGCGGATGGTCCGTGGTGGATGGTCGGCAAGATGGCCTTCTTCTTCTTCCTCTTTGCCATGGTGAAGGCGATCACGCCCCGCTACCGCTATGATCAGTTGATGCGGATCGGCTGGAAGGTCTTCCTGCCCATGTCCCTGGGCTGGGTGGTGATCGTGGCATTCCTTGCGAAATTCGAACTCTTCGGCGGCGCCTATGCCCGCTGGGCGATTGGAGGCTGATATGGCACAGATTGATTACGGTCGCGCGGCTGGCTATTTCCTGCTGTCGGACTTTGCCAAAGGGTTCAAACTGGGGCTGAAATACTTCTTCGCGCCCAAGGCCACGCTGAACTATCCGCATGAAAAAGGCCCGCTCAGCCCCCGTTTCCGGGGTGAACATGCGCTGCGCCGCTATCCCAACGGGGAAGAACGCTGCATCGCCTGCAAGCTGTGCGAGGCTGTCTGCCCCGCGCAGGCCATCACCATCGACGCCGAACCGCGCGAGGACGGCAGCCGCCGCACCACGCGCTATGACATCGACATGACCAAATGCATCTACTGCGGCTTCTGCCAGGAAGCCTGCCCCGTGGATGCCATCGTGGAAGGGCCGAATTTCGAATTCGCGACCGAAACCCGCGAGGAGCTGTTCTACGACAAGGCCAAGCTGCTGGAGAACGGCGAACGCTGGGAGGCCGAGATTGCCCGCAACCTCGAACTGGATGCCCCCTACAGATGAGTGATGCGAAAACCCCCC
>JAMWZG010000531.1 GCA_024304855.1 Paracoccaceae bacterium
GTCAAAAAGCGCCTGCACCTGCGCGGCGCTGCCACCCGCCAGAACGCCGCCGGATTCGGTGGCGGCAGAGAAGAGGGCGGCGGTCTTGCCGCGCACCACTTGCAGGTAGATGGATTCATCGGTGCGCAGATCCTGCGCGGCGGTGAGTTGCAGCACCTCGCCCTCGGCAATGGTGGCGGCGGCGTTGGAGAGGATTTCCAGCACGCGCAGGTTGCCCGGTTCGACCATCAACTGAAAGGCGCGGGCAAAGAGGTAATCGCCCACGAGGACGGAGGATTTGTTGTCCCAGAGCAGGTTGGCGGTGGGCCGGCCCCGGCGCTGCGCGCTTTCGTCCACGACATCGTCATGCAGCAAGGTGGCGGTGTGGATGAATTCGACGGTGGCGGCCAGATGGACATGGTAGGGGCCCGCATAACCGCACAGTTCAGCCGCGGCCAGCGTCAGCATGGGGCGCAGGCGCTTGCCGCCCGCGCCGACCAGATGCGCCGTGACCTGCGGGATGCGCGGCGCATGTTCCGAGGCCATGCGGGCGGCGATCAGGGCGTTGACCGCCTCCATCCCCTCGGACAGGTGATTGGCCAGCAATTCATGCGGTTTGGTGGCGGCGCGGTCGAGGCTCATGTTTTCCCTGCTGCACGGCTCGACAAGCGGGGGCCATGCTCTTATCTGCCAAGTATGAAACAGTTGATGCGCACCAATAATCCGGTCTCGATGGCGATGGCCACATCCTTGCTTCAGGGCGAGGGTATAGACTGCTTTGAAATCGACGTAAACATGAGCGTCCTTGAGGGTAGCATCGGCATTTTGCCGCGCCGCCTGATGGTGCGGGACGAGGATTACGACGCGGCGCTGCGGGTGATCACCGACAATGGCATGGGACCAGATGGATGAGGCGGATCTGAGCTGCGACGCCTTTCTGGGCGGCCGATTGCAGATCTGGCAACCCCGGCGCGGCTATCGGGCGGGGGTTGATCCGGTGCTTCTGGCGGCCTCGGTCCCGGCCCGGGCGGGGCAGGCGGTGCTGGAGCTGGGCTGCGGCGTCGGGGTGGCCTCGCTCTGTCTCGCGGCGCGGGTGCCTGGGCTGTCCCTGACGGGGGTGGAGATCCAGCCCGGTTATGCGGAACTGGCGCGGCGCAATGCGGCTGCGGCGGGGGCGGCGCTGGAGGTGGTGACGGCGGATCTGACAGCGCTGCCAGCCGGGTTGCGCCAGCGGCGGTTCGATCATGTGATGGCCAATCCGCCTTATTTCCAGCGCGCGCAGAGCACGCCTGCGACGGATGCCGGGCGCGAGCTGGCGCTGGGTGAGGGCACGGCGCTGGCGCTGTGGATCGCGGTTGCGGCGCGGCGGGTGGCAGATGGTGGCCATGTCACGGTGATCCAGCGGGCCGAGCGTCTGCCGGAGTTGATCGCGCTGATGACGGCGCATCTGGGATCGGTCGAGGTGCTGCCGCTGACGCCGCGCCGGGGGCGGGCGGCGCAGCTGGTGCTGATCCGGGGGCGCAAGGGCGGGCGTGCGGCATTTCGTC
>JAMWZG010000532.1:0-982 GCA_024304855.1 Paracoccaceae bacterium
AGAACCCGCATCTGACCCGTCTGCTGATCTCGGCGTTCGTGATGGGTATTCCCGAAAATAAGCTGACGGTGATCGCACCCGACGTGGGCGGCGGCTTTGGCTCCAAGATTTATCACTACGGCGAAGAAGCACTGGTGCTGGCGGCGGCGAAACGCGTGGGTCGCACGGTCAAGTGGACGTCCGACCGGACCGAGGCGTTTCTGACCGATGCCCATGGCCGTGACCATGTGACCAAAATCGAACTGGCCACCGATGCGGAAGGCAACTTTTTGGCCTTCCGCACCGAGACCTATGCAAACGTGGGTGCCTATCTGTCAAACTTTGCCACTGCCACGCCGACCTTTCTCCATGGCACGTTGATGGCGGGCAACTATACGGTGCCGAATGTTTATGTGAACGTCAAAGCGGTGTTTACAAACACCGCGCCGGTTGACGCCTACCGTGGGGCCGGGCGGCCCGAAGCGACCTATTCTCTGGAGCGGGTCATCGACAAATGCGCACGCGAGCTGGGCATGGACCCGGTTGCCCTGCGCCGCAAGAACTTCATCAAACCGGACCAGTATCCTTTCGCCTCCGCGGCCGGTCTGGAATACGATTCCGGCAATTACGACGCGTTGATGGACAAGATGGAAGAAGTCGCGGACGTTGCGGGTTTTGCCGAGCGCCGCAAGGCGTCGGAGGCCAAAGGCCTGCTGCGCGGGTTCGGTGTGAACGCCTATGTCGAGGCTTGCGGCATCGCGCCCTCCAACCTTGTCGGCGTCCTTGGCAGCCGTGTGGGTCTCTATGATGCGGCGACCGTGCGGGTGAACGCCACGGGCAACCTCAGTGTCATGGTCGGCGCGCACAGCCACGGCCAAGGCCATGAAACCGTGTTCCCGCAGATTGTCGCCGATATGCTGGGCATCGACGCCCAAAGCATCGACATCGTGCATGGCGATACGTCCAAGATCCCCTTCGGGATGGGCACCTACGGGTCGCGTAG
>JAMWZG010000532.1:992-1524 GCA_024304855.1 Paracoccaceae bacterium
ATCATCGCCAAAGCCAAGAAGATCGCAGGACATATGCTGGAAGCTGCCGAGACCGATATCGAGCTCAAGGACGGTCAATTCTCGGTCGTGGGAACGAACAAGGGCGTTTCCTTTGGCGAGGTAGCCCTCAAGGCCTACATCCCGCATAATTTCCCGATTGAAGACATCGAGCCGGGGCTGGAGGAAACAGCCTTCTACGATCCGGCCAACTTCACGTTTCCGTCAGGCGCTTACTGCTGTGAGGTCGAGGTTGATCCGGATACGGGCAAGGTGCGGGTAGACCGCATGACAGCCGTGGATGATTTCGGCAATGTCATGAACCCGATGATCGTGACCGGCCAAGTGCATGGCGGTCTGGGGCAGGGCATCGGCCAGGCGCTGCTGGAAGCGGCGCGTTATAACGAAGATGGCCAGTTGGAGAGCGCGTCCTACATGGACTATGCCATGCCGCGCGCGGACGATCTGCCCTTCTATATCGTTGATCACAGTCAGGGAACACCCTGCACCCACAACCCGCTGGGGGCCAAAGGCT
>JAMWZG010000533.1:0-245 GCA_024304855.1 Paracoccaceae bacterium
GATCACGAGATCCCTGCCCTTTTGCGGGCGTTGGGGGGACGTTTCACCGCCCCCGGCCACGGGGGCGGTGAAACGTCCCCCCAACGCCCGCAAAAGGGCAGGGATCTCGTGATCCTGCTTCAACAGGGACTCAACCCGCGCCTTGGTCGGGGCATCGGCATCAGCCATCACGCGCAGATACTCGGCGCGCGCATTGTCGCTCAAGGGACGACCCAAAACATGCAGACCATCGGGGATCAGCGCGT
>JAMWZG010000533.1:255-531 GCA_024304855.1 Paracoccaceae bacterium
ATTCGGTGGGCATGCGGAACGGGTCGAAAGCGTGGATGTTGCGCCCAGTCGGCAGCACATCAGGCGAGCGGATCAGATCGCCCCCGGCCACGGGGGCGGTGAAACGTCCCCCCAACGCCCGCAAAAGGGCAGGGATCTCGTGATCCTGCTTCAACAGGGACTCAACCCGCGCCTTGGTCGGGGCATCGGCATCAGCCATCACGCGCAGATACTCGGCGCGCGCATTGTCGCTCAAGGGACGACCCAAAACATGCAGACCATCGGGGATCAGCGCGT
>JAMWZG010000533.1:541-756 GCA_024304855.1 Paracoccaceae bacterium
CTACAAGGGTTTGGCCGAGTTGAAGGACAGCCTCGGGCGGCATGGCGCGCCAGCGGGTCAGGCTGTCCTTCAACTCGGCCAAACCCTTGTAGAGGCCGGACGCGGCCAAGGGTGGTGTCAGATGTGTGACCGTCACCGCACCCGAGCGCCGCTTGGCAAGTGTGGCTTCGGAGGGGTTGTTCGAGGCGTAGAGATAAACATTGGGCATGTCCCCG
>JAMWZG010000533.1:766-1520 GCA_024304855.1 Paracoccaceae bacterium
ACATGCGCGGCCACATTCGCTTCCTGCCCGTATTGGCGGGCCGAACCTTGCAGAACCACCTCGCGCAACGCCTCGACCGTGGCGGGCGGGGTCAGGTCATACCCTTGCGCCGCCAAGGCATGCAGGGTGTTGTGCAGAGACTCGAACACGCTCAGATAAGCCGCTGTGCCAGCCGCGCCTGCATTGGGCGGAAAGCCGAACAGGATGATCGCCAGTCTGCGATCCGCAGCCTGACTGCGGCGCAGCAGCGCCTGTTTCTCAACACGGGCGGCCAGTTTCTCGATCCGCTCGGGGCAGGGTGACATCTGTTTTGCAGTTGCCCCGTTCCGACAACGATGCGCGCAGCCGTTGCAACCATCCTCACCATGGCGGCCTGCGAAAACGGTCGGGTTGGTTGCGCCATCCAGTTCGGGCAGGGCGATCAGCATGGTCGTCTCGATCGGGCCAAGACCACCTGTCGATCCGGCCCATTGACCGAGTGTCTGAAACTCCAGCGGGTGCGCGGCGATATAGGGCACATCAAGCGCCGAGAGCACCTTCACGGCACTGTCATTGTCGTTATAGGCCGGCCCACCCACCAGCGAGAAACCAGTCAGTGAGACCAGCGCATCAATCTGCGATACGCCGTTCTTGATGAAGTAGCCATCAATCGCAGGGCGCCCGTCCAAGCCCCCGGCGAAGGCGGGGATCACTCGCAGCCCGCGCGCCACGATCGGTCTGCTGATGATGCGCAGCTATGTGCTGTCTTCGGATA
>JAMWZG010000534.1 GCA_024304855.1 Paracoccaceae bacterium
CCACCACCACAGCCGAGGATGCCGCATGACCCCGCAGATCAAGGCGCTGGCCGTTCACCTGTTCACCGCCACGGGCGCGGTCTTTGCCATGCTCGCGATGCTGGCGGCGGTGGATCTGGAATGGGATCTGATGTTCCTGTGGCTGGTCGTGGCCTTTTTCGTGGACGGGATCGACGGGCCATTGGCGCGCAAATACAACGTCAAGAAACATGCCGCCGAATTCGACGGCGTGCTGCTCGATCTGATCATCGACTATCTGACCTATGTGTTCATCCCGGCTTTCGCGCTGTTCAAATCCGGGCTGCTGCCCGGCTGGACCGGCTGGTTCGCGATCATCGTGATCACCTTTGCCAGTGCGATGTATTTCGCGGATACCCGCATGAAAACCAAGGACAATTCCTTCTCCGGCTTTCCCGGCTGCTGGAACATGCTGGTGCTTGTGCTCTTCGCGCTCAAGCCTGATTTCTGGGTGATCCTGATCCTTGTCTCGGTGCTGGCGGTGGGCATGTTCATCCCGCTGAAATTCATCCACCCCGTGCGCACGAAACGCTGGCGCAACCTGTCGCTGCCCATGGCGCTGGCCTGGACCTTCTTCGCGGGCTGGGCGGCCTGGGTCGATTTCCACCCCGAAAGCTGGGCGCATTGGGGGCTGGTGATCACCTCGGTCTATCTGCTGTTCGCCGGGATCGCGCAGCAGGTCATCCCAGCGCGCCGCAGCGCCTGAGGGTCACGGAAAAAGGGGCGATGCCTGCGCACCGCCCCCTGTTTCTTCTTGCTGCAAATATCCGGATCCCGCCCTGACCAGGCGGAACCGACCTGTCAGCTCAACGCCGCATCGCAGCGGGTGCAGACATGCGGATGGGCATGGTTGCCCACATCGGGCAGGATCTTCCAGCAGCGGCCGCATTTTTCGCCATCCGCCTCGCGGAAGACCACGGCCACGCCGGGAACATCCGGCAGGGCAAAGGCGTCCTCGGGTGCCGCCGCCGCGCTCAGCCCGATGGCCGAGGTGATGCAGACATCCTCGAAGGCGACAGTGCCCAGGATTTCCAGCAGTTCAGGGTCTTGTACATGCACCATGGGGGCCGCCTCAAGGCTGGCGCCGATCACCTTGGCGGTGCGCTGCACCTCCAGTGCGGCCGTCACCACGCGGCGCGCACCGCGCACGCGGGACCATTTCGCCGCCAATGCCGCATCCAGCCAATCCACCGGCGTCTCGGGGATGTCCTGCAAATGCACCGAGCTGTCCTCGCCAGGGAAGCGTTCCAGCCAGACCTCCTCCATCGTGAAGACCAGAACCGGGGCCAGCCATGTCGTCAGACGGTGGAACAGGATGTCCAGCACCGTGCGCGCCGCGCGGCGGCGCAACGTGTCGCCATCGCAGTAAAGCGCATCCTTGCGGATGTCGAAATAGAAGGCCGACAGATCCACGGTCGCAAAGTTGAACACGGCCTGGAACACGCCCTGGAAATCATAGGCGGCATAGCCGCTGCGCACGCGCGCATCCAGTTCGGCCAGA
>JAMWZG010000535.1:0-637 GCA_024304855.1 Paracoccaceae bacterium
GCACCATCGCATCACAGACCTCGACCCCGGTCGGGAAACCATTGGCCAGCAAACGCCCCGCCTTGCGCTCAAGGACAGGCATCAGACGACGGGCCAAGACAGTGTCACCCTCGTCCATATGGAGTGTGCAGGTCAGTTGCCCCTCCAGATCACGGGCGATCGCCTCCATCTGGGCAAGATCCTTGACCGTGATCAGGATACCCAGCGGACCGAACACCTCGTGATGCAGGTCAGGCTGCGCCTGCCACGTGTCACCGCTCACGCGGATCAACATCGGCAGCGCGTTGCGGCCATCTGCGAGTTTCGCTTTCACGGCCGACACCCCCGGAACGGACAACGCTGCCTCGCATCCCTTGCGATAGGCTGACGCGATACCGCCCGTCAGCATCGTCTGTTCCGAAACATCCGACAGCGCCGAGAGCACGGCGTCGGCGAAATGGTCAGCATCCGGTCCCTCAACAACCAGAGCCACGCCCGGATTAGTACAAAACTGCCCCGCCCCCATCGTCAGACTTGCAGCCCATCCTTGCGCGATGGCATCCGCGCGCGCAGCCATCGCCTCGGGCAGCAGGAACATCGGGTTGATACTGCCAAGCTCTCCAAAGAACGGGATCGGTTCGGGTCGCGCGGCGCAAAG
>JAMWZG010000535.1:647-1186 GCA_024304855.1 Paracoccaceae bacterium
ACCCCCACGCAAACTGCCGGTAAAGCCGACCGCGCGGATCAGCGGATGGGTCACCAAAGCCTGCCCCACGGCGTTGCCTCCTCCTTGGATCAAGGCGAAGACCCCGGCGGGCATGCCACTGCGGTGGATCGCGGCATGGATGGCTTCGGCCACGATCTCGCCCGTGCCGGGATGGGCGGCATGACCACGCAGCACAACGGGGCAACCGGCGGCCAAGGCCGAGGCCGTGTCACCGCCGGCGGTCGAGAAAGCGAGCGGAAAGTTCGACGCCCCGAACACGGCAACCGGACCCAAGGGCCGCTGCACCATGCGGATATCAGGGCGCGGCAGGGGTTTGCGATCTGGCAGCGCTGGATCGATGCGAATATCAAGGTGATCCGCCTTGAGGATATGATCCGCGAAAAGACGCAATTGTCCCGTCGTGCGCCCACGCTCGCCCTCGATCCGGGCTTGCGGCAGACCGCTTTCCTGTGTTGCGATTTCGGTGATGGCTTCGGCCCGTGCCTCGATTTCCTCCGCGATGGCGATCAGGAACGCCG
>JAMWZG010000535.1:1196-1507 GCA_024304855.1 Paracoccaceae bacterium
GGCGGTTTCTGCAAAGCTCCAGAAAGCATCCTCGGCGGCCTGACAGGCGCGGTCCACCAGATCGGGTGTTGCCTCGCTGAAATCATGGGCGGGGCCATGTGCCGGGTCCGAGCGAAACGTGGTCTCGCTGGCGATCCAGTCACCTGCGATCAGATGGCGGCCGTGTGGAGTATAGGTCATGAATGTTCGTCCTTCAGATCAGATCGTTTGCGCGCAGGAAACCGTCAAGCAGATGCTGCTGTTGCGCGGTCAGCGGCCAGGCAGACGGCGGGCGCGTCGGTCCGCAATCCTGCCCCATCGCCGCGAGAGCG
>JAMWZG010000536.1 GCA_024304855.1 Paracoccaceae bacterium
GCGCTGCTGATGATCGTGACCCTGACGGCGGGCTGAGGCCTTTGGCGGCGGCAAGGCCGGGCGTGGCGGGGGCCGGAGAGATGCGAAGAGCCCGCGAAAGCGGGCGAGGAGCGCATGAAAAAACCGCGCCCCGAGGGACGCGGTTTGATCCGTTCAAACCAAGGCGTCACGCGGCGCGCGACACCAGAACCTCGTCCACCTGCTTGGCGGCAGAGACTTCGTCACCACCGCTGACAGCGGCCACTTCGCGGGTCAGGCGTTCCAGCGCCGCCTCGTAAAGCTGACGTTCGGAATAGCTCTGCTCGCGCTGGTCATCGTTGCGGTGCAGGTCGCGCACCACTTCGGCAATCGCGATCAGGTCGCCCGAATTGATCTTCTGTTCATATTCCTGCGCACGGCGCGACCACATGGCCCGCTTGACCTTGGCCTTGCCCTTGAGCGTGGACATCGCCTTGGACACGACATCGGGGCTGGACAGGGACCGCATCCCGATTTCGGTCGCCTTGTTGGTCGGCACCCGCAGGGTCATCTTGTCCTTCTCGAAGGAAATGACGAACAGTTCCAACGCGATCCCCGCGATTTCCTGCTCTTCGATCGAGATGATCTGACCCACACCGTGCGCCGGGTAGACGACGTAATCATTGGGACGAAACTCGGACTTTTTGGTTTTGCTCATGCAATCTTTCCTCGCAGCGACGCCATGGCCCTGCGCGACAAAAAGACGGCCGAGATTATCGCTAATCTCGTTGACCGGGTCATGTCTCGCAGAATTTCCGTCCTCTGTCAGCGGCTTGGCGGGACGGGGGCCATGGGGTCTACATCATGTGTGTGAAAAGCATATCACAAAAATTACACATACGGAAGCAATACGCAGATACCGTGCCGGATACCCCGATCAACCCCTTGATATACCAAGGGCTTGGACCGCTAAAGCAGGGGGGCGGCAACATGCGCCCGGCGGAATATGTCACCGCTGCGGCGAAAGCGGCCCCGAATCGGGCGGATCAGCCGCCCTCGCCCGGCGCTTCGGAGAAGTATTTCTCGAGTTTGCCGGTCTCGCCATCGCGGGCCTCAGCCTCGGGGAGCGGGTCTTTCTTGGAGATGATGACGGGCCAGGCTTCGGAATATTTCCGGTTGAAGGCCACCCATTTCTCCATGTCCGGTTCGGTATCCGGGCGGATCGCATCGGCGGGGCATTCCGGCTCGCAGACGCCGCAATCAATGCATTCATCCGGGTGGATGACCAGCATGTTCTCGCCCTCATAGAAACAGTCTACGGGGCAGACTTCGACGCAGTCGGTGTATTTGCACGCGATGCAGTTATCAATGACGACATAGGTCATGGCAGTCTCTCAACTCTGCGGCCCGGATGGACCCGTTTCGGCCTAGCTAGAACAGAGGCCGCCGTCATTCAAGCATCCGACGACGATCAAGGTCAAATATCCGGCGATCCTTCTTGGTGGGACGACCGCCGTCCTGCGGTTGCGGGGCGGATGGAACA
>JAMWZG010000537.1 GCA_024304855.1 Paracoccaceae bacterium
TCGTTCACCGGGTTCGAGCTGGAGAGCATCTGCACGTCATAGGAGGTGTCGTCGATGAAGACCGAGCCGACGCTGCGGCCATCGAGCACGGCGCGCAGCGCCTCGCCCAGTCCGGTGATGTCGATGCCCAGATCCGAGGCGCGGGTGCGGTCGATCTCGACGAAGAGTTGCGGCAGCGTGGTTTCATATTCCAGACGGACCTGCCCCATGGCGGGGTTCTGCTGCATCTTCTGCACCAGTTCATCGGCCACCTGGGAGAGTTGTTCGTAATTGGCCCCGGTGATCGCGAAGCTGAGGCCGCGTCCCGCGCCGCGGATGCGCAGAGAGTTGGGCTGGATCACGAAGGCGCGGACGCCGACGATCTGTCCGAGGTTGCGGTTCACATCGGCGACGATGTCCTGCTGGCTGCGGCTGCGGGCGTCCCAGTTGGCGAGCGTCATGACGACGAAGCCGCGATTGGAGGCGCCGAAGCCGGTGATCGAGAAGATATTGGTCATTTCGCCGCTGTCGCGCAGCGGGGCCATGGCGGTTTCGATCTCTTGCAGCTTGGAGCTGGTGTAGTTGAGCGAGACACCCGTGGGCGCGGTGATCGACATGAGGATGACGGCGCGATCCTCGCGCGGGGTGAGTTCCTGACGGATGCCGCCGGAGACCATGATGGCGGTCAGGGCGAAGAGGCCCGCGACGAGGACGACGACCATGGGCGCGTTGAGGGCGGCGCGCAGGGTTCCGGCGTAGAGGTTGCCCAGCCAGTTGCCCAAGCTGACCATCGGGCCTTTGGGCGGTTCCAGGCTGTCGGCGCTGGTGAGAAGGCGGCTGGCCAGCACGGGCGCGAGGGTCAGGGCCACGACCGAGGAGAGCATGACCGCCATGGCCAGCGTGAAGCCGAATTCACGGAAGAGGCCCCCCGCCTGCCCCGGCAGGAACGACAGCGGAATGAAGACGGCGGCCAGGGTCGCGGTGGTGGTGACGACGGCGAAGAACACCTGCTGCGTGCCAAGGACGGCTGCCGCGCGGGGGCCCATCCCCTCGGACCGGCGGCGGACGATGTTTTCCAGCACGACGATCGCGTCATCCACGACCATGCCGGTGGCCAGCACGAGGGCGAGGAGGGTGAGGATATTGACCGAGAAGCCGACGATATAGATCGCGGCGAGTGTGCCCACCAGGGCGACCGGCAGGGTCAGGGTCGGGATCAGCGTGGCGCGCCAGTCGCGCAGGAAGAGGAAGATGATGGCCACGACGATGGCGATGGCGAGGGCCAGGGTGTTGATGACTTCCTTGATCGAGCCGTTGATGAAGACCGCATCATCGGAGGTGACGAAGATCTTCACATCCTCGGGGAGGATGCGCTGCAATTCGGCAATCGCGGCGTGGACGCCTTCGGAGATGTCGAGCGTGTTGCTGGTGGCGGCGCGGATGATGCCCATGCCGACGCCGCTTTCGCCATTGGCGCGCAGGACGGTTTCGTTCGGGGCGGGGCCGAGGGTGAC
>JAMWZG010000538.1 GCA_024304855.1 Paracoccaceae bacterium
ACATGCGCCGCGCCGCCTATGCCGCCAAGACCTTCTTTGATTTCAAGACCGTGATCCCCTGCCACTACCGCACCTTCCCGCTGCTGGAGCAATCCGCAAAGGTGCTGGCCGATGCCCTGCCCGGCGTCGATGTGATCGAGCCCGAGGTGATGCAGGCCATCGAAATCTGACCGCCCATGACAAAACCCGGCGGATCGCTCCGCCGGGTTCCTCACTGGCAACATCGGCCATCACGGCCGCAGATAGGCGTAACCCTCCTGCTGCAACTCCATCAGCCGCACCGCGCCCGAGGGCACGACGCTCGCCTCGCTGATCAGCGGCACATCCTTCTGCGACTTCTGCTTCATCGCCTCGACCGTGTTCAGACAGGCGGAAAAGCTGATATTCTCCATCTCCAGCGCCATGGTCGCGATACGGTCCTTCACCGGCGAGGTATCGGCGCGCAGCATGTGCAGACCGGGACCATAGGTCACGATCTCGATCACCACCTCCTCGCCCAGATCGCCGTAATGTTTGGCGATATTGGCCGCATTGTTCAGCGCCATGTTCATGGTGCTGACATTCTCCTCATCGACATGGATCGCCACCTTGTGCGGCCCCTCGGCCAGCGCCAGCTGCGCCCCCAGCACAAGGGCCAGCAACGCCGCCATCAGCCGTGTCACCGCGCGAAACGGGGTCTGTGTCATCTGTCATCCTCCCTCAGACAAGTGAAAGGGCAGAGTTGCAGAGCCACCCGCATGAGGCAAGTCATATTCCTCAAATGGAATTGATAAGCCCTGCCCTCACCGCCGCGCGGCAAAGAAATCCCGCAACAGCGCCGCCGCCGCATCCGCGCCGATCCCGTCATAAACCTCGGGGGCGTGATGGCATTGCGGATGGGTGAAAATGCGCGGCCCCTGCGCCACGCCACCGCTCTTGGGGTCCGCCGCCCCGTAATACAGCCGCGCAATCCGCGCCGCCGAGATGGCCTGCGCACACATCGGACACGGCTCCAGCGTCACATAGAGATCGCAGCCCGTCAGCCGCTCGGACCCCAGCACGCGGGCCCCCTCGCGGATCACCAGCATTTCGGCATGGGCGGTCGGATCATGCCATTCCCGCGTCCGGTTCCCCGCCCGCGCCAGAACCCGGCCGCCCGCATCGACCAGCACCGCACCCACAGGCACCTCGCCCCGGCCGGCGGCGGCACGCGCCTCCTCCAGCGCAAGCGACATATGGCTTTTGAACTCCATAGCCTTCCCTGCCGCGCGATCTGCGCTTTCGCAAGCCCTGATTCTGGGCTAATCCCCTTGCATGAGCCAGAAGCCACCCTCCCCCGCCCCCAAGACAACCCAAGGCGAACGCATCGCCAAGGTCATCGCCCGCGCCGGCATCGCCAGCCGCCGTGAGGCCGAACGCCTGATCGAAACCGGCCGCGTGACCGTCAACGACGAGGTGATCCCCCGCGCCGCCCTGAACGTCCCCCCCGCCGACAAGGTGGTGGTCAA
>JAMWZG010000539.1 GCA_024304855.1 Paracoccaceae bacterium
GGAAACTGGTGGGCTCGTACGCCTGTCGAAGGCCTCGCTTGCGGGCTCGGAGCTGCTCAGCTCCGCAAAAGGCGAGGCCAGCCCAGTGCTGGCGGAGTTCCTGGCGGGGCAGGGTGGCTGAGTTTCCCGCTGAGACAACACCACGGGACCACGCGCGCGCATACTGCCGACTTGAATTCGTATCTCAAATGAGATACATCACTCCCATCAACTGGAGGACCATCCATGCCTGCCCAAACATCCATGCTTCATGTCCGTGTTGACGATCAGCTGAAAGCACAGGCTTCGGACGCACTTGCGGGCGTCGGTCTAACGCTCTCCGATGCGGTGCGTATTCTTCTGACCCGCGTGGCCGCAGAAGGCGGCTTGCCTGCCGGATTGACTTCTGATCCGGATGCCTATGACGCCTGGTTCAGGGCGAAGGTACAGGAAGCGCTGGACGATCCAAGGCCCACAACGCCCCATGCCAAGGCGATGCAAGACGCCCAGGCGTTGATTGACGGGAAGCGCCTTGCCAAATCTTGAATGGAAAGCCACGGCCATCGCCGACTTGCTGGCAATCATTGACTACATCTCTGATGACAACCCGGATGCCGCCCAAGTTCTCAAAGACGAGATTGAACACAAGACGTCCCTTCTTCCAGAACGCCCTCAAATGTATCGTGCGGGCCGTGTCGATGGGACTCGGGAGATGGTTGTTCGGCCAAACTACATCGTGGTTTATGTTGAAGGCCCTGAGATGGTGACCATTTTGCGCGTTCTTCATGCTGCGCAGCAATGGCCATGATCGGGGTGCAGGCCCCTCGCTGAGAAATTGCCCGCTCTACGCCTTCAAAGTGTAGAGCGGGCTTTTTGTCCTTTGGAACTCAGACCCTGATCCAAAGGAAATCCCCATGACCAAGCCCCGCTCAACGCTCCCCAATCCTGTTGAATCCGACGCTAACCTCGCCTCTGCCCTCGAGCAAATCGGCACGGAGGTTTATGATCAACCCCTGCGCAGCTCAGCGCTCGCGCGCATCATGCGCGAGACGTTTCATGGCAGTGATACCGGGGGCGCCTGGGACTGGCGGAAGGCCTATGACCTGATGCAGGCCGCGGCTGTGCAGGCGCTGCTACGTGGCGACAACAGTGAGGATGATTACTCTGCCGCAAAACTCCTTGCGTCACGTCTCCTGACGGAAACGCGCCGGTCGGAGCAGCAAATCCGTTTGCAGCAGTTCTCCACGCCGTTGCCATTTGCGGCGCTGGTCTTGCGGGCTGCGGCGATCCGCAAGGGCGAAACCGTGCTGGAGCCCTCGGCTGGCACCGGTGCCCTGGCTACTTTCGCCGCCCGGGCCGGTGCCACGCTTTTGCTCAACGAGATCGACCCTTTTCGCCAGCGCCTCCTGCGCGCGGTTTTCGGCGGCGAGGTGACAGGCCATGACGGGGAGCATATCGATGATCTGCTGCAGACGCCGGTTCTACCCGACGTCGTGGTGATGA
>JAMWZG010000054.1 GCA_024304855.1 Paracoccaceae bacterium
GTGTCTGTCAGTAGCAAGTCACCCCCGCAGGACTGACCGCCGACCCGCTTGCCCCTGCGGGGGTGACTTGCTACTGACAGACACCAAGGACGGCCGGGCAGGGCTGCGGGCCACCACCGGCCCCGGCGACACCCGGTGCAACAGACCGGGACATGGCCCGGACCAGACAGGGGGGCAAATGACCGAGCCACTGAAAACCGCCGACATCATGATGATCCAGCGGATCCTGCCGCATCGCTACCCATTTCTGCTGGTGGACAAGGTGGTGGACATCGACGGCACCTCATCCGCCGTCGGCATCAAGAATGTCACCATGAACGAGCCGCATTTTCAGGGCCATTTCCCCGGCAATCCGATCATGCCCGGCGTCACCATCGTCGAGGCGATGGCCCAGACCGCCGCCGTCATGGTGGGCGTCGCGCTGGACATGGCCGACCGTGAACTGCTGGTCTATTTCATGGCGATCGACGGCTGCAAATTCCGCCGCAAGGTCGTGCCCGGCGATGTGCTGCGCATGACCATCACCACCCTGCGCGGCAAACCCGGCGGCAAGGTCTGGCGCTTCAAGGGCGTGGCCGAAGTCGAGGGCGAAATGGCCGCCGAATGCGAATTCACCGCCATGATGGATCTTCCCAAGGAGTAACCCATGTCCAGCCGGATCCATCCCTCTGCCATCATCGAAGACGGCGCCCAGATCGGCGCGGATGTCGTGATCGGCCCCTTCTGCCATATCGGCCCGCAGGTCCGTCTGGCCGACCGTGTGCATCTGCACAGCCATGTCGTCGTCACCGGCCAGACCGAGGTGGGCGCAGAGACGGTGATCCACCCCTTCGCCGTGATCGGCGGCATTCCGCAGGATCTCAAGTTCAAGGGCGAGGAGACGCGGCTGGTCATCGGCGCGCGCAACCGCATCCGCGAGCATGTCACGATGAACACCGGGACCGAAGGCGGCGGCGGCCTGACCCGCGTGGGCGATGACGGGCTTTTCATGGCGGGATGCCATGTCGCCCATGACGTGCAGATCGGGGATCGCGTGATAGTGGTCAACAATGCCGCCCTGGCCGGCCATTGCATCATCGCCGATGACGTGATCATCGGCGGGTTGTCCGGCGTGCATCAATGGGTGCGCATCGGGCAGGGGGCGATCATCGGCGCCGTCACCATGGTGACGAATGACGTGATCCCCTACGGTCTGGTGCAGGCGCCGCGCGGCGTGCTGGACGGGCTTAACCTTGTCGGGCTGAAACGGCGCGGCGTGCCGCGCAGCGACATCACCGCCCTGCGCGCCGCGTTCCAGATGCTGGCACAGGGCGAGGGGGCCTTTCAGGACCGCGCCCGCCGCCTGGGCGAGGAGACGCAGTCCGATTACGTCCGCCAGATCGTCGATTTCGTCACGGCGGGCTCGGACCGCTCTTTCCTGACGCCGGGCTGATGCTGGCGCTGATCGCAGGGCGGGGGCAATTGCCCGGTCACATCCTGGCCGCCCATGGCGCGCCGGTGGTGGTGGCCGCACTCGACGGCTTTCCCCCCGATCATCTGTCGCCCGACATCACCTTTCGCGTGGAACGGCTGGGGTCTTTCATAGCGGATCTCAAGGCGCGCGGCGTCACGCAGATCTGCATGGCCGGGGCGATTGGCCGCCCCAGACTGGACCCCGCGATAATCGACGCCGCCACGATGCCGCTGGTGCCCCGCATGATGCAGGCGCTGGGGCAGGGTGACGATGGCGCGCTGCGTGTCGTGATCGCGCTGTTCGAGGAGGCTGGATTCACCATCCGCGCCGCTCATGACATCTGCCCCGATCTGCTGATGACCGCAGGCGTGCCCACCCGCGCACAGCCCCGGCCCGAGCATGAGGGGGCGGCGCGTCTCGGCATGGCCACGATTGCCGACATGGGCCGCAGCGACACGGGTCAGGCCTGCGTGGTGCGGCGCGGCGATGTGCTGGCCCGCGAAGGGGCCGATGGCACCGATGCGATGCTGGCCGAGTTGGCCGCCACCCCCACGACCGCCGATGATCCCGATCCGCTCAGCTGGGGCTTTACCGCCCTGACCGATGCCGCCACCACCGCGCTCGATTGGCTGGGCGGGCGCGAGGCCACCGATCACAGCGGCGCGATCCTCTGCAAGGCGCCCAAACCCGCGCAGGATCGCCGCGTCGATCTGCCCACCATCGGCCCCGGCACCGCCATGCGCGCCGCCGATGCCGGGCTGGACGGGATCGTGATCGAAGCGGGCGGCGTCTTCGTCCTCGACCAACCTGCCGTCCTGCGCATCCTTGACGCGCGCGGCCTCTTCCTCTGGGTCCGCCAGCCATGAAGGTCTTTCTGATCGCGGGCGAAGCCTCGGGCGACAAGCTGGGGGCTGCGTTAATGCGCGGCCTCAAGGATTTGACAACGCCGGTCTTTTCCGGTGTCGGCGGCCCCCTGATGCAGGCCGAGGGGATGGAGAGCCTCTTCCCGATGGACGAGCTCAGCATCATGGGCCTGGCCGAGGTGCTGCCCAAATATCTCCACCTCAAGCGCCGCATCGCGCAGACAGCGCAGGCCGTGCTGGAGGCGCAGCCCGATGTGCTGATCACCATCGACAGCCCCGATTTCTGCCTGCGCGTGGCCAAGCTGGTCAAGGAACGCAGCAGCATCCGCACGGTGCATTACGTCGCCCCCTCGGTCTGGGCATGGCGGCCCGGTCGCGCCGTGAAAATGGCCCGCGTCATTGATCATGTGCTGGCCCTTCTGCCCTTCGAGCCGCCCTATATGCAGGCCGCCGGGATGGAGTGCGATTTCGTGGGCCACCCCGTCGTGGCCGAACCTCTGGCGACCGAGGCGCAGGCGCAGGATTTCCGCACACGCCACGGAATCGGCGCAGCACCCCTGCTGCTGGCCCTGCCGGGATCACGACGGGGCGAGGTGACGCGCCTTGCCCCCCGGTTTGGCGCCGCCTTGGCGCAACTGATGCAGAACCAGCCTGATCTGCGCATCGTGGTCCCGACAACGCCCAATGTGACCGCGCTGGTGCGCGATCTGACGGCCAACTGGCCCGGCGCGCCCCTGATCCTTGATCCGCATCAGATGAGCTCAACCGCCTATCATGCGGAAAAACGGTCTGCTTTCCGCGCCGCCAATCTGGCATTGGCAGCCTCGGGCACCGTGTCGCTGGAACTGGCCGCAACCTCCACGCCCATGGTCATCGCCTATGACATGAACCCGCTCAGCCGTTTCCTGATCGGGCGGATGCTGAAAATCGACACGGTCACGCTGGTCAATCTGGTGTCGGACACCCGCGCCGTGCCTGAATGCCTGGGGCAGAACTGCACGCCCGATGCCATCGCAGCAGCCCTTCAGGGTGTGATGCGGTCGCCAGATACGCAGCACGCAGCCATGCGCCTGACGATGGAGCGCCTCGGCGCAGGCGGCCTGCCTCCGGGTCTGCGCGCTGCTCAGGCGGTACTTGAAAGACTTCCCGCAAGCCACTGATGCTGTGACTTCATCTTGCCAGAAATACTCACGGCAACGACAGCACCGCGCGCGCAGCTCAGCCTTTCCAGATCCAGCCGCCGCCCAGAACCCGGCTGCTGCCCGGATCATAAAAGACGCAAGCCTGCCCCGGCGACACGCCTTCCTCGGGCGTCAGCAGTTCCACCGTCGCCGTTGTCGCCGACAGCGGCCGGATCACCGCCTCGCGCGGGGGGCGGGTCGAGCGCACCTTGACCGTCACATGCCATTCGGCGGCGCTGTCAAAGGGCGCATCGCCCAGCCAATTGATCTCGCGCAGCGGCACCACGCGGGTCGAAAGCATCTCCTTCGGACCCACGATCACCCGCTTGGTATCGACATCCAGCTTGACCACATAGAGCGGATCCTCCAGCCCACCGATCCCCAGCCCGCGCCGCTGCCCGATCGTGTAATGGATCACACCCTTGTGCGTGCCCAGCACATTCCCCGCGACATCGACGATCTCGCCGGGTTCCGCCGCACCGGGACGCAGCTTTTCGATCACGGCGGCGTAATTGCCATTGGGCACGAAACAGATGTCCTGACTGTCCGGCTTGTCCGCCACTGGCAGACCATAACGCGCCGCCAGCGCCCGCGTCTCGGCCTTGGATGCCAGATGGCCCAAAGGGAAGCGCAGGTAATCCAGCTGCTCCGCCGTGGTCGAGAACAGGAAATAGCTCTGATCCCGCGCCGCATCCGCCGCCGCGTGCAATTCCGGCCCCGCAGCCCCCATCTTGCGCTGGATATAATGGCCCGTTGCCATGCAATCGGCCTCAAGATCACGGGCGGTTTCCAGCAGATCCTTGAACTTCACCCGTTCGTTGCAGCGGATGCAGGGCACGGGCGTGGCCCCCGCCAGATAGCTGTCGGCGAATTCGTCAATCACCGCATCCTTGAAGACATTCTCGTAATCCAGAACATAATGCGGAAAGCCCATGGTTTCCGCCACCCGCCGCGCGTCGTGAATATCCAGCCCCGCGCAGCAGGCACCCTTCTTGGCCAGCGCCGCGCCATGATCATAAAGCTGCAAGGTGACGCCCACCACGTCATAGCCTTCCTCGGCCAACTGCGCCGCCACGACCGAGCTGTCCACGCCGCCCGACATGGCCACAACCACCCGCGTCTGCGAGGGCGGCTTGGCAAAGCCCAGCGAATTGAGCGGATGTTCGGTGTCCAGGGCCATCATGGCCTCCTTGGTCTTGGGGAGCGAAGGGTGCGGATCGAGGCCGGCAGACGGCCCCGAAAACTCGTTGGGAATATAGGAAAATCCTAGATACTCTCAACCCCCTGTTTCACCGGCTGTTAAGCGCACTTGTCCAATCTGTCGCAAATGGAAAGGACAACAGGCATGTTTCTCAAAAAGGTCGATGGGCCGCGGGCGGTGACGCTGCCGGACGGCTCGGTAATGACGCGCGCCGATCTGCCCCCGGCGGATACGACGCGCTGGGTGGCCAGCCGCAAGGCCGCCGTCGTGCGCGCGGTGCTGCATGGCCTCATCGCGCGGAGCGAGGCGCTCGACCGCTACGGTCTGAGTGATGATGAATTCGACGGCTGGATACGCGCCATCCGCGATCACGGCGTGGCCGCGCTGCGCGCCACGGCCGTGCAAAAGTATCGACAACCATGAGCTGTAGTGATATTTTCTCGGGGAGAGTAACGGTGAGTTAACTATTTTTGGTCAGGGTTGTCGCGTATCGTATCCCCTGACGGAGTGTGTTCATGCGCGTGCTGCTGGTCGAAGATGACCCTACGACATCCAAAAGCATCGAAATGATGCTGACCCATGCCAATCTCAACGTCTACACCACAGATCTGGGAGAGGAGGGGATAGATCTCGCCAAACTCTATGACTATGACCTGATCCTGCTCGATCTGGGCCTGCCGGACATGCATGGTCACGAGGTGCTGCGCCAGTTGCGCCTGGCACGGGTTGAAACCCCGATCCTGATCCTCTCCGGGGCGGATGACACCGACAACAAGATCAAGGGATTCGGCTTCGGCGCCGATGACTACCTGACCAAACCCTTCCACCGGGAGGAGTTGGTGGCCCGTATCCACGCGATCATCCGCCGCTCCAAGGGTCATTCGCAATCGGTGATCCGCACCGGCAAGATCAATGTCAATCTCGATGCCAAGACCGTCGATGTGCTGGGCAAGGGGGTGCATCTGACCGGCAAGGAATATCAGATGCTCGAACTGCTCAGCCTGCGCAAGGGCACGACCCTCACCAAGGAGATGTTCCTGAACCATCTCTACGGCGGCATGGACGAGCCTGAACTCAAGATCATCGACGTCTTCATCTGCAAATTGCGCAAGAAACTGGCCACGGCCACGGGCGGCGACAATTACATCGAAACCGTCTGGGGCCGGGGCTATGTGCTGCGCGATCCCGATCCGGCCGGGCTGGATGACCGGCGCCTGGCCATCGGCGCCTGACAGGATCATCCCCGCGAAAGACAGGGTCTTGCACCACTCACGGACTGGACCTTGACCCCAAGCCCCCCTATCACTTTGGCAAAAGACAAGCGCCGGGTGACAAGGGGGCTGTGGTGACAGACAAGATGCAGAACACCGGGGCAGAGGCCGCGATGACACGGCCGCCCGAAGATCTCACCCCGGAGGAGGCGCAGGAAGAACTCGCGCGTCTGGCCGCAGCTCTGAGCGCGGCCAATCTTGCCTATCACCAGCAGGATGCACCCGAGATTTCGGATGCTGAATACGACAGCCTCAAGCAGCGCAACGCCAGGATCGAGGCGCTCTTTCCCGATCTCAAACGGCCCGACAGCCCCAGCGAGCAGGTCGGCGCGCGGCTGGCGGAGGGGTTCGGCAAGATCACCCATGCGGTGCGGATGCTGTCGCTTGGCAATGCGTTCGAGGATGGGGACATCACCGAATTCGACGACTATATCCGCAAATACCTGAACCTTGGCGCGGCGGATCTGTCCTACACGGCCGAGCCCAAGATCGACGGTCTCAGTCTCTCGCTGCGCTATGAGGACGGTGTTCTGGTGCAGGCCGCCACCCGCGGCGATGGCGAGGTGGGCGAGAATGTCACCGAGAATGCGCGCACCATTGCCGACATCCCCACACGCCTGACCGGCGCGCCGGCCCTGCTCGAAGTGCGCGGCGAGGTCTATATGAGCCACGCGGATTTCGCTGCGCTCAACACCAGACAGGCCGAAACCGGGGGCAAGACCTTCGCCAATCCGCGCAATGCCGCCGCCGGGTCGCTGCGCCAGCTGGACGCCGCCATCACCCGCGCGCGGCCGCTGCGCTTCTTCGCCTATGGCTGGGGCGCGCTCTCGGAACCGCTGGCCACAACGCAGATGGGCGCCATCGAGAGGCTCGCCGCCCTCGGTTTCGTCACCAACCCGCTGACCCGCCTCTGCACCGGTCCCGATCAGATGCTGGACCATTACCGCCAGATCGAAGGGCAACGCGCCACGCTGGGCTATGACATCGACGGCGTCGTCTACAAGGTGAACGATCTGGCCCTGCAAGCGCGCCTGGGTTTCCGCTCGACCACGCCCCGCTGGGCGATTGCGCATAAATTCCCCGCCGAACTCGCATGGACGCGGCTCGAGGGGATCGACATTCAGGTGGGCCGCACCGGCGCGCTCTCTCCCGTGGCGCGGCTGTTGCCAGTCACGGTCGGCGGCGTCGTCGTCTCCAACGCCACCCTGCATAACGAGGATTACATCGCCGGGCGCGACGCGCGCGGCAACCCGATCCGTGACGGCAAGGACATCCGCCCCGGCGACTGGGTGCAGGTCTACCGGGCGGGCGATGTGATCCCCAAGATCGCCGACGTGGACCTGTCGCAACGCCCGGCCGGGGCACAGCCCTTTGCCTTTCCTGCACTCTGCCCCGAATGCGGATCTCAAGCCATCCGCGAGGAGGGCGACGCCGTGCGCCGTTGCACCGGCGGCCTGATCTGCCCCGCGCAGGCCGTTGAAAAGCTGAAACATTTTGTCAGCCGCGGCGCCTTCGACATCGAAGGTCTGGGCGCGAAACAGATCGAGATGTTCTATCGCGACGACCTGCTGCCGATCCGCGAGCCGGCAGACATCTTCACGCTTCGTCAACGGGATGAGGGTAATCTCTCCCGGTTGAAGAATCGCGAAGGCTGGGGCGAACGCAGTGCAACCAATCTGTTTCAGGCCATCGACGACAAGCGGGACATCCCCTTCGGCCGGCTGCTCTTCGCCCTCGGCATCCGCCATGTAGGAGAGGCGGCCTCGAACCTGATCGCCTCCCATTACGGCACATGGGACAGCTTTGTCGCCGCCATGGATGGGGCCGCGCCGCAGACCGGGCCGGATTGGGATGACCTCATGTCGATCGACGGTGTCGGCCCGGTCATGGCCCGTGCCCTTGTCACCGCCTTCGCGCAGGCGGCGGAGCGGCAGAGCATCGACCGTCTCGTGGCGCATCTGCGCGTGGGCGCCGCACGCCGCGTCGCTGCCGAAGACAGCCCCGTTGCGGGCAAAACCATCGTCTTCACCGGCACGCTCGAGAAGATGACCCGCGCCGAAGCCAAGGCCAGGGCCGAGGCGCTGGGGGCGAAAGTGGCAGGTTCGGTCAGCGCCAAGACCGATATACTGGTGGCCGGTCCCGGTGCCGGATCAAAGGCCAGGAAGGCTGCGGAACTGGGGATCGAGACGCTGGACGAGGATGGCTGGCTGAGCCTGATCGGAGCGGCATGAGCGGGCGGCCCGTCGCCCTCTTCCCGCTTTTTGCCGGGATCGAAACGCTGGAGGGCGTGGGGCCCAAGACCGCGCAACTGCTGGAACAGGTGCAGATTACGCGGCCGCGCGATCTGATCTTCACCCTGCCGCATTCCGGCGTGGACAGGGCGCGCCGCGCCTCGGTCCGTGATGCGGTTCTGCCGCAGGTCGTCACGGTCGAGGTGGTGATCGGCAAGCATAACCCGCCCCGCACCAAATCCGGGGCCTACCGGATCGTGGTCGAGGATGCGGCGACCACCTTCCAGCTTGTCTTCTTCCACGCGCGTGGCGATTACCTGCAAAAGCAATTGCCGACCGGGCAGACGCGCGTGGTCTCGGGTCGGGTCGAACTCTTCGACGGCATCGCCCAGATGGTCCATCCCGACCACATCCTGCGCCCCGAGGAAGCGGGCGAGATCCCCGCCTTCGAGCCGGTCTATCCCCTGACGGCGGGGGTCAGTCAGAAGCAGATGTTCAAGGCCGCGCAGGCCGCCATGACGCGCCTGCCGCAACTGGCCGAATGGATCGACCCCGAGCAGAAGCGCCGCGCCGGCTGGCCCGACTGGGCCGAGGCCGTGCGACAGGCCCATGCGCCCGCGCGCCCCGAGGATCTGGCCGCCACCGCGCCCGCCCGCGAACGCCTGGCCTATGACGAGATGATGGCCCATCAGCTGACGCTGGCCTTGGCCCGCGCCACGCTGCGCCGCGCCAAGGGCCGCGAGAGCCATGGCACCGGCCAGCTGCAATCGCGCGTGATGGCCGCGCTGCCCTATGCGCCGACCGGCGCCCAGATGCGCGCGATCGAGGAGATTGCCCGCGACATGGCCGCGCCCCTGCGGATGAACCGCCTGTTGCAGGGCGATGTCGGCGCGGGCAAGACGCTGGTGGCCTTCCTGTCGCTGCTCATCGCGGTCGAAGCGGGCGGGCAGGGCGTCATGATGGCCCCGACCGAGATCCTCGCCCGGCAACATCTGGAAAGCCTGCGCCCCATGGCCGAAGATGCGGGCGTTGTGCTGGAGATCCTGACCGGCCGCGACAAGGGCGCCGAACGCCGCGCCAAGCTCGAGGCTTTGGCGAAGGGCGACATCCAGATCCTGCTGGGCACCCATGCGGTATTCCAGAAGGATGTGGAATTTGCCGATCTGCGGCTGGCCGTGGTGGATGAGCAGCACCGCTTCGGTGTGCGGCAGCGGCTGGAACTGGGGCAGAAGGGCGCGCAGGCCGATGTTCTGGTGATGACGGCCACGCCCATCCCCCGGTCGCTGGCCCTGGCCCAATATGGCGACATGGATGTCTCCGTGCTGGATGAGAAACCGCCGGGACGCCAGCCGATCAAGACGGCCATGGTCTCGGCCGGACGGATCGAGGAGGTCATCGCCCATCTGCGCCGCGCGATCCTTGACGGGCGGCAGGCCTATTGGGTCTGCCCGCTGGTCGAGGAGAGCGAAGCGGTGGACATGACCGCCGCCGAGGAACGGTTCAAACATCTGCGCGCCACGCTGGGCGAGGGCAATGTCGGCCTTGTCCACGGCCAGATGCCGGCCGCCGACAAGGATGCCGCCATGGCCGCCTTTCAGGCGGGCAAGACGGCCGTTCTGGTGGCCACGACCGTGATCGAGGTCGGGGTGAACGTCCCCAACGCCACGATCATGGTCATCGAACAGGCCGAGATTTTCGGTCTGGCCCAGTTGCATCAGCTGCGCGGGCGTGTGGGGCGCGGCGCCGGCGCCTCCACCTGCCTGCTGCTCTACCGCCCGCCGCTGTCCGAGACGGCAGAGCGTCGCCTGACCACGCTGCGAGATACCGAGGACGGGTTCCGCATCAGCGAAACCGATCTGGAGATGCGCGGCGCAGGCGACCTGATCGGCACGGCGCAATCCGGCCTGCCCCGGTTCCGCGTGGCCGATCTGGAACGTCAGGCCGCGCTGATGGCCGTGGCGCAGACAGATGCGCGCAAGCTCCTGACCGATGATCCCGCCCTGACCACGGCCCGAGGGCAGGCGGCGCGTGTCCTCTTGTGGCTGATGGAACAGGACCGTGCCATTCGCCTGATTTCGGTGGGTTGATCCGCCTTTCTATGTCTAATCCTGATTTGTTCTCAAATGTTCTCACAAAGTTCTTTACAGGCGGTAAAGAATATGAGAACAAAGGAGCAACAGATACAGATAGACCCAAGGGAAAGGACAGACCGATGATTGAGCAGATCAAAGACGCCGTCACCCGTTCACGCGATACGCTGCTGTCGGATGCGATCGGGGCCATGGCCCTGATGGTGATCCTTGTGGTCGGCCTGCATCTTCCCAACTTCTCCTGAGAGGGAGACCGCTTTCTGCCTGCGGTTCTGGTCCGGTGGCGCCTCGCATCTCTGTCCCAATCCGATGCGAGCCTGACGGATACTGCCTGTTCCATTGTCACCATGGCCATCCCCGGCCGTGACCCTCCACCGAACAGACCAGAACACGCCACTTTCCGCCGCCTTCCTCTGGAAGCGCGGCGGTTTTTTTATCCGGGATCAGGGACTGTCAGGCGCAGCGTGCCTTTTCGGCGGTCTCCATCGCCTCGGCCGTGGCTTGCAGCGCCAGCAGGATCGAAGCGTGGCGGTTCTTGTAATCCCGCGCCGGGCGCAGCACCTCAAGCCCGTCGAAGGGGGCGGCGGGGGTCGGGCCATCTGCCGTCAGCATCGCCTTCAATTCGGCCAACGCGGCGTCGATCTGCGCGCGGGTGCAGCCGATCACCGACCGCCCGACAACCGCCGCCGCCGCCTGACCCAGCGCACAGGCCTTCACATCCTGCGCATATTCCGCGATCCGCCCGTCGCGCAGGACCACATCCACCGTCACGGTCGATCCGCACAGCGGCGAGCGCCGCTTGACCGTGGCATCCGGTGCCGCCAGCCGCGTGGTATGCGGCATGTCCGCCGCCAGCGCCAGAATGCGCGCGGAATAAAGCTTGATCAGATCTGTCTCGCCGCTCATGGCTTTCCCTTTCCGGCTCTTGCTCTTAAATAGGCCCGCAAGCGCCCGATGCAAAAGGTTTTGTCATGAAATTTGATCCCGCCAGCCTGATCTACAATGACGCAGGCCTGATCCCGGCCATCGCACAGGACGATGCCACGGGCGAGGTGCTGATGATGGCCTGGATGAACGCAGCCGCCATCGCGCAAACGCTCGAGACCGGCCGCGTCACCTATTGGAGCCGCTCGCGCCAGTCCTTCTGGATCAAGGGCGAGAGCAGCGGCCATGTGCAGGAACTGGTGGATCTGCGCCTTGATTGCGACCGCGATTGCCTGCTGCTGCGGGTGCGCCAGACCGGCCCCGCCTGCCACACCAACCGGCGCAGTTGTTTCTATACCTCGGTGCAGGATGGCGTCGAAGTGGAACTGATGGCGCCGATGCCCGGCTGACCGGATAATATTGATTATTTTCAGAACGATGAAAGCACAGGCTCAGGCAGAATAGAGCGCGCGCACCTCGGCCGGGCTCAGACCGTCCTCGCGGTAACTGCGGATGGCGCGGGCATCGTCGCGCTTGGCCAGACGCTTGCCGTGATCGTCGCGGATCAGCCGGTGATGGTGATAGACCGGCACCGGCAGCGCCAGCAGATGTTGCAACAGCACATGGATCTGCGTGGCGGCGAACAGGTCTTCGCCCCGCGTCACATGGGTCACGCCTTGGGCCGCATCATCCACCACCACCGCCAGATGATAGGAAGTGCCCATCTCGCGCCGGGCCAGAACCACATCGCCGACATCTCGGACAAGATGTTCAGGATCAATGACATGCAGCCCGCTCCTGACGCCCGTTTCGCGGAATTGCACAGGCGCATGCAGCGTCGCGACAGCCAGCGCCATGTTCAGGCGCAGCGCCGCATCGGGCAGACTGTCGCTGCCGTCCGGCACATGGCGGCACAGTCCGGGATAGACCGGACCATCCGGCCCGATCGCGGGCGGCGCCCCCTCCTGCGGGGCCGAGGCGGCCTCGAGAATATCCCGCCTTGTGCAGGTGCAGGGATAGATCAGCCCGCGCCGCCACAAGGCCAGCAGCGCCGCGCGATAGGCGGGCAGACGCTCTGACTGCCGCATCACCGGCCCATCCCAGGCAAGGCCCAGCCAGCGCAGATCCTCGGCAATCAGCGCCTCCCACTCCGGGCGGGCGCGGCTTTGGTCGATATCCTCGATCCGGAGCAGGAACCTCCCCCCGGCCGCCCGCGCCATGTCATGCGCCAGACTGGCGGAATAGGCATGGCCCAGATGCAGCGGCCCGGTCGGTGACGGGGCAAAGCGTGTGGTGATCGTCTCAGACATTCAAAGACTTGTGCGCCGAAGGTGATCCGCGCATCGCCATGGTCACTCTGCCGCGACGGCATTGGACTGATCAAGCCAGGCCAGCCAGGCCGCCTTGGCCCGGTCGGTATAGGCCTTGTAGCGATCCTTGCGCCCGCGACGCCCATGTTTCAACCCGTCCACCGGGCGGAAGAGGCCGAAGTTCACGTTCATCGGCTGAAACGTCTTGGCCTCGGCCCCGCCGGTGATGTGATGGATCAAGGCGCCCATCGCGCTGTCCTGCGGCGGGGTGACGGTCGGCTGCCCCAAAATCTCCGCCGCGGCCATGCGCCCCGCCAGAAGGCCCATGGCGGCGCTTTCGACATAGCCCTCCACCCCCGTGATCTGCCCGGCAAAGCGGATATGAGGGCGCGAGCGCAGGCGCATCTGATCGTCCAGCAGCGTGGGCGAGTTGATGAATGTGTTGCGGTGAATCCCGCCAAGCCGCGCAAAACTCGCCTCTTGCAGGCCGGGAATCATCTTGAAAACAGCGGCTTGCGCCCCGTATTTCATCTTGGTCTGAAAGCCCACGATGTTATAGAGCGTTCCCAGCGCATTGTCCCGGCGCAGCTGCACCACCGCATAGGGTTTCACATCGGGCTGATGCGGATTGGTCAGGCCCACGGGTTTCATCGGGCCAAAGCGCAGCGTTTCCCGCCCGCGTTCGGCCATCACCTCGATGGGCAGGCAGCCGTCGAAATAGCCCGCCGTCTCACCCTCGTGAAACTCGGTCTTGTCGGCGGCCAGCAGCGCGTCGATGAACGCCTCATACTCATCCCGCGTCATCGGGCAGTTGATATAGGCCTTTTGCTCGGCCTCCGTCTCACCCTTGTCATAGCGGGACTGCTCCCATGCCACGGACATGTCGATACTGTCGGCATAGACGATCGGCGCGATGGCATCGAAGAAGGCCAGCGCATCGGTTCCTGTCTCGGCGGCAATGGCGCGGCCCAGCCCTTCGCTTGTCAGCGGGCCGGTCGCGATGATCCAATGGCCGTGCTCGGGCAGGGCGGTGATCTCGTCATACTCCACCGTCACATTCGGATGCGCCATCAGGGCGGCTGTCACGGATTCGGCAAAGGGATCGCGGTCCACGGCCAGCGCCCCGCCAGCCGGCAGGCGGTGTTTCTGCGCCATCTGCATGATCAACCCGTTCGCCGCGCGCATCTCCCAATGCAGCAGACCCACGGCATTCTGCTCGTCATCATCCGAGCGGAAGGAGTTGGAACAGACCATCTCGGCCAGATGGCCGGTGCGATGGGCGAATGTGCCGACCTTGGGGCGCATCTCGTGAATGACGACGCGCAGGCCCATGTTGGCGGCCTGCCAGGCGGCCTCTGATCCGGCCATGCCGCCGCCGATGATATGAAGGGTTTTGTCCATGACGCTGATCTAGGCCAAGAGCATGGCTTTGAAAAGGGTGACGATCGTCTGGCGCGGAGGAGGGGGGTCGAGTGGGTCACCCGTATCATGTTTCGGCGGTCAGAGAGAGGCTGACCTGGAGGGAAACTGCCGGAGGTGACCCACACCCGTTTCAGTTATGCGAGTGTGCATCCCGCAAGTGAGATCAGTATCAGGGATATTTGCGGCGGCCTAGAGGCAAATGTGGAAAAGATGGGGCCGCAAGCGGGAAACATTCGCGCAAATTCGCCCCATCTTTGGCCGTTTCGGCAAGAACCCGCACAGCGCAGGCGCGGTTTTGCCGATGCCCCCCCATGGACCGTGGCGCGGCCGCCGCTGTTTACTGCGACCACTCCGGGTGGCGCTTCTCCAGAAAGGCGCTGATTCCCTCGGCCGTATCGCGGTAAAGCATGTTCTGCACCATCACGTCGCCGGTGTAATCATAGGCCTCGGCCGTGCTCATGCCGATCTGCGCATAAAAGGCCTGCTTGCCGATCTTGACCGCAGCCCCCAGCTTTTCCGCCACCATCGCGGCCAGCGCCGCCGCCTCCTGCTCCAGATCCTCGGGCGGCACCACCTTGTTGACCAGCCCCAGCGCCTCGGCCCGCGCAGCCGGAATGAACTGGCCGGTCGTCAACATCTCGAAGGCCTGTTTGCGCGGGATATTGCGGGTCAGGGCCACCATCGGGGTCGAGCAGAAAAGCCCGATATTCACCCCGTTCACCCCGAAGCGCGTGCCTTCCGCCGCCACGGCCATGTCGCAACTGGCCACCAGCTGACACCCGGCCGCCGTCGCGATCCCATGCACCTGCGCGATCACGGGCTGGGGCAGGTTCTGGATCGACATCATCATCCGCGCGCAGCGGTCGAACAGATCCTTGAAATAAGCGGCCCCGCCATCCTCGGCCTGACGACCCGCCGTCATCTCCTTCAGATCATGCCCCGCGCAGAAAGCCTTGCCCTCACCGGACAGAACGATGGCGCGAATGCTGCGATCCGTGGCCAGCGCGTCGAATTCGGATTGCAACGCGGCCAGCATGGCATCCGACAGCGCATTCAGCTTCTCGGGCGCATTCATGCGCAGATGGGCCACGGCCCCTGTGTCGTGACGTTCCAGCAATGGCATCTTGTCCTCCCGCGATGTTCCGGCCAAGTCTAGCGCATAAAGAGAGAGGGAGGGAAGCATAGCATTGAAAATGACACGCGCAGAGCTGGAGCACTTCATCAAGGAGGTGTTCCCCCAGGTCGCCGCCGATTTCACCGTCGAGGATGTCGCCCCGATGGAAATCACCATGCGCCTGAACGTGGCCGAGCGTCACCTGCGCCCCGGCGGCACGGTTTCGGGCCCGTCGATGTTCGCGCTGGCGGATGTGGCGATCTATCTTGCCATCCTTGCGATGATCGGACCGCGCGCGCTGGCTGTGACCACCAACGCCAGTTTCGATTTCATGCGCAAACCGGCCGCAGGGGTGGATCTGATTGCCAAATGCCGCCTGCTGAAACTGGGCCGCGTGCTGGCGGTGGGGGATGTGCTGCTCTTCTCCGAAGGGATGGAGGCGCCGGTCGCCAGGGCCTCGATGACCTATTCGATCCCGCCTGCGGCGTGACAAACATGGGGTATTATAATACCTATTTTGCAACCCATTGTTTTTGAACAACTAATCCCGGCGCAGACCGCTTGACTATGCGTTGCTTGCGGATATAACCCCGCAATCGCATTGGACAGGGCCATTCCGGGTCATGTCCCGAACTGAACAAGGGTAACCCCGCAATGAAAACCTTTTCTGCTACTCCGGCGGATATCGACAAGAAATGGATTCTGATCGAC
>JAMWZG010000540.1 GCA_024304855.1 Paracoccaceae bacterium
CACAGGCCGGGCAGAAGCGCCGCCGCCGGATCGAGACGTGGTCCTCGGCGGGACGTGAATCCTTCACCTGGGTGTCGATATTTCCGCAAAACGGACAGCGCATGGCTGGCCCCCTCTATCTTGTCTCTGCCTCTGATTGTAGGGTTGGCCCCCTACTTATCCACAGGCACTATAGGACAGCCACTAGGGTTTGGGTAGCAGGAAAATCGGACCGCAACATGAGCGTGGCCTTTTCGCCATAGCGTGAAGATCGCCGGGAAAAGCGTTGATTTCAAGAGGTTTTCGTGACGGCTTGAGCGGTGTCAGAAGCGGTCGAACAGATCCTCGATCCGGTCATCGCAATAGGACCGGGCATGGCCGATCGAGAGCGAGAAACCGACATCGCGCAGCGAGATCGTATAAGGGCTGTCCTGCGGCGGCGCCACCGGGGCCACGGGAGTTGGGCTGAAGCGCACGGTCATCCGTCCGCCGGCCAATTCGCTGGGCGCGCGACCGCGCGCGATGTAAAGCCGCGTCGCGGTCGGCAGGCGCAGCACGTCGCGCCCATGTTCGGCCGCGGCGCACCAGACCTGACGGGGGCCGGCGGCATGTTCCTGCACCACTTCGAATTCGGCGCTGGCCTGCACCGGGATCACGGTCAGATCAAAGCCCGGACGATAGGCCTGCGCCTGCGTGGCAAGGCTTGTGACACAGGCCAGAAGGGCGAGACGGGCAAGACGGGTCATGGCGCGAGGGCTTTCCTGTGTGCTGCGGTTGCGCTGCCCACGGGTCAGGGCAGGTCGATATGATCGGTGCAATATTGCTGCGCCTGCACCACGCTCATGCTGGCGCCATCGGTGCGCACCGAAAGCAGAAGACCGCCGAGCATCCCCGGCGTCAGGCTGTTGGTCGCGGCGGAGTCCGCTGCGTTCAACGTGAAGGTGACAGCCTTGCTGCCCGGCTTGGTCTGGCTGGCGCCGAGGGCTGCGATCACATCGAGGCGCTGCGTGCCCGTCGCGCCAAGCGCATGGCGGGCATGGTCAGCCGCCACGCACCAGATATGCGCGGGGCCCGCACCACGGCTTTCGATCACTTCGAATGTGGCAGGGGCGGAGGTGGGGCGCACCTCGAGCTGGATCAGCGGTTGAAAGGCCAGTGCGGGACCGGACAGCACCGTTGCGGCGGCGAGGGTCAGAACGGCAAGACGGGGCATTGGCAGTCTCCGGTAGGGTCAACCTGAACTGGATGGTAGGGCATCAGGACAGGCGAGTAAAACATCGCCATGACACAGATGCGTGATAGGCAAAGGGGCGGCTGGTTGCCCGCCGCCCCTTGATCCCGGTCACTGTCGCGCTTCAACCGTCCAGGAAGCTGCGCAGCTTGCGCGAGCGGCTGGGGTGTTTGAGCTTGCGCAGGGCCTTCGCCTCGATCTGGCGGATGCGTTCGCGGGTCACGCTGAACTGCTGGCCCACTTCCTCGAGCGTG
>JAMWZG010000541.1 GCA_024304855.1 Paracoccaceae bacterium
TGGACCCTGCCCTGCCCGCCGCCCGAACATACGTTCGAGCAGCTGCCCAAGCGGGAAGACTGGGACAAGAGCCACGCCCACTAAGGCACGGCACTGACACGACAAAAGGGCCCCTCCGGGGGCCCTTTTTCATGACCGCTTCTGGCAGCCGCGTGATGGTCTCTGCGACAGATCGCGCCGCCAGTCCGGGGTTTACTGATCCGCCCCAGAGGCTAGGTTTGCATCATCCACAGCAAGACCCCGGACATATGCCCTATACCTGGACCGACACCCCCGACCATGCCCGCAGCCTGCGCCTGTGGCCGCACCGTTCCCTGCCCCGGCGGGGCATGGCGGCCTTTGTGCTGGCGACCTTCACGATGATCACCATCCCGCTCTACCCGCTGCTGGGCACGGTGGTGATGTGGGGGCTGCTGCCCTTTCTCATGGCGGCTGTGGCGGCGGTCTGGTGGGGGCTGGAACGCAGCTACCGCGACGGCAATATCCTCGAGGAGCTGACCCTTGATCCCGGTCACATCCACCTGACCCGCACCAACCCCAAGGGCGACCGGCAGGAATGGGATTGCAACAGCTACTGGGCGCGGGCCGAATTGCACCCGCAGGGCGGGCCCGTGCCCTTCTACGTCACCCTGACGGGCAACGGCCGCACGGTCGAAATCGGCGCCTTCCTGTCCGAGGAGGAGCGCAAGGATCTGTTCAATGAACTTTCCGAGGCGTTGCGCCTCAGCAAGGCCGACGCGCCGGTCTGACTCCAGACAAAACCTGACCAGCGCGCGCAGCGGCGGTTGATCCGCCTCAGCTCAGCCTTGTCTTGATCATCGGCCCCACGGTGCCGAAATCCATCTGACCTGTGTATTTGGCCTTCAACTCGCCCATCACCTTGCCCATGTCGCGAATCGAGCTGGCCCCCGTTGTCGCAATCGCCTCGCTCACGGCGGCCTCGATCTCGGGGGCGGTCAACTGGCGCGGCAGAAACTCTTCGATCACCGCAATCTCGGCCCGCTCGCGCTCGGCCAGATCGACGCGGCCACCCTCTTCATAGGCGCGCACGCTTTCCATCCGCTGCTTGGACATCTTGCCCAGGATCGCCAGAACCTCGGCATCACCCACACCTTCCGAGTCGCCATCGCCACGCGCGGCAATGTCCCGGTCCTTGATCGCCGCATTGATCAGTCGAAGCGTGGACAGACGGTCCACCGCCTTGTCCTTCATGGCCTGTTTGAGGGCCGCATTGACCCTGTCGCGCATATCCATACTGCCCATCCCCGGCGTTGTCACAAAGGGGACACATAGTATGTCCGCCCACCGGGGGCAACCGCCCTGCCCGCCACCGCGCCGCTGCGGCCAGACCGCGCCGGCCATGACTTTGCGGCACGCTGTCACTTGACCCTGCCGCGCCTGACCCGTAAACCTCCGCCAGTTTGCGCCCGCGCTGCGCGGGCGGTCCTGGCTGGTCCATGC
>JAMWZG010000542.1 GCA_024304855.1 Paracoccaceae bacterium
TCTGGCGGAGCGGGGATGCGCTGCGACTGGCGGCGGGGGTGGTGCTGTATCTGGCGCTTCTGATGCTGCATCCGGTGGTGATCGGCGTGTCGCCCTTGCCGTGAGTTGTGGCAAAACTTAGCCGATTGACGAAGTATTCTCTTGCGCAGCCGGTTTGATGTGTGCATGGTTAGTCATATGGCTAAGCATGATCCTGACCTGTCGCTGCTTTTTCACGCGCTGGCGGACCCGACGCGGCGCGCGATCCTGACGCGGCTGGCGGCGGGGCCTTTGCCGGTGACGGCCCTGGCTGCGCCCACGGGGCTGCGGCTGCCGACCGTGATGCGGCATCTGGCGGTGCTGGAGGAGGCGGGGCTGATCGCCACGGCCAAGGATGGGCGGGTGCGGACCTGCGCCATGGTGCCCGAGGCTTTGGTGCCGATGCGGACCTGGCTGGAGGAGCAGCGCGCCATCTGGGAGGGGCGGCTGGACCGGCTGGATGCCTATGTGATGCAGCTTGTGAAGGAGGACAAGGAATGACGCGCGAGATGGATCTGGACCCTGAAACCGACCTGAGCTTTACCCGTGTGCTGGCGGCGCCGCGCCGGGTGATCTGGGACTGCTGGACCATGCCCGCGCATATCCCGCATTTCTTCATCCCCGCGCCGCATAAGGTGACGGCGGTGGAGATTGATCTGCGGGTCGGCGGGCGGTTCAACACGGTGTTCGAGGTCGAGGGCCATGTGATGGACAACAAGGGTGTCTATCTGGAAGTGGTGCCGCAGGAAAAGCTGGTCTTTACGGATGCCTATACCGAGGGTTGGAAGCCCGCGCCGGAGCCGTTCATGACGGCGATCCTGCTGCTGGCGGATGCGCCTGAGGGGGGCACGGTCTATACCGCGATTGCCCGGCACCGGACCCCTGCGGCGCGCCAGTCGCATGAGGAGATGGGCTTTCACGACGGTTGGGGCACGGTGGCCACGCAGTTGGAACGCTATGCCATGGGGCTGGCGGAATGAGCGCGGATTTCGCCACGCTGGCGTTTTCGCGCGAGGTCGCGGTGCCTGCGGCGACGTTGTGGGAGGCCTGGAGCGCGCCTGCGGCGCGCGCCATCTGGGCACCGCCTGCGCCGGGGGTCACGGTGGATTTTCTGGAGGCGGACACGCGGGTGGGCGGGCGCGAGCTGTCGCTGTGCCGGGTGGCCGGGGAGCCGGACATCCGCTGCGAGATCCGCTGGCTGGAACTGGATGCGCCGCGTCTGAGCGTGAATTCCGAGGTGATCGGCTGTGAGGGTGTGACGCAATCGGCGGCGTTGGTGACGGCCGAGATTGCGGAGGTCGCAGCGGGTGCCCGGATCGCGGTGACGGTGCAACTGGCGTCGCTGGCGGCGGATATGACCGAGGGCTACCGGCAGGGATTCGGGGCGGGGCTGGACAATCTGGCCGGGGTGGCGGCGCGGACGATGGTGCTGCGC
>JAMWZG010000543.1 GCA_024304855.1 Paracoccaceae bacterium
GCGGCCATGGGCGGCGCGGATCAGGGCCTGGAGCTGCATCCGCATGACGCCCGGTTTGTCGAGGCCCACGCGGATGGCGCGCCAGCCCAAGGCGGGGTTCGGCTCGTCATTGGGCTTCATATAGGGGAGCACCTTGTCCGAGCCGATGTCGAGGGTGCGGAAAACGACGCGCTTGCCCTGGGCGGCATCCAGCACGCGGGAGTAGAGCGCGGAGAGTTCCGAGCGTTTGGGCATCTGGTTGCGGACCAGAAATTGCAGTTCCGTGCGGAAGAGGCCGACGCCTTCGGCGCCGGAGCCGGCGAGGCTGGGCAGGTCGGCCATGAGGCCTGCGTTCATGTGCAAGCCGATGGTGCGGCCGCAGGGGGTGAGCGCGGGTTTGTCGCGGATCGAGGTGTAGCGTTCCTGCGCCTGGGCCTGCATCGCGATCTTGTCGCGGAAGGCGGCGGCGACGGTGTCTTCGGGGCGCAGGTGGACGACGCCCTGATCGCCATCGACCATGATGAGATTGCCGTTCAGCGCCTCGGTCGTGATGCGGGCCGCGCGGATCACCAGCGGGATGGCGAGGGCACGGGCGACGATGGCGGCGTGCGAGCCGACGGAGCCTTCTTCCAGCACGATGCCGCGCAGGCTGCGGCCATAGTCCAGCAGTTCGGCGGGGCCGATGTTGCGCGCGACAAGGATGGGGTCGGTGGGCATGGCCGCGCCGGTTTCCTTGCCCTGTCCGGTCAGGATGCGCAGCAGGCGGTTCGAGAGGTCATCCAGATCGTGCAGTCGTTCGCGCAAATAGGCGTCGGTGACTTGCTCCATCCGGTTGCGGGCGTTGGACTGTTCCTTTTCCACCGCCGCCTCGGCGGTGAGGCCGCGGGCGATGTCCTCCTCCATCCGGCGCATCCAGCCCTTGGAATGGGCGAACATGCGATAGGCTTCGAGCACCTCGGTCTGGTCCTTGTCGCCGGTGGTGGTGGCCAGCAGCTCATCGACGCTGAGGCGGAGCTGGCCCACGGCATCGTGCAGGCGTTCGAGTTCCTTGTGCGGGTCTTCGGAGATCGGGTTCGTGACCACGACGCGGGGTTCATGGAGCCAGACATGGCCCTCGGCCGCACCTTCCTGCGCGGTGGTGCCACGGATCAGGACGGATTGCTGGTGGCGGGCAGAGAGGGCGGCACCTTCGCCCTGAAACGCGCCCAGTTCGGTCATTTCGGCCAGCACCATGGCGACGACTTCGAGGGCGTAGACCTCATCGCCGGAAAACTCGCGCGCCTGTCGGGACTGCACGACCAGAACGCCCAGTTTTTCACCGAGGCGCTGGATCGGAACACCGAGGAACGAGGAATAAATCTCCTCGCCGGTTTCGGGCATGAAGCGGAAGCCCTTTTCCTGCGGGGCGTTGGCGGTGTTGATGATGCTGCCCGAGCGGGCGACGCGGCCCACCAGACCCTCGCCCAGTTTCA
>JAMWZG010000544.1:0-812 GCA_024304855.1 Paracoccaceae bacterium
GTTCAGGGCAAGCCGCAGCATTGTCACAACCAGAAGCAATGTCGGAAAGCTGTTGAATTCCAGCGGCCTTGGGATCCAGAGCGCGACCATCAGGATCAGCACGGAAAGCGACAGCGATACGGCCAGCCCGAAGTCAAGGATCACGGGGGGCAAGGGGACGAACAGCATGCCCAACACAAGTGTCACACCGATGGCGAAAGCGACGTCGCGGTTGGCGAAACCAAAGGCGACCATGCGGTCGTTGCGGTCCTGTCGGGATGATGAGGTCGCCATTCTGCGCTCCGTCAGAAATCTTGCAGGAATTGGGGCAGCACAGGCTCCAGTTGAGCACGGCTGTAAATACCGTAGACCCCGCCAGCGTCCTGCGGACCCGTCGACCAGTGGCCATGGGTCCACGGGGTCTGCGGGAGCGGCGCTGCTGCCTGAGCGCCATCCGAAACAGGTGCGGCCGTGCGCAGGACAAGGCCGGGCATGGGCTCGAGTGTCTCGGCGCCGACCATGCCGCGGAACGCAGCGATCCTGTCATTGGCCACAGCGACATTGCGGCGAAGCGCGGCAAGATAGACTGCCGCCCGATCAGGGGTGCGCGAATGATAGGCGCCGGCCGCACGCATCCAGTCGCCTGTTTCACCGTGCAGGTTGTGCAGGAAACGGGCTGCATAATCGACATTCACGACCGGATCGAAACCCTGTTCCAGATCCGTAAAGGCATCCGGGTGCCAATGCAGATTGATCTGCATGCAGCCGACATCGATTGATTGCACGCCCATCGCCTGTCGGTCCCGGACCCAGGCCATCGCCGCGGCCTGATT
>JAMWZG010000544.1:822-1448 GCA_024304855.1 Paracoccaceae bacterium
AGATCCGCCCTTCACCCGCAGCATTCACCGCCCATGGCCAGACCGTCAGGCCCCCGTCACGGGATACACCGGCCTCCTGCAACCCGATTCCCAAAAGGATGTTATCGGGGATGCCGTATCGTTCCTGTGCGCGCAGTATTTCCGCCACGCAGCGGGCACGGGTGTCGAGTGCCGCGCTGCCGAAAGGGCGTGGAACCTGCCGTCCGTCACCGTTCGCCATCGGCAAGAGCCGTGGACGTGTTCCGGCCCGTTCTGTCGGGTGCATGCCCGTCCGGTCAGACGGGGCTGCTGCCTGACGGCGTGGTTCCGCCGAGGGCGATCCAAGATAGAACGCGCCCCAATCGGCCTGCGCCATCGAGGTCGCGTTGCCGATGATCAGCGCAAGAACCAGTGCATGTGACAGCAGGCGCGGCATCAGATCGATCCGCTGGCGATCAGGTCGAAAACGCGATCGGACAAGTGGCGCAACGTGGAATAGATGAACGGGCTGGACGCCAGCAGTCCCAGGAAAATCGCAACGATCTTGGGCACGAAGGTCAGCGTCATCTCCTGGATCTGCGTGAGCGCCTGAAAGAACGCGATGCCAAGCCCCACAACCAGTGCGACCGCCAGGATCGGACCCGATC